>QGUY01000101.1 GCA_003242315.1 Bacteroidota bacterium
TTGGCGAGGGTTAATTGTTTATAAGGAAAAGATTTAAAGGGCGGTAAGCATGGTGCAGATGGCGCTCGACCATCTGAGCAGGGAAAAGATTGTTGATCTCGATGAAGAGCGTAAAGCTGCCATGGTAAGCAATCTTATGGTAGTGCTCTGCGGCGATAAGGATGCAACACCCGTCGTGAATGCGGGGACGCTGCACAACTAGATTGCCGGCGTGGAAATGACGGATATTTTTTGATGGCACAGAAAAAACCATTTGTACTTCGTATTGATCCTGAATTGTTGAAAGCGGTGGAAAAGTGGGCCGCTGACGAGTTCCGAAGCACTAATGGGCAACTGGAGTGGCTGATCACCAAGGCGTTAAGGGAAGCTGGGCGGCTAAAAACGAAATAACACCGATCCGACGGGGATTTGGAGCACGGCAGCGGATGCATTAATTTGGCCACATTGCTTCCGTTAACTCTGTCGCCATGAAAAGGCTTGCCAACCGTCAAATACTCTTTGTCCTGATACTCCTCCTCATTCACCCTATTGTTCGTGGTCAGGACTACCTGGTAACGACGAGTTCTGACACCCTGCGCGGCGAAATACGACCGCTCATGTTCGGAGCCGAGAAGAAGGTGCAAATCAGGACTGCCGAAGGCAAAGAAATATACAGCATACTGCAGACGAGGTTCTTTGTGCTTGACGGTGTTTCCTACTTTCCCGTGAGAGGTCCTCAGGGCTACACCTTCATGCAGCTGGTCAAGCAGGGGTACCTCAGTCTCTACCGGTTCCAGCCTGAAAATTCAAACGTATTTACCGGCACATTCCTTCGCAAAGCGGACGGAACTGGAATCGAACTGCCCAATATTGGTTTCAAGAAACAAATGACCGAGTTTCTGGCCGACTGTGAAGATGTAGTTGCACGCATTGAGAGTGGCGCGCTGAAGAAGTCGGACATCGACGCGATCATTGACGGATACAATGCTTGCATTAGCCGTCGAACTCAGGGCGTGCGCGAGGATATTCAGGTCCGCGTTGAAGCTAAATCCGCATTAACACTTTGGAATGAACTGGAAACAGCTATTGAAAAGGAAGGCGATTTTGAAGAACGGGAAACCGCTCTCGAGATGGTAGCTGACATCCGGAACCGTGTGAGTCGCGGCGAGAGGGTTCCGAACTTTATCCTCCAGGGATTAAAAAATGCTGTGAATAACAGACCCGCTCTCTCCGAACCACTCAGCAAGGCATTGGCATCGCTCGAACAGTAACGGTATCAGCACCGGCGAACGATGGCCATGATTCGCTTGCGGTCGGCTATCAGTACATAGGCCGAGCATATGGCCACTACCCAGGCAAGGAAAAAGAGATAGCCTCCATCGCCCTGTACTTCGATGCCAAGTCGGGTAAAGTGCATTCCGATCGCGCCGACCATCAGGCCAAGCGCAAGCGCAGCACCCAACCAGGCGGCACGATTCAGCAGCAACAATATCACGGCGATGAGTTCTGCCACGCCGACACCAATCCGACCCCATGGCTCCATACCGACGGTCGTGAAGATATACACGGATTCAGGGGCGGCTCCGAACTTGAAGTACAGCGTTTGAAAAAGGATCAGGGCCGCGATCAGTCGCGCACCGAGGTATAGGATCTTCTCAAGCATTTTTGTGGGGTTGTGGGGCCATACTAAAGTAGTAATTTTGACCCTCCGTTGCTGGTGCACTGTTCAACTATTTTCAACAGGTGGCACACGGCGTGATGTATTTATTGGACTCAACTCTTTTGCGATGTCAACGATAAAGCCTATCCGACCGGATTACAAACCATTGTCTCTTCGATCAAAAGACGAAGAAGTATTCCTGGAAGGCCCGCGTACCCGGATGTTCGAATTCTTCTTTGTGCTGCGGGTCTTGCGCGATTTCATTAGGGGCTTCCGAATGCTTCACTTTGTAGGACCCTGCATCACCATTTTTGGCTCTGCCCGATTCAAAGAGGATCACGAATACTACAAGAAGGCCTATGAGGTCGGGAAGAAACTGGCCGAAGCGGGAGTCACCGTTCTTACAGGAGGCGGTCCCGGTCTAATGGAAGCTGCAAACCGCGGAGCCTGGGAAAACGGCGGAATCTCCATCGGCTGCAACATCGAACTACCGCACGAACAACAACCCAATCCCTACATGCACCGCTGGGTGAACATGCGTTACTTCTTTGTGCGGAAAGTGCTGTTGGTAAAGTACTCTTTTGCATTCATAGTCCTGCCGGGCGGCCTGGGAACAATGGATGAATTCTTTGA
Organism: Bacteroidota bacterium; assembly: GCA_003242315.1. Taxonomy (GTDB): domain Bacteria; phylum Bacteroidota; class Bacteroidia; order Cytophagales; family Cyclobacteriaceae; genus ZC4RG29. The sequence continues at coordinate 2,273 of QGUY01000101.1, forward strand.
GATTCTCACCCTAATACAGACGGGGATCATCAAAGATTTCCCCGTCGTACTCATCGGCAAAAAATACTATGAACCCCTCGCGGAGCAACTGAAGCAAATGGTGGCACACGGCACCATCGATGAAAAGGACCTTAAGCTTGTTCTCATCACCGACGACATCGACGAAGCCAGCAAGCATGTCCAGGAATACGTCATCCGCAATTACAAGGTCACGCGAATGAAACCTTCACGTTTACTGAGGGAAGAAATTATGAAGGCACATCGCGCCCGCACAGCTAAATCATAACAGCTCCCACGTTCCCTGCGGATCGTTCATAAGACAACCGTTCACCACCTTCAACGGTGAGCTTATGTTGTTCGTGTAAATCGATCCAGTACCTAACCCCTGGGGAATGGTCGACCTGAACGCTGACACGAACTGACTGATAGCATTCAACCCGATACCCGACTCGAGGGCAGACGTGATCCACCAACCAATGCCCCGTTTCTCCGCTTTGCTTATCCATTCACGGCAGTGCAGGATTCCACCATGCAGCGTCGGCTTTAACACGATAAACGCGGGCTTGATGGCATCCAGCAGCGCGTCCTTGCTTTGTTCCTTTCCTATGAGCTCCTCGTCCAGCGCAATAGGTATAGGAGATGCGCTGCAAATATCCGCCATCTCGGGCAAACCCGCCTTTATCGGCTGTTCGATAGAATGAACCCCAAACGCTGACAATCGTTTAAGCTTTGCCAACGCTTCATTTGGAGCGAACGCGCCGTTCGCGTCAAGTCTCAACGTGATTCTATTCCTGTCGTGAACTTTGCGAAACGCCTCAAGCATGCGGCACTCTTCATCAAAATCGCAGCCACCAACTTTGATCTTGATGCATGTAAAGCCGCGGTTGACAAGCTGATTTGCTTGATTCAGCATTGACTCCACATCGTTCATCCACACCAGGCCGTTGATGGGGATGGGCACGCCACGAACAAAGTCGTTGTCGAACAAGACTCTTCTTCCCCCGTTGACCAGATCGAGCATCGCGGTTTCCAGTCCGAACGTTATCGATGGAAACCCCGGCGGCACCAATTGCCTTACCCACGCCTCAGCATCCTGTGGCATCTCCTGTCCCTCTACTCGCTCTAAAACATCCGCAAGCACCGTCTCAAAATGCGGCATATCATCGATGCTGAGGCCTGGAAGAGGTCCGCATTCGCCCACACCAACAACGTCTGGGTTGCGCGTATCGAAAATTCGGATAAACCATGAACGCTTATCGCGCATGGGACCCCGAGACGTGCGCGCATCAAAACCAAACACAAAGGTTTTTGAGAAGAAACTTCCGGAAAGCGGCATGCGCAATGTTACGAATTTACTGTGTTACTTTGCGGCCAAATGAACCCGGTTCACCTTCACGATTACCTGTATGAGCTGCCCGATGATCGGATCGCTCGGTATCCCCTGCCTCACCGCGACCGGTCGAAGCTCCTCATATACCGACAGGGAACAATAGAACACGACGTTTTCAATCAGCTCGACAAATACCTTCCGAAAAATAGTATCCTCTTCTTTAATGACACGAAAGTCATTCCTGCGCGATTGTTTTTCAGGAAGCCGACCGGCGCCGTCATTGAAGTATTGCTGCTCAACCCGGTATCACCTTCTGCGTCAATAGCGCACGTTATGGACAGTCGGGAATCCTGCGTATGGCAATGCACGATCGGAAATCTGAAGCGGTGGTCGGAAGCCGTTCCCCTTAAACTCGATGCGGATGGACACACCCTGGAAGCGCACCTCACAGATCGTGAGAAGGGACTGGTTCAATTTCGCTGGACCAGTGAGATGACTTTCGCTGGCGTCCTCGACCACGCTGGCGTCATGCCGCTGCCTCCGTATCTACGGCGTGAGGCAGAAGATGCGGACCGCGAGCGATATCAAACCGTTTACTCTCGCATCGAAGGGGCTGTGGCCGCGCCAACCGCCGGTCTTCACTTTACTGATGCCGTATTCGACAAGCTTAAAGCCGCCGGCTTCTCGACCGATTTTTTAACGCTGCACGTGAGCGCAGGTACGTTCCTTCCAGTCAAGCACGAAGATGCCACACAACATGTCATGCACGCCGAGCACGTCACCGTCACGCGCGATAACATCCGCAATCTGCTTGATGAAGAAAAATCTGTTATCGCGGTTGGCACGACTTCCATGCGCACGCTGGAAAGCCTGTATTGGTACGGAGTGGATTTGCTGGAACGAGGCGACGCTCCATTTGTTGTTCATCAGGATGTTGAAAGGCACCTAAGGACCGGCGGTCCTTCTGTGCGCGACGCTCTTTCGCGCATTCTTCAGCGCATGGATGAGAAGAAGGTAGACACAATTCACGGACAGACGTCGATCTACATCTTGCCGGGCTACACCTTCAGGGTTTGTCGCGGTCTGATAACAAACTTTCACCAACCAGGGTCCACCCTGCTGTTGCTGATAGCAGCCTTCATTGGTGACGGTTGGAAGAAGGTGTACGCCGAAGCGCTGGAACGCGAATACCGCTTCCTCAGTTTTGGCGACAGTTCCCTACTGCTTCCCTGACGATTATTTCGTAACGTCCACGATGCGTACTTCTACGCGTCTACCTTCTTCTTTGGATTGTGCCTGATTCGTGGCACCATATCCTTTGGCAACGATACGGCGACGAACGATACCGCGGTGATTCAGGTAATCAAGTACAGCAATTGCGCGTTTGTTGGAAATATCCCTGTTGAATTCTTCCGATCCTTCGGCTGACGCGAAACCTGATATTTCTACTCCGAGCGCCGGATTGCCCTTAAGGATTTCCAGAATCTTGTCGAGTTCGGCGTTGTATTGCGACTTGAGATCGCTCTTGCCTGCGTCGAAATACACTTTCACAAGCTTGTTAAGCAAGCTCTTGTCATACGCCGGTACGGCAGGTGCTGTTTTGGACTTATTGGCCTCTTCCGTTACGTGGAACGTAGGCAGTGAGAAGATTTCTTTACCCTGAACAAGTTTCCGTTCAAACTTGCTCTCGTCGCTTTCGTCGTAGTAGTACGTACGCGTAGCTACCTGGAGACGCGAGTTCTCCTCTTCATTGAAGTTTATGTTGTCGATGCTATTCTGCATCTGGATAAGATCGACGAGGTAGTCGATCCCCTCCTGATCGCCGGCGGCCATGAGGTCGATCATCATGTCATACACGTCAACGTTACCGTCCTGAACCAGTTTAGCCTCATGTGTCTTTCTGAGACTGGCTTTTACGTCCTGGTTCGTATCATAAAACGCATTCTTCACAGAGACTTCCTGGCCTACCACCACATCGAATTGTTTGATAGTCTTGAGGCTGATCTGCTGAAAGAGCTCGTAGAAGTACGACTGATTCGGAATGTGAATGTTGAGCGTGTAAGGAAGAAATCCTTCGGATTCGACGATGATGTCATAGTTCTTTGCAGGCGGGAGAATGACAAGGTAGTTACCGGTTTCCGGATCGGGGCTATACACGAAGTCGAGCCGCTTGTTGGTTTCGTTGTCGATCACGTAAATGGTTGTCGGCATCGGCTTGCCCGTCTCAGCGTTCAGGATTTTTCCCTTAAGCATCGTGAGCGGGATGTTGCGGGATTCCTCGGGCATGTCGATGTAGTAAATATCCTGCGCTCCTTGTCCTCCTTTGCGATCAGAAGAGAAATAGCCGCGTGTTCCGTCTGCAGTCAGTGTGAAATAGTTGTCGTTGGCGGTAGTGTTTACCGGGTATCCCATGTTTTCCGGTCGTGTCCATTTTCCGTTGACGAGCATCGTCTTGAAAATATCGCGCCCTCCCATACTGCGCGGCCCATCGCTGGTAAAGAACAGCGTTTGTTGGTCGGGATGAATGAACGGCGCGTCTTCGTTGGCGGTGGTGTTCACCTCCGGTCCTAGGTTCACGGGTGCCGTCCAGGTGCCGTCACTTTTTTTGTCGATGCGATAGATATCAAGTCCACCATATCCTCCTACCCTGTCGCTTGCAAAATAAATTGTCTTACCATCGGGCGTAATACTTGCAGTCGACTCAAGATATTTCGGAGTATTGAGTGTGTTGGCAACGACGGAGGGTTTTGACCATGTCTCGCCGGCGCGTTCAATGACAAAGATGCTGCCGGGGTCACTCGCACCGCCCATGAAAATCAGCATTCGCTGGCCGTCGGCAGAGATCCCTGCCGTTCCAACGTTGTAATCTGATGCGACAGGCACCACTTTAGGTTCTGACCATGTGCCGGAGTGGTTATATGAAATGTAAATCTCTTCGATGAACTTGTCTCCAGAGCGTGTCTTGCCCGTGTTGGGTCGCAGGGCAGTGAAGGCAAGAACACTTTCGTCGGCCGACACCACCGGGTTATATTCGGTGTATTGTGTGTTGATGACGTTGCTCATCCGTGTAACCTGCGTACTACGCGGCACAGACATGAATACAACAGCGTTGTTGCATTGTTCCAAAGCGAGGTCAGCCATTGCCATGGCCTTCTTGTCCGCCTTATTCGAAAGCTCCTTGAATTTTGTGAAAGACGCTATTGCCTTTTGCAGATTCTCAGCGCGCAGGTACAGATGACCCAAATCGTAATGAACGCTTGCCGGCACTGCAGCGCCGTTCCTGATAGCATTCTCGAAATGGGGAATTGCCTCTAATTGCTTGTCCGTTTGAACGGAGTTTGCCAGGCAGACACCCACCTTATAGTGAACCATTGGATCTTTAACGCCGCCTTCGATTGCCTGCAGGAAAAGGGGCAGGGCTTCTTCGTAATTGCGGATCCCAAAATAGCGTTCCGCATCGGAAAGGGCTTTTGAGCTTTGCGCAAACGCCGCTGAAGCGAACGCCAGCAGGTAGAAAAGCACGTAGTATGGTTTCATGTACCAAAAAGTTTAGATCCGACAGGAATTCAATCCAAAGCCGGTGCAGCAACCGTAATAAAAATTCGACAGGGAACACGTTTGTTGACATGAACCCTTCATTCTTCGCACACAGCGAGCGTGCGCTGAATGATTATTTTTTGAGCCATTCCTGTACGCACAAGGCTTCCGGAAAGAACTCACGAAACATAAAGATGAGGAGGCAGTCAAAATCAAACCGGGCAAAAACATCCGTGTAAGAACCCGGGTAATTTTATTCAATAAAATGAACAATGAATGCCGGAGCGTGACACGTGCGCTTTAGTTTGTGACGTACCCTCTGATGGGCATCTAGGAATTTAACGAGAATATTAGAATTTTAGCGTTTTGCTGCGACTGACATGAAGTCATTTTTTGCAAAACTCCTCAGTCTTCAGGAGGGTGAGGGTTCACGTGTAACTTCATTATTGACCATGGGTTTTCTCATGGGCATGTTTCTGGCCACCATCACGGTGGCGTCGTCAGCACTGTTTCTCGCAAATTTCGATGAAGAAACAACACTCCCGAAAGCATTCCTTCTCTCCGGTATAATTGGCCTGCTCGCTACCATCAGTTACAACTTGCTGCAAAACAGAATACCGTTCAGCCTTCTCGGGGGCCTAAGCATCGTGATCATTCTCGGGCTTACCGCGTTGCTGGAATTCGGTCCCGCCTTTATCACAGACACTAAAGACCTTTACTTTGCTGGTTTTACGCTGATTGTTCCTTTTACATACATTCTTAACCTCGTCTTCTGGGGATCGTTCGGAAGGCTGTTTAACACGCGTGAATCAAAGCGGTTGCTCAGTACAGTTGATGCCGGCGCCATGTTTGCCTCCTTTGTCGCGTACTTCTCGATTCCACAAATTCTTAAGGCGGTCGAAAACGAGTCGGCATTGTTCACATTAAGCCTGATCAGTATTTCATTGTTCTTTCTGCTTTTTCTGTATCTGTCGTCAGGGCGTATCCACAAGACCAGAAACTTCCGTGACGAAAGGCAATATTACAAAAAGGTCAGCCCGCTTCAGTTTATACGCAATCGCTACATGCTGTATCTGTCGGCTTTTGTAGTCGTTTCCATGCTCGTGGTGACATTCGTTGACTACTCCTTCCTGAATGTAACTACGATCATGCTCCCGGAAAAGGATATCGCCCGCTTCATCAGTTACTTCGGAATGACTGTGGTCGTATTCAATTTCCTGTTTCAATCATTTGCCACACATAACATTGTCAAGCATTATGGCATGCGGGTAGCCATGCTCATCAACCCCATCCTTATTGGTCTATTTACGATCGCTGCCGTGGTTGTCGGGTACATATCAGGACACGCCGCAGGCTCGGAGCTTTTTGTCGTGTTCTTCATTTCCATTGCGATGAGTAAGCTGTTCATCTCGTCCCTGAGAGACGCGCTTGACCAGCAGACTTTCCGACTGTATCTGTTGCCCCTTGAACACAATATCCGCATCGATGTACAGACAAAAGTGGAAGGCATCGTTATGGCGTTAGCTACCGTCCTCGCAGGTGCGCTTATCATCCTATTGAATAAAGTCCGGGTATTCGACTTCTTCTCGGTGACCGTAGCTACGATCCCCCTTGTCGGCGCATGGTGCTACATTTCGAACACGCTCAACAAAGGCTACCGCATAACGCTGCAAAACACGTTGGCATTTGCCCGTACGACTACAGATCAACACCGGGAGCGTTCGTACAACGTTCCCGATGTACTTCAAAAAGGCATTGCCAGCAACGTCGATGGCCGGGTGATGTACGCTCTGCGATTGATGGAGCAGGTGGAGCCCGCATTGTTCGAGAACACCGTTGTGACGCTGGCCGCAACGGGTTCACCTAGAGTACGCAAATACGTAGAAGAACGCATTCGTGTCGATCGTCTCGTTGAGAGCCGTCGGGATGAAATCCATGGCCTGGCGACCCGGGCTGCCGACCAGGTGGAAGACAGTGATCATATCGGCATCACGCTGGATCGACTTATCGAACTCGGCAACTCACGTAATCGAAACGATCGCCTTATCGCCGCGCGTACACTCAGCACTACCTACGGAAACAAAGCTGTATTTCTGCTGCTTGAACTTCTTAGGGATCCGGACCCGACCGTCAAATACGCCGCCCTGCGAACAGCAAGAAAAATTCGTCGTCCTGAGACGTGGCCTGTGCTGATTGAATTGCTTCGTCATCCCGCCTTCAGCCATCACGCGGCTGCAGCATTGCAACAAGCGGGCGAATCGGTCCTTCCTACCCTCGAAGCGGCGTTCAACAAGAACGCACAGAGCGACATTACCATGCTCCGCATCGTGCAGATCATGGGTCGGATTGGCGGAGAGTATGCACTTAAACTCCTTTTGCGAAAGGCTGAGCATCCGGACAAACGGATCGTTCGACAAATACTCCACGCTCTGCGATACAGAAACTACAGGGCTAAAGGACGTGAGGCACTCGAGATTAACAACATGCTCGACGCGGAGATCGGAAAAACCATCTGGAATCTTGCCGCGTTGCACGAACTACCGGATGAGCGTCCCTATCAACATCTTCGCGCAGCCCTGCAAGAAGAAATAAACGCCAACTACAACCAGATCACCTTGCTGCTTTCCCTGCGGTACGATCCACAATCGGTGCGTATGGTGAAGGAAAACATCGACTCTGGCGACCCGGACAGTATCGCTTTTGCGCTGGAGCTCATGGAAACGTTTATCGATCCTGGGTTAAAGGCCCGCTTGTTTCCGTTGTTCGACGACACATCTGTACCGGAGAAACTCCAAAACCTGCAACTCTTCTATCCGCGCGAATCATACACGCCGATACAGACAATTAACTACATCCTTAATCGCGATTACAACGAAATAAACCGATGGACGAGGGCATGTGCTATTCATGTCGCAGCGTTCCTCCCGGAATTCCGTATAAGTCGCGGGCTCATCGCCCACGTGTTCAACCCTGACAAGCTCCTGCAAGAGACGGCGGCCTGGGTGATCTGGCGTAAGAACCGCACCATTTACGATGCTGTTGTTGACCGCCTTCGCGACGTCGAGAGAAAATATCTCCATTCGACACTTGAAGAAAATCAGTTGGGTGACGGTTTGAACGACGGAGCATTTCTTGAAATTGAACGTGTACTGTTCCTCAAGTCATTACCCGGTTTCAAGGACATTGATGGAATACAACTGGCGGAACTTGCCGGTTACATGAGCACAATAGAACTGGATGCAGGGAGTGGGCACGACCTGGCTGAAGGCGATTGTCCCGTGCTGATTGTGGCACATGGGGCTGTACGACTCGATCTGGTGGACAGCACACCCGCTTTCCTGCAAAAGGGAGACGTTTACGGCGATGTGTTTCAGGAGGACCCAGTAATTCCTGTGCGGCGCGTTGAAGCAACGGAGCGAGCCATCATCTTCAGGATCAACAGCGCCGATTTTTATCTGGTCATGGTCAACAATCCTGAACTCATGGAAGGCATGATCAGGAACATCCCTGGTGAAGTCGAAACAGAAAACATACACCCTAATGAAATTCGACATTGACGTACTGATCATTTTCGCAGAACAGGACAACGGGCCCGCTGGCGAATCGAACCCGGGATGGGTTTCGCAGTTTCGCCGTTTTCTTGAGCTAATGCTTACCCAGGTTCTTGGAGAAAAGCCCAACGTTCTCCTGAAAAGTGAGTACGATTCGCTTACCTCGCCCCGTCTTGACAATGCCGCGACACTAGTTACTATTCTTTCAAAAGACTTCTGCAAATCTGGCCCATGTCTCGATTACACCGAAGCCTTTGTGAAAGCAACGGAAGGTACACCGCAGACAATCGGGAGGATCTTCAAAGTATTCAAGAATTACATCCCTGTGATGGATCAGCCGCCGCGGCTGCGCTCGCTGATCGGTTACGACATGTACCAGCTTGACCCCGATTCGGGACAAACGACAGAGTATACGGATTACTTCAGCACAGAGGCGGAACGGCAGTACTGGATGAAGATGGTTGACCTTGCGTACGATATCTACGATACGTTGATGCGTCTGCGTGGTGAAGGTCCCGCCGAAGTCAGGACACTGTACGAACGCAAGGCGATCTATCTCGCGGAAACGGGTCACGACCTTTCCGTACAACGAAACATAATCAAGAGGGAATTGCAACGGCATGGCTATTTGGTTCTGCCATCACAAACCCTCCCCTCGCGTCGCGATGAACTGGAGAAAGCTGTTGAGCGCGACCTCGAAGCGAGCAGCCACTCCATTCACCTTATCGGCGCTGCTTACGGTGAAATTCCCGAAGGCTCGGATATTTCGGTTATAGAAATTCAAAATAACCTCGCGGCGAAAAAGAGCCAACGGGCAAAGGAGGCTAATGAGAGTTTTTCACGCCTTATCTGGATCTATCCGCACATCACCAACGCGAGCCAGAAGCAGCAGTCATTTATCGAACGGATCAAACGGGACGCCGAAGCACAGGAAGGTGCAGAGATACTGCAAACACCCCTTGAAGATTTCAAGAACATCATGCGGGAAGAATTGCTGGAGGCGGACGATCGCACCATCAGCCAATCGTCCAGCAGCCCTTCGGTGTATCTCGTCCACGATCGCGCCGATCAGGAGGCCGTGGCGCCTGTGAAAAAAGCACTTGAGGCAAACGGGTTCCAGGTGCTCGTGCCAGCTTTTGAAGGAGAAGTACTGGAATTGCGCAGAAAGCATATCGACAACCTCAGGAGTTTCGACATCGCAGTCATCTACAAGGGTCAGGTAAACGAGCAATGGGTGCGCATGAAACTACTTGACCTCCTCAAAGCACCGGGATTCGGGAGAAAAAAACCGATTCTTGGTAAGGTGCTGATCGGAAAACCTTCTGCAAGCAGTCTGCTGAACGGCCAGGATATCACAGTCCTCGACGGGGACATACCTACAATCATCAACCAGCTGCAGGATTTGCTGCATGAATTCACAACGGCGAAAACATGATTCCTGCACAGGCTGAGCGACATACTCTGACAACGAATCCTTTTCCAGGCCTTCGACCCTTCCGGATCGAAGAGAGTCACCTCTTTTTCGGTCGTGAAGGTCAGACCGACGAGGTGTTGCTCAAGCTCGCGCGTCATCGTTTCGTTGCTATTGTAGGTCCTTCGGGTTCTGGTAAGTCGTCCTTCATCTATTGCGGTGTTCTGCCCATCCTTTACGGTGGATTTCTCACCGAGGCGGGATCAGGATGGGAAGTCATTGTCACCAGGCCGGGTCACGCTCCCATCGACAATCTCGCCGAGGCCGTACTTAAGAAAGACGCCCAGTACGCGGCGGATGATGAGGAAGAAAAGAAAATCAAGCGAACCATCTTCTCGACGCTCTTGCGAAGCAGTTCGCTCGGCCTCGTCGAAGCTGTACGTCATGCCAGCGGAAAGCGCGACGTAAAGTATCTCGTTCTCGTCGACCAGTTTGAAGAATTGTTCCGGTACAAGGACGGGCAAGACGCAAACGCCGTTAACGAAGCGCTGGCCTTCGTTAACCTTCTTCTTGAAGCATCATCCAACAAAGAAGCGCCGATTTACGTGGCGCTGACGATGCGCTCGGACTTCATTGGTGACTGCGCGCAATATCCTGAACTAACAAGCCGGATCAACGACAGCCACTACCTCATTCCGCAGCTAACACGTGAACAAAAACGCAGCGCCATCGAAGGACCAGTGGCCGTGGGGGGCGGTCGTATTACTCCCAGGCTTGTACAACAACTGCTCAATGACCTGGGCGATAATCCCGATCAGCTTCCTATCCTCCAGCACGCCCTCATGCGTACCTGGAATTACTGGATGGAG
>QGUY01000383.1 GCA_003242315.1 Bacteroidota bacterium
GGCGCCACAGCATTGATGTTCAATTCCGACAGGATCGTTTCCCTTATTTCCTTCTCAGAGGAATAACGGGCGGCGGCGGCTGCAAAAAGGCTGCCCACTACTGGTATGCCGACGAGTCCTTTTAACAGGTCGCGCCGTGAGAATCCTTTTTTATCTTGTTGTTCGCTCATGATTGATAGGTTCTTCAGTTGGTAACAGGTACTGCATTTTGTCTTTGTCTTGCAAAAAACCGCTCAATGCCATAGTAGCGTGCGGTCGGGAATGCCATGACACACATCAGCGCGAACAACTCGATCAGGTTCTTGTTCACAATGATGTATGTGCCTTCGACCGGGGCGCTTGACTCAATACCCGGGAACGGCGGATAAGCAAGGTAAAACATCGCCAGGAGGAACATTCCTACAATCGACGCCGGTTTTAACAGAAATCCCAGCGTCAGCGCCAGCCCTATGATGATCATTGCCCAAATGGTGATGAAATCTGCAATGCCCACCATCGTGGAGCTTCTGCCAATGGATTGAAATAATCCCGAAAACCAACCCTGAGCACCCATTAAGTAGCCCACAGAGGACCAGTTGGGGTTGAGCAATTTTACGATTCCCTCATAGAGAAAATGCCATCCGATCAGCATGCGGAGGCCAACGAGCGCAAACATCTGAATCTTCGAATAACCCGAGTGTTCCATAATTTTTGATTGAATGAAGGGCATTAGCCTTGGTGAATATAGAAAGGAATCCCCCCGAATTCAACACAGAAAACGATTGAGGGTAATGTGTTGCACAGTGTGTATTACACGCTGGTCGTCACTAGCCTTACCTCCCATCCTGCCAAAGCAGGATGCCGCGTTCGAGACTTAAGGTACAATCGTCGTCTTCAATTTCTTTGCTTCCGCCATCGGGTCTGCAAATAAATGTACAGTCTTCCGAATAGACGTCGCCTGGTTCAGTAGCGTAGTACACGACAGACCCACCGTATTCAAATTGCCACACTCTTGCTGGTGGATCGTGAACAGGTTTTGACCGAATTGTTTCTATGAGTTCTCTCACGCAGTCAGGAACGAATGGCGGGATTTCATCTGGGCTGCGGAACGTGATCGATTCAAATGCTTTTAGCATTTGATCACGCACCGAAGGCCGCGCATTCCGGCTGCTCATCTGGAATTTCAGCCCCCCAAACTCCTCGAGGCTCTCGAAGTAAATGCCCGTGATGCCTTTAGCAGTACCGCGTGGCTTCACAATTTTTGCCTTTCGCCCATCGATCGTCGTCCAGTACACTTCGTGGGTGTTCGGGTCGACGTCGAGAGCAGAAGCAAACCGACCCAGGTCAAATTCAATATCCCCTAACCCGCCTGCCTGTATGCCACCGACGTAGGAGTCGAACCCGGTCCTGGTGACCGCCTGCCAGGAACTTGGAACTTCAATGGTAAATCGCGCGAAATCCAGAGTCTTCGTTTGGATCTCCTGCTCGGGTTGACAGGAAGTAATGACCAGGACCGAAACCCAGAGATGTCTTACCAGCCGCATGGTGTCTTTTTTTGTCAGAAGGATTGCCAAAAACAAGTTAAGAAAAACCCGAACCCGAAAAAAGGAGTCTTACTGCTCGGCGTGAAGACCGATCCTGTTCCCTTCGGAATCCAGGATGATGGCAATCAGACCCGCGGGAATTCGCGTCTTTGGCATGATAACCTTGCCCCCAGCCGGCACTACCCGGTCGAGTACAGCCTGAAGACTGGGACTGGCGTTAAGGTAGATCAGCGTTCCGATCTTGGAGGGTTTGGACGTCTCCGACTTCGTGAGGGCACCGGTGACCCTGCCTGACGTCGCCTGAATGACGTCGGGATGCGATGGGAAGAAGGTAAGTTCCTCGTTGGTTTCCTCGATCTTGACGGTCCGCATTTCAATATCGAGGATGGTCTCGTAAAACTTCTTCGCCCGTTGCGAGTCGACTACCGGTATCTCAAACCACGTAATGACATTAGTATCGGCGTCGATTTTCCTCAGCTTGGGTTTCTCAATCGTGTTGTCCATTGCTTTCCGGCTTTTTTCCTATCGCTATCACTACAACAATCCTCCGGCAACGAAAGGTCCACGCCGGCAAACTAATACAGCAAAGTTTATTTTCCGACTTATCGCAGTTTCTCCTGTACAGAGCCGCACGTGAGCATCTTGTCGCCAAAGTACGGGTTCCGAATGGTTTCGCTGTCACTCAGCCAATACCCACCCTCGTTGTCGAACGCCATCGGACAATATTCATAGAACGCGATGCCTCCACCCAATCCGAAAGCCTTAACGCTTTCATACATGGATGCGGTGAGGTCGCTAAACAGTTCGCGCTGCTTTTCCAGGTCGCTTTCCAACGCAATAGCATCCAACGCGCGATCCATTCCCTCACGATAAGCATTCCAATCGTTTTGAGCTGCACCTGACAGCAAGCTTCCGTCAACTGTAGTAAGGACATTGCGGGCTTGTGTCGCAGCTGAACGAGCAGCCTCCGCGTCCGAGGCGACGAGAGCATCTTTCAGAGCCAGGTATTCTTCGAATGTAGCAGAAAGCTGTTTCTGAAACGTTCCATCTACCTCGAATCGGGGACCCGTTGGTTCGGCCATGGCGTCTTTGGTTTCAGTTGATTCGCCGCCCTTCTTACCGGAACAGCCAGCAATAGCTACCGCAACGAGACACAAGAGCCATGTGGGAGTGTGTGTTGGTTTCATGAAATCAAAATTACTTAGTTCAACTTCTTTTCCAGAACTGCGAATTCCAGGGGGATCCTTGGCTTTCCATAGCGTGGGTCCGTAAAGGCAAATGGTTTTCGTGCCCCAGTGTCGCGATACCCGTGCCTCTTATACCAATCGATAAGCTCCGTCCGCACCGTGAGCACCGTCATGAAAATCGTGTGACAATCCCGGCTAAGAGCCACATCCTCCGATGCTCGTAGCAATTCCTTGCCGATGCCCCGCCCCTGAAGGTCGGGCTTAACCGTGAGCATACCGAGGTACAACCGCCCGCCTTGCTCACGAAGTTCCACGCAGCCTACAATACCCGATGCATCGACCGCCTTTAACAACAGCGACGACGGGTCGTAAATATTTTCCGGGATAATTTGTAAACCG
>QGUY01000102.1 GCA_003242315.1 Bacteroidota bacterium
ATTTCTACTTTTCTCTTTGTCGGGAACGTGAGATTTGTATAAAAGACAGGCGTTATCGTAACCGGGTTGACTCAGTTCTTCCGCGGCTTTCGCGTAACCCTCAATGCGGTCGTTGTTGATCCGAATGAGATCATTCAATACATCTACCAATTTTTCGTTTTCCATGGTCTTGACATTTACGTTTTTCTACTCGTCTTCTTTTGTTAGATGGTTGAAAAACCGTGCCATGACTTCACGATCCTTTTAGACGCACCATGCTTGACGATAATCGAATTCGTTGATTCACTTAAGTGGAACGCGACGGAAAATTATTCCCCGAAACTGTACAATAGTTTTTACAGCGAAAGGGAATCAATCGTCAGCTTTCAATACTTCGATCGTAATTTCTGCATTGTCCGTACCACTCATTCCTTCACCAACCAGGATAGGGTCGTCAATTAACCTGGCTTCAAGCTTTGAATTTTCGTGCACTATGCGTACCCGAGAACCTTTTTGAAGACTGCGCAATTTGCTCGATGGAATAGTTGTTCGCATCTGCAACGGATGACCTTCCTCCAGATCCTTGAATTGAAAGGATTCCGCTCTTATTGTGATTGAATTTTCCATAATAGTAGATCTTAATGTTCATAATGAGGGGCTCCGAAGAGCCCCGCCTGCCTTTTTGCCTTTCAACCGAACGGCCGGGTCGGCGACCGCCAATTGAAAGGAGTGTTGATTGGTCTTAATCCAGACACGACAGGCACTGTTCAACAGTGGAAATTTCGTGCCATTTCCTTTATGCAGACGTCCGCTTCTTATTGCTCAGCATCGTAGTAACAAATTCCACAACACCCGGCTGTTTGCTTCAAATCACAGAAACGTCAACACATTTTCCGGCATGACTTTTTACCCACCTTATACAGCCAACATGTGAACTATGGCAAAGTATTCAAAGAAGGCGCAGAACTCGGTGAAACGTGCGATGCGCAAGAGAAAAAGAGGCACACTCAAATCAGGTAGTGGCCGGAAAGTCACAAGCAGGAAGCAGGCAATAGCAATCGGTTTGTCTGAAGCGCGCGAAAAGGGAGCCAGGGTCCCTAAGAAGGGTAGAAAGAAGAAGACAACACGGAAGAAATCAACAACAAAGAAGACCAGCAGAAAGAAGAGTTAGAAAAATCGTACTGGCTTAAAGACTACTCGCATGGCAGACAAGAAACAGCTTCGCAAGCCACAGACACAGGCACGTCCGGGAAGTGAGGCCAGGATGAAGCCTGCGCCGAAAGCGGAGCGTCCTCAACCATCTCAAAAGCTTAAGGATAAGGTCGCTTTCATTACCGGTGGAGACAGTGGCATCGGAAGGGCGGTGGCAATTCTATTTGCGGAGGAAGGTGCAGATGTCGCGTTGTCGTACCTTAACGAACATGAGGATGCGGAGCATACGCGGGAAAGGGTAGAAGCTCTGGGCCGTCAGTGCCTGTTGCTGAGTGGCGATATCGCTTCGGAATCGGTTTGCAAAAAGATTGTGAAATCGGCTGTAAAGAAACTTGGGCGAATTGACATTCTGGTGAACAACGCGGCAATTCACTATGAGCAGAAGTCGATCACCGATATCAATACGGATCAGTTGAAGAGAACCTTCGCGACGAACATATACTCAATGTTCTGGATTACGCAAAATGCTCTGCCTGCGATGAAAAAGGGGAGTGTCATTATCAATACTTCGTCGGTAACCGCATATCGGGGAAGCCCACACCTGATCGATTATGCAGCAACGAAGGGTGCGATCGTTGCTTTCACGCGGAGCCTGTCTGCCAACCTGGTGAAAAAGGGGATTCGCGTAAATGGCGTTGCGCCGGGACCTATCTGGACGCCGTTAATTGTATCAAGCTTCGACGCGGACCGCGTGGCAAAACACGGAAGCGACGTGCCAATGGAACGGGCTGGCGAACCGGCGGAGGTCGCTCCCTGCTACTTGTTCCTCGCGAGCGACGACTCCACCTACATGACTGGCCAGTTTCTGCACCCGAATGGGGGAGAAATATTGAATACCTAGTATCGGAGCTGAAGCGCGATCCGGTCCATCGAGATCAGCGCATCGTTGTCCGTAAAAAGGGCCGTGCCTCCTTTACGGATCACTGTCTCAATGATTTCATCAACCACTGCTGGCACGGTCTTGTGTTTTTCATCGGGTTCGTTGAGATACAACTGTGGATGGCCGTCAACTACAAAACCGGTACATTCGTAGTCTTTTTCGACAAGGAGGGACAGTCCGCGCCCTTCGTGAGCGGCGATCCACACCTCCTGAACGCCTTTTGCGACCCGTGCAGGAACATCGCGCTCCTGCAAAGCGGCGATTTTTTCCTCCAGGGCTTTTTGCCGATAGGCGAGGAACGATTCGAACGCCCTGGATCTGAGTTCCTGAAAATTGTATTCGTCGAACGAGCCAACGATTTCTCCGCGGATCAGTGCGGAGGTATCCTGTTGCCTGAAGTCTGCTATACTCTCGACCGTGCCGGCGACGACCAATGGTAGCGAGGTTGAACCCATGATTCGGGCAATGCTGTTAATGGCTTCACGAAAGAACGATTGTGTCCTTACTTTGACCATCGTGCTTTTCTCCTCTGCCATTTCCTGTCGCGAGTGTCCGAACGCTGGTGCCGGCCGCGCGTATTCATATTCGTCTTCAAACGTCATAGGAAAATCCCCGTCGGTAACTTCCGTGAGTACATCTCCGCGCGCGGAGTACAAGCGGATTTGTTTTTTACCAACCGCGGCGACGAAATAGGGTTCGGTCAGTTGCTGCAGGTAATACAGGTCACGCGTTACAAACGAGTCGTTAACGACAACGCGTTCCTGAACCGGGAATGGAAACGACACAACTCCCGAGACTTCCGGCGAAATGTAAATGCCTACCCCGTCCCGGGAGTAATCCATTGCGAGCCGATCAGTCAGCTGATCCAGTTGCTTAACAAGTTCGTCGGACAACCCGCGTTCTTTGGCAAGGGTTTTTGCTTTCCGCAGCGCTTTCCGAAGAATCTCAGGGTTCTGCAAACGTTCCGGTGCAAGTCTGTACTGCGGCACGATGACAGAAAGGCAGGGGCCTTTCTGTACCCGAAGAAGCTTGTTATGTAACTCGTCCATGGCGATTAAGTTGCTTACTACTTAGTTACAACCTAACGCCATTCACGGTTCCTTGCCATGACGTTTGTTAGCGGAGAATCAGGGATTTCGTCATGCCGGGGAAAGTACGCAACAATGTAATCTTCCCCGGGAACGAATTCGTAATTAAAAGACAACGACGGGAAGGTCTGGTGGTAATCCGAAAGTTGGCTGCGCGCCGGTTTCGTAACGGCTTTCGTTAGCGAATCCGTGTTGCCTTACCACCTGTGCATCCAAAAAGTATCGGGAGATCTTGCTCCGCGTGTAAACGGCAGTTGAGCCTGCGGCAGAGTATACGAGATCAACAGCCTGGAAGCATGTTTGATTTACGTGAGCCACCGCCAACTGCATGGTCGCCCGCTCACCTGCAGACAAGGTGATGCCTCTCTTTGTCTTATCCCACGCATCGGTGATCGTATGATGTAGGTACGCACGCGCTGACCGCAGCCTTGCTTCCGCCATACCCCACTTGCGTTGTACAGTTCCACGGTGTTTAATGGTGGACATCGAACCCAGGGGCGTCTTCGAATCAATAATCGCCAACAACTCCTCGGTAGCATTTGCTGCCAGCGCGATGGCTACCGGTACGATGAAGCATCCGGGACCGGCAAGTATGGCCGGGAATCGGTACAGAGGTCCGGAACAATGCGAGTTGTGCTCGCGTGCGGGATCGAGGGGAAAAGCGCGATGATGCGGAACGAACACATTGTTGGCGATGGTGTCGTTGCTGTCTGTCGCTTTCATTCCGATGGAATACCAAGTGTCCTCTACAGAGCATTCGCTTGCCTTCATACAAACCCCTATAACCTGTGGAATGCCGTCTACCTGTTTGGGTTTGCCATTTTCCATCACGATGGCGGCAACGCAAATCCATTTTGCTTCGCGAACGTTACTGGTAAGCGGGCTCCTGCCGTTGATCAGAAATCCACCATCAACCGGTGTGGCCAGCATCGGGGGATGAAACGTTCCTGCAGTGAATGTATCAGCGTCGTCTCCATAAAGCTCTTCTATGCCTTCGTCGTTCAGTCGGCTCGTCCACCATGCGGATGTGCTGGTCACCATTATAGACCAGGCTGCGGCCGGATTGTAGCGGGCAATTTCCTCGACGGCGCGCGCGGCAGTTAGCGGATCCGTTTCCAGTCCGCCCAGGCTTCTCGGTACGAACATGCGATACAGTCCGGCTGTTCGCAACGTATGTATAGTCTCTTGCGAAAGCTGCCTATTGCGTTCCTCGGATTCAACGCGGGCAGCGAGTGTAGGCGCAATTCTTCGCGCGGTGTCAAGAAGGTCGGCTGCCTTTGCTGCAGCAGTGTACTCAAGAATCTCGTTTGTATTCATAGCAATTGGGTGTTACTTGATGCATACCCCAAAGCTACCGTAACGAGCTGGCTGAGGCTTGCCTGCGCGGCTCAACGTTTTGACTGAAAAGATCAATTGGAAAATGAATTACCTGAAATCAGGCAGGCTGGAGGTTGGTCTCCCGTCGTTTCAGTCTCCATTGTGAAGGCGTTGTTCCGGAGTGTTCTTTGAAGGCGCGGCAGAAGTGTTGCTGACTTTCAAAGCCAGCTTCAAAGGCAATCTCTCCGATAGTCATGGATGTGTTTTCAAGCAACTCCTGGGCTAGTCGCACGCGGCGCTTCATAATCCACTTTGCAGGAGTAGTGTTAAAAATCTTCTTGAATTCGCGCTTGAAAGTAGCCGTACTTCGCCCTGCTAGCCGGGAGTATTGCTCAATCGTAAGGTTCGCCGTGAAGTTCTTCTGCATCACCGCCTCGAGTGCAGGAAGCCTCCCTTCGCGGAGGCAGTTGAAGTACGCGAGGAGATGCGCATTCTTACTATCTGATAGTATGGAAAGCACCAGTTCCTTGAACTTAAGTTCGACAAGATTTTCCGGTGGCGAAGGATCCATGGTGAAATAGGGAATCATGGACACGAAGAATGAACGCGAACGTTCATTGAGATGCAGGGTCATTAAATCTTCGTCCTGAACGGACGGCAGGGAGTGCATCGGAAGTCTGTGAAGGCTTTCGTTCATCAGTTCCCTGATGAAACCGTCAGGGATGAAGAACGCCATAGCACACCATGGTTCGCTTCCCGGCCGCTCGTTAATTTGAGTGCCCTTCTTCAGAAAGGCGCAAACGCCTTCCGTCATTTCAATCCGATTGTTGCCGCGGTGAAATATCCGCCTTCCGCCGATTACATATACGATGATGTTACATTCCAGGTAGGCCCTGATTTTCCGGGTCTGCTGAGGACAGTCGTAATGCGTAAACAGGAGATCACCACACACCAAACGTCGGGAGAGGCTGGGATAGTCCCTGAAAAACTGGAACAGGTTTACCATGTGGGTCGCCTTAACATTATCGAATATAACGATAATGGATCATTTTTGGATATCAGGTCGGCATTACAAGTTTTCACGCGGTTCGCTCGTATTACACACTACGCAATCGTGCACACCCCAGACATCATCTACTCCTCTTCACGCTTCAGTATTCCGTTAACTAGGTTCAGCCATTGCATTCTTGAAAAGGCAACTACGCCTGCGAGGCCTACCAGTGCGTCTCTGATCTTGCCGGCGGCTGTGTCGGCGTCGGTATTCGGTTTTGTATTTCGGTCAAAGATCGCGGCGGTCACAACATTCTTGTCTCTCGTGATGCTGAATGTACTCGTCGAATCTTCCGAATAAAAATGCGCCACCGTGCTCTGTGGTTCTGCAGGATTTCGGGCGGGGCGAACGCGGAACGCATAGCGGTTCGTGTCTTCCGATGACATGATTTCCACTTCTTCCACAGCTACCCAATCATAACCGTCGCCCTGGGTGTTGCCGGGACCTGGAATTTTAATCTTCAGGTAATCGCCTTTCTGCACGGGGCGATCCACTACGTTTCCGTCCGGATCAGTAAGGATAAATTCCGCTGAAGGATCGCCAGCGAGTCGTGACCATTCTCCGACATTCTGGAGCCGGTTTACCGCGGTGGTGAAAAACTCTCTCGCCACAGTGTCGTTGGCAAGAAGTACTGATGCTGTGGCGTCTATTTCTCTTCCGGTCTTTTGTTCCGGAACGATAGCAGGTTCTTTTTCAGGATTCATCGTTGTAACGGTTTGGTGAGACATACATGTTATGCGTCGACAACGCGACATCACTATCATACGAAAATCACATGCCACACTCGTGAACACGGAATGGGGCGTAGATCATGTAGTCAAAAGTTTTCTGATGTCGAAGAATATCCACAGCGTAGGATAAAATTCGACTCGCTTTGTGAACTGTTGTAAGTGCGGTTTGCGGTATGCGACGTTCATTTAACCCTGCAGTTGGTGGTATGGGCGTTGAGAGTGCCAGGTTTTGTAAAAAGTCTGCTACCTTGGTGCACGGTTCCGCCTTCAATGTGAATCATTGAAAGTAAAGAAACCATGAAAAAAAGGTCCGCCATTCCCCTGGTTGGCAACGCGATGTTGCTGGTAATTGTCGTTAACGTCTTCGGGCAATCTTCTGTAACGCCCGCAGACCCCTGGTTCAGGGTCGATAAACTTCGCGATGGCGTCTGGCGCATATCGGAAGGTGACATTGACAACATGTATCTTGTTGCAGGCCGCGACAGCGCCATGCTCATTGACACCGGATTAGGTATTGCCAACCTGAGGGATTTTATCAAGACGGTCACTCCGCTTCCTTTGATCGTGGTGAATACCCACGCGCACCTTGATCATTCCGGTGGGAGTTATCAGTTTCCCCGGGTCTATGCGCATCCCGACGACTTCGATATGATTCGATTCTTCGGTAAGAAGCAATTCAGGAAGTATACCGTGTCAAGTTTGCAAGTCGATCTTCCCGACTCGCTGAAATTTCCCGTGTATGACAGTCTGTACAACGTGAACTTGTTGCCCGTGCGTGATGGGCAGATTTTTGACTTGGGTGACCGAAAGATTGAAGTCATCCATACGCCCGGGCACACGGCGGGAAGCATTTGCCTTCTCGACCACAAGGACGGCGTGTTGTACTCCGGCGACACGAACAACGGCTTGGTGCAGCTTCATCCACCGGACGCACTTCCGCTCGAAGTTTACCTGCAAAGTCTTGAGAAGCTTGCCAACCGCATCGGGTTTCATACACTTTATCCGGGACACGATCTTCCTTTCGACAGGGATTTTATTCGTGAACAGATTGAGTGTGTGAGACAGATTATTTCCGGCGAATGTGACGGTGTGCCGTACGAGAGCCTGGCAGGTGCGCGGGTCTGTGGCTACGGCCGGGCGCGCGTGTCGTATGACCCGGAGAAGATTGCTGTGAGCAGCCGCTGATGTAATAGGCTAATAATTCCAGGGGATTCCAGACCGAACCGCACAATTTTACCGCGTGTTTATTGAGAGGACGGCCTTCTGAGGTACGATTTCTGCATGCTTTTCGGGGAATGCGTATTAGGGCGTTAGCTGGCCAATTGTTATATTTGACGTTCTGACAATGATGCGGAAAGTAAGCCGAAATATTGGGTTCTGCTTGATAGTCAGCGTCCTGGTAGGGGTGATGGTCTTGAGTTCGGATGAGGCTCAGGCCCAGTCGCGCAAGAGGGTAATTCAGCTCTCTGGTATCGTTATGGGATCGGACAGTGCCTCGTTTGTCCCGGGAGTACACGTGTACGTGCCGAAAGCGGGAAGGGGAACTACCACAAATGAGGTGGGTTTTTTCTCCATGCCCGTTCTCGTTGGTGACAGCATTGTAATAAGCGCTGTTGGCTACCACCGCCAGCATTACATTGTACCTCCAACGGCCAACGAATACCAGACGATAATCATCACCATGGTGGAGGATGTCACCTTCCTCAAGGAAGTTGAGATAGTACCTTTCCCCACGGAGGAAGTATTTAAGGAGGCTGTGCTCGCTCTGAATGTACCGATGGACGCTATCGATGAAAAAAATCTGAATGCTGAGCTGCTGGCGCTGATGTTGAAGACCACTCCTCCTGACGGGCCACAGAACGCCCGATACTCATTGGATCAATGGGCGAATGCGCAGAACAGCAAATACCAACCCGTCACCAATCCGCTCCTGAACCCCTTCAACTGGGCGAAGTTTTTCAACTCGCTGAAAAAGAAGAAATAAGGGGATTTCGATCCTTTTTGCTATAATTGCAACCCCGTTTGGCCAGTCATTCGCGGCCATGGGACATATGGTTCGGGGTGTAGCGCAGCCCGGTTAGCGCACCACGTTAGGGACGTGGGGGTCGGTAGTTCGAATCTACTCACCCCGACTCGCCCGCCTCACTACCTTGTCGAAGGTGAAGGCGGGCGATTCTATTTTTAGTGCATCTTGAGAGTGATTTTTAAGGCGGGCTCGTCGGGGCAGGCCCCGACCAGGTTTCACCTCCACACACTTTCCAAATTTCAGAGTTTCTTTATTTATCAGTGCGGGTGATTCGAATCTATTCACCCCGCTTGTCCCGACGAGTATGAGAGTCGGGGACTCGCCCGCCTCACTACCTTGTCGAAGGTGAAGGCGGGCGATTCTATTTTTAGTGCATCTTGAGAGTGATTTTTAAGGCGGGCTCGTCGGGGCAGGCCCCGACCAGGTTTCACCTCCACACACTTTCCAAATTTCAGAGTTTCTTTATTTATCAGTGCGGGTGATTCGAATCTATTCACCCCGCTTGTCCCGACGAGTATGAGAGTCGGGAACTCGCCCGCCTTGACTGCTGTTCACGCTGCCCTCTACCTATTCGTCGTAATATCCGGCAATTCGTACCACGGCGCTGGCGCCGGAGTTGATGGCGGCCGGTCGCGAAGCTCTCGTCTGACCCTGGCATGTGTTGAAAGAATGGACGGAGGCCGGCCAAACTGTTTTGCGTAGGTCCGGTAGTCAGTAACATAACGCTTCTCGAAATCCCGCGCACACTGTCCACTGTTATCAGTAGACAGATGACCAATCCGACTCAGATTCCTGGAGTTGCGATAGTGCTTTCGGTAAAACTCCGAATAGTGTGCAAGGTTGGGGACGATATAGCTAAGGTGACCCAACTCATGACTGAGCATCAACAACGCACGTTCCGAAATCCAAAGATCAACGGCCACGCTATGCGTCCCATGCTCCGAAGTCGGTGCATCGCGGTCGATGCCAGTGTTCGACAAAATACTCGCAGCGGCAAACGGCACGCGTGAGGATTGTTTCGGTATCAGTCGCACATAAATATCCGTAGGCCTTCCCCTTCGATCCCTGAGATCATTCATCTCATAGTACAGACCTGGCGATATTACTTTCAATCGATCCAGCAGATCGCGTGTGAGTTCATGGTATATCACGACCCGTTTCAACTCAGCGATCCTCGACTTCAGTCTTTGCTTTTCGTATAGGCTTAATCCTTTTGAAGTGGCGAGTTGTTGTCTCAATATTGGCAGTGAATCCTGGGCATGTCGTAACCGGGATTCGTGACCGTTCCTGAACTTTCCGTGCGAGTGAATCGATACTGACAACAACGCCACACAAAAGAGCACTCTGAGGCTGGCATTCATCATCTCGTAACGGGGGATCACGTTGTGCGATATTATCGCCACACCATTGCCAAAATTCATGCCGTCACAATGATCAATGGTGCCCGGTGCACATTTGCAACTACGTATTCTTACGCCAGCGGTGAAACTCAGACGTTGCGCGGCGAAACAATGCTACATGCGACGTGACAGCCTACGCGGCGCAAACGACGTTTGGTTAAACAAGTGTCCTTTTGCGCACGCGCGCCATTCGATTTTGTACACCTTTGTTTCCTTTACATTGTATCGATAGGCTGTCACAGACCCCTCTGCATTCACCGTGCCGGTCCGTTATGCCTTCTCGCTCGTTAATATTGATTCAAAAAATTCTATTTTTACTAAGCGCCAGTCCGGCCAGGGTTATGAAGGGAGTGATACGCGACTGCCAGCACGCTCCGGATCCAGTCTTAATTGCGTTAGCATGAATAATCATACGGTTACGTTTAGCAACGGACAACAGGTGCTGGCACTCGGACAGGGGACTTACATGATGGGACGATCGTGGTTGAAACGAAGACAAGAGATCAAAGCGCTCCGTGCCGGAATAGATCTGGGGATGACCGCTATTGATACTGCTGAACGATATAAGAATGAAAGGTTAGTGGGCCAGGCAATTCGCGGCCTGCGGGATAAGGTCTTTCTGGTCACCAAAGTACAACCCTTTAATGCCAAGCATAGCAATGACGTAATTGCCGCCTGTGAGAGGTCGCTTAGCAAACTCGGAACTGACTTTATCGACTTATACCTGCTCCACTGGACAGGCTCATTGTCCTCCTATGATGAGACGGTCGCCGCCATGACGTTGTTATGTGAGCAAGGCAAGGTAAGGATGTGGGGCGTCAGCAATATGGATGTACCGAAGATGGAGCGCTTTTTCTCCATAATCAACGGTGATGCTTGCGCAGCCAATCAGGTTCGCTACCATGTCGCAGCTCGTGATATCGAGCGAGATCTGATCCCCTGGTGTAAGGAACACTGCATCGTGGTGATGGCCTACTCACCAATGGGCGAGGGGAAACTGGTTCAAGATCCGACGCTGTCGGCAATAGGAAGGAAATACAACCCCACGGCGGCACAGGTGGCGCTGGCATGGTCTGTTCGTAATACAAATATTCTTTCTATACCTAAGGCGAGTTCACCATCGCATGTGTTGGAGAATTTCAAGAGCCTTTCTATTCCCCTGACTGAGGAGGATATCAGCGAAATCGATCGGGTGTATCCACCTCCGGCAGGCAATATACCCGCTGCAACGTAGGTCAGCGGCCACACAACCCCCTTTTGGCTTTGAAATCCTACATTTTTTTCATTCTTGCCTTTGGATGCGTACCTACGATCCCATATGCCCACAATAGCAGAGAAGCTGTAACGCTTTACTCACGTGTGGCAGTATGCCAATAATTCCTGGCGTCTGATTGCCCGTCAAGCCACGATCATCAAAGTGGAGTGAGGCGAATAGTGGCATCTTTTGTATTTTTGGAGGCTACTATCACAGCATGAGGCTAAAACACTTTAATCTGGTTCTTGGCTCGCAGATTTTCAAGGCGTGCGCGGACGAGGCGCGACTCCGAATTCTGAACCTCATATTCGAGAACGGCGAGATGTGCATATCCGACCTGGAGCGCATCCTTGAGTTTACCCAGGCCAAGACGTCGCGACACATAATCTACCTGAAAAATTCCGGCATGCTTACCCATCGTCGGTACAATAACTGGATTTTTTACCAGATTAAAGATGAAGTGTACGAAATCGTAAATCAAATCCTTCAGTTCGTTCGAAGAGACCAACAACTGCAACGCGACATCAGCCTTTACAAGACTTTATATTCAAACCGCGAACTCTCCATTAACAAGGTCGAGCGCGAGGAGTGGCAGAACAGGGTTGCTCGTCAACCGGGATAGATAGACTGTAGTGGAGTATGAAATACAAGGCGATTTTTTTTGACCTCGACCACACACTCTGGGATTACGAGACCAACTCGCGCGAGACGCTAACAGAGATGTATGAACATCACGGACTCGCGAACAAAGGTGTGCCCGACGCAGCCTCCTTCGCGAATGTGTTCCGGCAAGTTAACGATCAGTTGTGGTATCAATTCGATCGTGGACTGATCACGAGCGAGACGATACGGCGCGAGCGGTTCATCACAGTGCTACGCGCTTTTGGAATCGACGACACCGAACTTGCCTCGGAGTTGTCGGACGATTACATCCATGCATGTCCCCGCCGCTGTAACCTGATGCCGTACGCTCTCGACACGCTGCAATACCTGTCAGGTCGTTATTCGCTAACGGTCATCACCAACGGTTTCGACGAAATCCAGAAAATGAAGCTGGAGTCAGGAAACCTTGCCAGCTTTTTCAACCATGTTGTCACTTCGCAAAAAGCCGGACATCGCAAACCGGCGAAGGAAATTTTTGAGTATGCCCTTCGCTCTAACGCGGTGCAACCTCAGGAAGCCCTCATGGTCGGGGATAACCTGATCACTGACATCGGTGGTGCCTGCAATGCTTCCATCGACACTGCATTCTTCAATCCGGAACGTATGCTTCATGATACGCCCGTAAACTACGAAATTGCCAGCCTGAAAGAGTTATGCGACTTGTTGTAGGGAGTTAATCAGTCGTCTTCGTTGTATTGCTCATTCGGCCTGAACTCCCACATGTCGTCAAACCGGCTTGAGCCGCTTTGCCCGGTGCCTAAGAATGCCCGGTCGTTGATGGAGAAGGCAACGGCGAGACTTCGGCTTGAACCTTCAAACGAAGTCTTTTGAGTCCAGATTTGCGTGCCTGGATCATATTCCCAAACGGTGTTGTCCACAGAGCCGCCGGACGGAACGCCAGTCGCTATGTATGCTTTTTCATTAATAGTGAAGGCAACCGCATTGTAGCGCTGTACTGCCGAAGTGAATTCATCGTAATATTCTTCGCTGCTGTCGGGCGTCCGTTTGGTCCAGCTTCTTCCTTCCGGATCGAATTCCCAGAAGTCGATATTGTAAAGGCCGTTGTTCCTTCCACCGCATATGTAACCTTTTCCCTGTAGTACGAATGCGAGCGCTTCCTCGCGCTTTTGGCCGGGGTAACTTGCAATTTCCGTCCACCTGTCTTCGCTCGGTTCGTACTCCCAGAAGTCGTTATAATTATTTGCGCCATCATTGCCGGTAC
>QGUY01000103.1 GCA_003242315.1 Bacteroidota bacterium
GGGGAGGAGGATTGATCATAAGTACCAGGGTACGTATTGAGTAATCGTTGATCCAGGAATGATAGTAGAGACGCGCAACCTGCGCGTCTCTGACGAAACGGCAATCACCCCTCGTTACTCACTGCAACCTGCTCTCCAGCCTGATCATCAGGAAGCCCTTTGAGGTATTTGTCCAGAAACTTCAGAATCTCCTGTGACGTCTTGATATTGTTTTCCTTCTTCAGGAATCCATGACCCTCGTCGGGAAAGAGTACATATTCCACAGGCACGTTGTTCTCCCGTGCGGCCTTTACAATTTCATCTGACTCAACCAGTAGCACCCTTGGATCGTTGCTGCCTTGAAGGACGATGAATGGTTTCTTGATGTTCTTCGCGTGGAACAATGGCGACTTGTTATACAACGCCACTGAGTCTTCAGTGAAAGGGTTGCCCATCTCGTTGAATAATGCATCGCGGAAGGAGGCCCACCATACCGGCGTGCTTTTTAAGGTTCTGAGCCAATTGGTAACGCCAAAAATGTTTACACCGACGTCAAACTCTTCCGGTGCGAAAGCAAGCGCAGCCATCACCATGTAGCCCCCGTAACTTCCGCCGACGATGCCGATCTTTGTCGTGTCGATATAGGGTAATGTGGCAAGATATTTTTTAGCTTCAATACAATCCTTCAGGTCTACATCTCCATGCTTCTTGTCGTCAGCAGCAAAAAAGGTCTTTCCATAACCCGAACTTCCACGGTTATTGACGGCAAGTATCGCATAGCCGTGGTTGACAAGGTGTTGGAGCATCGCCGAATAGGTCAGTCGGCTCTGGCCACCCGGACCACCGTGAATCCAAAGCAATGCGGGCACTTTTTCGCTTTTGCGAATGCCTTGGGGTTTGTACAGTATTGACGGTATTTGCAGGCCATCATACGACGCGTACCGTATCACCTCGCCCGCAACCAGGTCGGAAGGATCGATTTCCTTCGTCATGTTATCGCTCAGTTGCTTCACTTCCCCAGTTTCGAAGTTGTAGAGGAAGAGGTTGGCGGGCGACTGTGAGCTGCTAACATAAAACACCATCAGTTTTTCACTATCTGAAATGTTGACGCCCGTGATATCACCCTCCGGCAGACCAGGTATAGTGATAAGTTTTCCGTCTGCAGATTGATCATAGATCTTCATCTCCGTGCGCGCGTCGTTGTTGACAGCAACAACGCGATATCTGCCATTCCGTGATTCATACGTGTACATGATGTCCCATGGCTCTTCCTGCACTTTCTCCCGTTTGCCCGTCGGAATGTCGTAGCTGGCGATGTACATGAACTCACTGCCTTCATCGGTAAGGAAGTACAACTTTGTGCCATCCATGCTGAAATACATGGGCGCGTAGTTGACATCGCCTTCGTGAGGAGAAAGATGCGTCACCTTGCCGGTCTGGTTATCGAGCAGGTACATTTCACTGTTCTTGTTGGTCACCGTTTTGATCAATGCCACGTAACGCTCATCACGGGAGATTGCAGCAGGATCCAGACCTTCCGTGTTCTTGTACACGACGGAAGAGGTATAAATAGGCGCCTCACCCAATCCATCTACCTCAACCTTATAGACGTCGAAAAATCGTTTGTCACGGGCATTGGATCCGTAATACAGAAATTTCTTATCGTAACTCCATCCATAAAAGCCGGCCTTTGCTGTTGAATCCGCGATCAGATCGCGGGACGTGCCGTTAGGAGTACGGACATAAATGTGCGTGATTTCATTGCCACCTTTGTCACTGGTGTAGACAATGCGGTCGTCATTAGGGAAATATGATTGTCCGAAGATGGCATCCGTGTCGGAATGCGTAAGTTGTTTCTTTTCTCCGGTCGCAAGGTCGATCTCGTATGCGTTGAAAATCCCGCTTTCTTTTGTGTTCACCATCACGCGAGTCTCATCAGGTGAGAATGCTCCACCGCTCATCTGAATGATGTCCATAAACTGGGCAATGGTGTACTTCTTACGTTGCTCTGGCTCGTCGCGCTGTGAGGAGCAGGCGGCGAAAATGAGGAGCACAAAAAGGATGGGGAAGGTTCGGTTCATGACATTGGGGGTTTGTTGTATTAAAGATCAGCCAAAATTCTTTCTCATTCCACAAAGCCTCCTATTTTGCCGCGATTTCACCCGCACATTGTCGGAATTACACACCCCTTGGGTGGGCACCCCTGCCGTATTTTTGAAGAAAAATCAAAACCTGGAAATGGGGATTGTCGTACCAAAAGGACTACCACAATGGGAGAAACGCACGTAAACGCAATCACGGTGGAGAAGATCAAGATTGAATCATCATTACAGGCATCGTCGGGCCGTTCGATGTGGAAGGATCTCAAAGACGCCATACGTGGTACCGAGGCTGACTATACCCAGATCAGGCTCAAACGCGCCATATTCCTTCTCGCTGTGCCCATGATCCTGGAACTCGTCATGGAATCGACGTTCGCGGTCGCCGATATCTACTTTGTTGGCAAGCTCGGACCCTCGGCTGTCGCTACCGTAGGACTGACGGAGACCTACCTTTTCCTGTTGTATTCGGTAGGAATGGGTCTGGCGACTGCCGTCACTGCCATAATCGCCCGAAGGGTGGGCGAGAAGAACATGCAGGATGCGGGCGTATCTGCCGTTCAATCTGTCTTCCTGGCGATTCTGGCGTCCATCCCGTTTGCCATAGCAGGTCTGTTCTTCGCCAAAGACTTGCTTATTCTGATGGGTGCCGATGAATGGAGTATTCAGAATGGTTATCGCTATACACAATGGATGCTCGGTGGTAATGTGATAATCATTCTCCTGTTCGTCATGAACGCCATCTTCCGTGGAGCAGGTGATGCAGCTATCGCGATGCGTGTGTTGTTTGTTGCCAATGGTATTAATATCCTGCTTGATCCACTTTTCATCTTCGGTTGGGGTCCCGTACCCGCCATGGGGATCGAAGGCGCTGCCATCGCCACAAACATTGGTCGCGGCATAGGCGTGATCATGCAGCTGTGGATCCTCTTCCATGCAGGAAAGCATATCAAAGTGGCGTGGGAACAGGTGAAATGGAAAGCGGATGTCATGCTGAATATCTTCAAGACCTCCCTCGGGGGAATTGGCCAAATGATCGTCGGCATGACGTCGTGGATATTCCTTATGCGCATACTTGCTGATGTGGGCAGCGAGGCTGTTGCCGGTGCAACCATCACCCTGCGTATCATGATGATGACTATGATGCCCGCATTCGGGTTGGCGAACGCAGCGGCTACACTTGTCGGACAAAATCTCGGTGCAGGAAGTCCCGATCGCGCCGAGTCAGCCGTGTGGAAGACTGGGGTCTACAACATGATATTCCTCATCGCTGTCTCCGTGATATACTATATCTTCAACGAAGACCTTGTCGCCATTTTTTCCGACGATGCTACCGTCATTTCCATTGGCGGCGAATGGGTTCGGATATTGTCGTACTCATTCTTCGTGTACGGCTGGTGGATGGTATCCGTACAGGCATTCAACGGTGCCGGAGATACAGTTACTCCGACGCGTATCAATCTTGTCTTCTTCTGGCTGATTCAGATCCCGCTGTCGTATCTGCTGGCCATTGCACTTGATTGGGGACACTCAGGTGTGTTCTGGGGTGTGTTCATGTCAGAGACCTCTGTGGGAATCTTTACGCTTTGGTTGTTCTCGCGAGGTGGATGGAAGACCGCTAAGGTGTAAAGATGCAGAGGCATGGTTAGTTGTTAACGTTTGGTGTATCCACTGCGACAGCAACTGCGACTACCGAACAGAAGATTGCGCGACAAACGTGTACACTTTCCCTTTCCTTGTGGGTACGTCATACACATGTGTCGGCTTCAGCGTGAGGGGAGTAACCGAAGCTTCGGGTGAGACAATCGCGTCGGGGACAGGCTCCACATAATAGAATGGATTGGGATTATCCCCCTGCGCTGTACGCAACGGGTCGCCGTTCCGTGCCGTCAATGGGTTTGGTGATCGTAGCCTGAGATTGCCCCCGAGGTTCGAACGGATCACCACCCTCTTGAGCTGTCCGCCGCTCCATTCCATGTCGACAATTTCAAAACCGCCTCTTGCGCGCAGGCCACGCACGCTTCCCGAAGACCACTCGTCGGGAAGGGCAGGTAACAAATGTACTGCATCATAGCCGCTCTGCATCAGCATTTCCGCGATACCGGACGTGCAACCAAAGTTGCCGTCAATTTGGAATGGAGGGTGCGCATCGAACAGGTTGTTGTAGGTTCCTCCGCCGCCGGTGTTCTTGCCCGCAGGCGTCAGTTGATCGCGAATGAGCTTCAGCGCATGGTTGCCATCCTGCAGTCGGGCCCAGCAGTTTACTTTCCACCCCATGCTCCATCCGGTTGACACATCGCCCCGCTGTACCAATGTGTTGCGCGCGGCAGCGAGCAACAGAGGTGTGTGATACGGCGATACCTGGTTGGATGGAAAAAGGCCGTACAAATGTGATATGTGTCGATGCCGGTCTTCGGGATCATCAAGATCCTCAAGCCATTCCTGCAATTGCCCGTGCCTGCCAATGTGCATGGGCGGCAGTCGTTTGCGCATCGCCCGAAGCGTGTCGGCAAGAGCGGCGTCGACGTTCAGGATTTCTGCTGCGCGTATTGCATTCGTGAAAACATCAAAGACAAGTTGATTGGTCATCGTAGTTCCGGCCTCAAGCGACGAGTTCTTGTGTGCCTGAGGTGAGTTCTCCGGCGACATGTCGGGGTTAGCTACCAGCCAACCATGCTTTGGATGCTCTACGAGGTAGTCGATGTAAAACTCTGCTGCACCCCTCAAGGCAGGGTATATGGATGCGAGGTAACCCGTATCGCCGTTATACACGTAATGTTCCCACAAGTGCTGACTTAGCCACGCGCCACCGCCATTCCAGCATCCCCAATAGGCTCCGTCCACAGCACCCGTGATACGCCACAGGTCGGTGTTGTGATGTGCCATCCAGCCGCGGGCTCCGTACATTAAACGCGCGGTTTCTTGCCCCGTAACTGCAAGCTCGCGCACCATACGAAGAAGGGGTTCATGTAACTCGGAAAGATTGGTCCGCTCTGCCGGCCAATAGTTCATCTCCGCGTTGATGTTGATGGTATACTTGCTGTCCCACGGTGGATTCATCTTGTCGTTCCAGATTCCCTGCAGATTCGCAGGTTGGCCACCGGGTTGTGATGAAGAGATCAGCAGATAGCGACCAAACTGGAAATACAGCGCCGCAAAATGTGGATCGTTGGCAGTCGCAAAGTTTCTGAGCCTTTGATCTGTGGGCAAGCTTGCAGCTTCTGTCATTCCAAGGTTGAGGTCGACGCGGTCAAAGAATGATTTATACTCACGAATGTGACGCTTTTCAATTTGCGAGTACGACCGGGGATATGCTGCATCTAACATTGCCATTGCCCGTTGTTGTTCGTTGCCGCTGATATCGTTGTATGAATTGTAGTTCGTGGCAATAGCAATGTAGATCGTGACAGCTGTGGCGCCACTTATGGTCAGTGACGTATCAGACGCGGTCAACGTGCCTCCATGATGTTTCACTCTGGCGATGCAGTGAAATCGCACCTTGCCCTCCACTCCCTCATGCGTCGTAGTTGTCCCGGCCAGGATCAGTTCACCATTTGAAGTGGCCCGCTTGGAGGAGTTGGGCTGTGGTGACGCCAGATGTGCGCTGAACGAGAGACTTTTCTTCTCACTTGCAGTAAGATGAACAATAACCGTCCGATCAGGAAGGGAGGCAAACGACTTTCTTGTGTACGTGACGTTGCCAACACGATAGCGGGTCGTCGTGACCGCATTCTTCAAATCCAGTTCCCGATAATAATCCGTGAAATCTTCGTGACCGTCGAAGGCAAGGCGAAGGCTTCCTACAGGCTGATACTTCTGGCCATGTGATTTTTTTGACATGATGGCGCGGTTGGCCAGCTCCTGAGCTTCGTCGTTTCGACCCTCAAATATCATCTGCCGAATTTCCGGAAGTGCAGCCAGAGCTTCCGGGTTATCGTTGCGGTTAGGGCTTCCACTCCAAACCGTATGTTCATTGAGTTGGATGGTTTCGCGAGGCACGTCACCGAAGACCATAGCCCCGAGCCTTCCATTGCCAATGGGCAGGGCATTTTCCCACACACCGCTCGCAGGTGTATTGTACCAAAGTTTCAGAGGTACTTCCTGTGCAACGGCTGTTGCTGCAATCAGTAGGAGGAGGGTTATCCGCAGGGTGAGCTTAATCATGGCACGAGAAAGAGCTTAGTGTATAAATGTCAAACTTACACATATTTTTGGTCAAATCATGATGCAAATCATAATTCATTTTCCGCTAGACGGCTATCTTGCGCCAGATTGAATTTGAGAAAAAGGCATTATTTTTCGGCATGAAAAGGATCGTCAGCCTGCTTATTCTCACCAGCATGATGCTGCACAGCGCAAGCCGGCTTGGCATTCTTTCCCGCCTCTACGAAGAACGGCACAGCATTGCACTTACCGTTGGGCTGATTGCCGAAATACCTATAGCCTCCTGTAGTAGCGATTACGATTTCAACACAAGTCTCGACGTGCAGTATGACGACGAGACGACGCCAACTCGCGCGTTGGCGCAGGCTCATGAGATTAACCTGTTCGTTCCTGCGGGTGGTCTTACCCGAACGCTGGAGGCTTCGGCTCATCTCATGGGCGTAACCATTGGCAGTCGCTATCAGCCGATGGCCGTTCAGAATCCTTCTCTCGATATATTCCAGCCACCCAGGATTTCATAAGCCGGACTTCCTTTCTACCGGCTAAAGTACTGCGCACTATGCGCTTCATGGTTCTTTAAGTCTTATCGAACATGTACTTTATTCATGAAATCCTTATTGATACTGCCCATACTTGTAGGGTATGGTGTCACGGCCCTGTCGCAGGCGGTCGTGACCGGTAAAATCATTGACCAGGAAACCCACGAACCAATTCCCGGTGTCACCGTCGCGGCAGGCGGACACGGAACATTTACTCTCGCCGATGGTTCCTTCGAATTAGTCATGCGCAACAAGCCCGACACGCTGGAACTTCGTTGTATAGGCTACTGTACGCGGAAGATCAGTGTGGGTAATGAACCTTTAGTGATGGCTACGTTGGCGCCTGCAACCACGACGATGCACGAAGTTGTGGTGACAGCGAGCCGCGATCTGCAAACGCGGGGCGAAGTTGCTCTGGCCATCGACAAGGTGACCATCGCCGACCTTAACGATACGAAGCCGACACTCCTGGCGGAGATGATGAACAAGGTGCCGGGTGTGCTGACGCTCAACTATAACAACGAGCAACATGGCATGTCCATCCGTCAACCCATGGGCACCAATCCATATTTCCTCTATCTGGAGGATGGTATACCCATGCGTCCGATGGGTGTGTTCAACCATAATGCCATGATCGAAATGAATTTACTTGCAATCTCGGGCATCGAGGTGGTAAAGGGTCCTGCTTCGTCCTTCTACGGACCTGAGGCAGTAGGTGGGGCGATCAACTTTATCACCCAACGACCCACAGCGATTCCCACGGCGCGGTTGGGACTGCAACTCGACAACTTTGGATACCGCCGTGTCCAGTACAGTGCGGGTGCCACGCCCCTGAAGAAACTGGGGTTTTTCGTCGGCGGCTTTTATGCATCGCAGCGCGACAGCTGGATGACGTATTCGGATTATGACAAAAACGCCATCAACGCCCGGCTCGATTATCTGGCAACATCCGACACCAGGATCACTCTGGCGGCTGCGTGGAACGACTATTACTCGCAGACGCCTGGTTCGGTCGACAGCATTGCGTTCTATAACAGGCAATACGTCAGCATGTCGGACTTCACTTATCGTGAGGTGAAGGCATTGCGCATCCGGCTTTCAACAGAGCACTACTGGAACGATCGCAACCACACTACACTACACATTTTCTACCGCGACAACACTATTGGACAGAACCCGTCGTACGCGATTCGATGGAATAGGGGGAAGCCTACGGCGGTGGGTGAGATCAACGACAACTCATTTCAGAGCGGAGGGTTTATCGCACAGCACGTCTCCGAAATCATTCCTTCACGGGTCAAGCTAATCGGCGGCGCCAGTGTCGACTATTCTCCGAACACATACCGAGCGTATCGTGTAGACCTCGCTGCCCAGTTGCGGCCTGATGGACAGTCGGTAGAGAAGTACACCATCGTGAAGGAGCGTCCGGATGTTCGCATTTCCGACTACGATGCCACCCTTGTCAACAGCGCTGTATATGTGCAGGGCGAAGTTCGTCCTATTGAACACCTCGTTTTCACTCTTGGCGGGCGCTACGACAACATGACGTTCGAATACGACAATCTTCTCGACCATTCGAGCGGGACGAAAACATACCAGAAGGTCACGCCAAAAATTGGTGTTGTGTATTCGATCAACGACGGCGCCGGAGTATATGCGAACTATAGCATAGGATTCGCCCCACCCGGACTGACGTCAATATTCCGCAGGAAGCCCAACACCGAACCCGCGGAGTTCTACTACGAACTTGAACCTGCCACATTTACCAACTATGAAGTGGGTGGTTGGATCAGTCTTCTTTCCAACACATTGGATGTCGATGTCTCCTTGTACCGGATGACGGGAAGGAACGAGTTGTTGCATGTGCGGCAGCCGGATAACTCACTTGACTACCAAAGTGCGGGTCGCACAACACATGAGGGCATTGAGTACGGCATCACATATCGACCGAATGCACAATGGATGATGCGATTGGGTGCCACAAACGCCATCCATAGATTCGACAACTTTGCATTGAGTACGAGGCCTACTGATCCGGTGCAGAATGTGAACGGGATGAGAATGCCTGCGGCACCGTCATGGGTTGCGAATGCTGAAGCGATGTATAAGCCGGAATGGATTAAGGGGCTTAGAGTTGGTGTTGAGTGGCAGCGCATGAGTCCGTGGTATGAGAACCAGGTCAACACGTTTAAGTATGCTGATCGAGGATTTCTTGGAATGAAGGGCGTCAGTGTTCTTAACCTGCGGGCAGGATACAAATGGAAGGGCGTTGAATTATTCCTGAATGTGATGAATGCGACAGATGAGCTGTATGCATTCTACACGACCCGCGGCAACAGTGATGGCGATCGTGCCACCTTCACGCCCGCGCCGCCAAGGACTTATGTATTTGGCATCCAGTATAATTTTTTGGGAAAGTTTGGCGATGAATACTAGTGGCGGAATGCGGGGCATTGTGTGGTTTGCCCTTGTCTTGATTACAGTCTCGTGCAGCAGAAAGCAGGAAATAGCTGAAAGGGTCGCTACCGTGTTCACTCAACGGAATGCGGTGGCACCCTATTTCACGTCGGATGCTACAGGCAAGCCCGTTCTTTGCTGGACAGCAACGGACGACAGCGTGTTGTACTATGCGGTATACGATCGGTTTTCCGGAAGCTTTGGAACGCCCTTGGCCGTACCTCCTTCGAAGGGCACTACCGGACATGGCGAAAGCATGAACAAGGTGGCCTTCCTGGGCGACGGAACCGTGATAGCCGTGTTTGAAATGAAGCATCCGACCGAAAACAACAAATACGCCGGGTCAATCCTTTATGCGCAGTCGTTTGACAACGGTGCAAACTGGACGAAGGCGAAGTTCGTTCACAGCGATACGCTGAAAGATAACAGCCGGAGTTTCTTCGATGTCGTGATGCTTCCGGATGGAGAGGTCGGTGCCGTATGGCTCGACGGAAGATTGCGACTGGGAAGTGAAGGGTCGTCACTGTTTTTTGCGCGGACGAAGGGTCATGAGGGATTTCAGCAAGATCAGCAGATTGGTGAGACGGTATGTCAATGTTGTCGTACTGATATAAGCACCGATCCAAACGGGAACGTGCACGTCGTCTACAGGGACATTGAAGCAACGCCGGGTGGGTCGGTGCGCGACTTTATGCATATCATTTCCACTGACAGTGGAAAGACCTTTTCCGCTCCGCGTGCGGTCAGTAACGACAACTGGATTGTCGACGGCTGTCCGCATACCGGTGCGTCGATGGCTGCGGGAGATGATCGCATTGAGGTAGCTTGGTTTACGGCAGGCGGCAGGCCGGGGCTGTACTATTCATCGTCATCCAATGGCGGTATGTTTGCACAGCGCGCGCTTATTTCTGAAACTGCCCGTCATCCACAGATGGCGTCTATGGGAAGGCTGTCGGTGATCGTCGCGGAAGAAAGTCATGCTGCCGCATCCGTCGCGGCAAAACATAGCGACCATAGCCATATGAATGGAGCCGCGTCGATTGTTGCGGTGTGCCGGGGTGCAGACGGAATGCTGACAAGAATCGTTGTCAGCGATAGCGGGGAATACCCTGTAGTGACGTTTGCGGATTATCAAACGTTGCTCGTCGCTCACACGGCAGACGATGGCGTCGTAGTACGGAAAGCGATTGTAGCCGACCTGCTTAAGTAGGTTATTCGCTGCGGCAGATGCCGATAGAGCGCCGGCCTGCCGGGTTGGCGGCCAGCGCAGCGGAGCCAATATTGCCAGCGGCAAGGATAATCTTGCTGCCCTCTCCGGTGGCGGACAGGTGGATCTTGATGCAGGCGTCAAGATTCTTCAGGTCCGCATACCGGATTGATGTTTCGTTGGCAAGGCGTTCGAGGTGGGTTTCGCTCCTTCCGGTTCTATCGTCAACGGGCTGGAGGAGGGCCGCAACATAGGCGTCCTCTTCGGAGACGTCACCGAGGTGCAGGTGAACGGGGAGTTTTGCATCAGTTCCCGTGTTGCCCACCAGGTTGATGGTTACGTCAGTCGTTCCGCCAACCCGTTCCCGGAATGTCACGGTGCCCGACATGTTGTACACGCTGGCGGATTCCAGCGGGTACGAGATTTCATTGCCAGTGTAAGTTGACTGCGTTTGAATTTCCGTTTCCGTTGAGCAGGCTGTGAGCGCTGCTGCGAAGAGAATTGCCCTTCCGATCCTTCCTGCGTTCATCGCTATATCCTTTCCGGAAATTTAACAAAATCACTGCATCGGCGGAATGTCAGACTCCGCAAAAAATGTTATCTATTATGTCCCCATTCCTGCCTTCGGTCGTCATAGTGGAAATTGTAAAACCATAATTTTAGGGTTATGAAAGAATTTGCTTTGATTTTCAGACTGAAGGACATTACCGATTTTAAGCCTTCGCCGGAGCAGATGCAGGAACGGATGAATTGGCTGGCGGGGATCGCGGCGCAGAACAAGTTGGCCGATAAGGGAAATACCCTCTTGCCATTGCCCGGCAGTGCCAAAGTTGTGAAGCCGGGTAACATCGTTACCGATGGCCCGTACACAGAAATAAAGGAGTTCGTGAGCGGCTATGTGGTCGTGCGTGCGGAAAGCATCGACGAGGCGGTGGAGTTGGCGAAAGCCAATCCCATTTTTGATCAGGTGGGAGGGAACATTGAGGTTCGGGAAGTGTTAAGGCGTGATTAGTTGAGCGACAACCGATCACATAGGGAGTTGTTACCCCATTTGTTCCGGCAGGAATATGCTAGAATGACGGCCGTCTTGTGCCGTCATTTTGGTTTGGAGCACATTGAAATTGCGGAAGACATAGCAAGCGATACATTCCTGAAGGCGTCGGAGCATTGGGCATTGCATGGAGTGCCTGATAACCCGACCGCCTGGCTTTACACGGTAGCGAGAAATAAGGCGAAAGATCATCTGCGTCATAAGAAGATTGCTCAAGTTAACGCTGGAGGAAGGGCAGGGACTGATGTCGTTTTTCCGGGCGATGACTTTGAGATCAACGATCGAATCATAGCAGACAGCCAGTTGGCGATGATTTTTGCGGTGTGCAATCCTGTCAACTCCCCGGAAAGTCAGATTTGTTTGGCCCTTCAGGTTCTGTGTGGTTTCAGCATCGAAGAAATTGCGAACGCCTTCTTGACGAATCGTGAGACCATCAAGAAGCGACTTCAAAGAGCCAGGCAGCATTTAAGAGATAATCAATTTTCATTAAGCGCTCTGACACCGGATCACATTCAAGCCAGGCAGGATGCGGTATTGAAGACGATTTATTTGTTGTTCAATGAAGGATATTTCTCGCGAACCAATCGGGCGGCCATCCGGAAAGACCTGTGTTCGGAGGCTATTCGTCTGGCGCTGTGTCTGACCGAGAGTGAACTGACTCGCACATCGCAGGTTTATGCCTTACTGGCGTTGATGTGCTACCAGAGTTCACGACTTGAAGCGCGGATCAACAGCGAAGGAGAACTATTGCTTTTTGACGAACAGGATAAAACGCAATGGGATCAGCAGCTGATAGACCGTGGCAACTATTACCTGGTCGCGGCAACAGAAGGAAACGAATTATCCAAATACCACCTGGAAGCTGCTATTGCGTATTGGCACACCACGGATTCAAAAGAAAAATGGAGTCGCATTCTGGAGTTATACAATCAGTTGGTGTTGATCGAGTATTCTCCTGGCACGGCGCTAGGCAGGGCTTTTGCAATGTCGAAAGTGGTGGGGAAGGAGAAGGTGATAGCGGAAGTGGAGAAACTGAGGTTGGAGGATAATCATAATTATTATGCGTTGTTGGGGTATTTGTATGCGGAGATGGATAAGGAGAAGGCGGTGAGGTGTTATGAGAGGGCGATTGATCTTGCATCATCCGAGGTTGAGAGGCGTGTCCTCACAAGGGAAGCGGGCCGACTAAGACGTTCTAACGAATAGGCCCTTGTTTTGTATCC
>QGUY01000104.1 GCA_003242315.1 Bacteroidota bacterium
ATCCATACATAGCCCTCTCCATCCTTCGCAATGCTCTTGATAAGTTCGCGGGAGAGTACGTTTTCAATGCTGTGGAATTGATTATAGCGGAGTTGCGCAAAGCTCACGATCGTGAAAAGCAGCATCGCGACCACGGCCGGTACGGAGCGTATGAGCACACCCGGGTTCATTGAGGATTAAGAAAGAATTTCACAAAGGCCCGTTTCTATCCAAATATAGCCCACACGCCCCGATCGCCAAACACGGTATCTGAACACGTTCTTCTGGCTTTTGCCGACAAGTCCTTGGAATGAGTGGGCGGAAAGCGGTACCTTCACGCGGCATAGTGTTATGTTTTAACAAAATTGCGACGTCCCTTGTTTGAGTTCTCCCCTACATCAATAGACGGCTGTTTCGAGATACGGCCGCGCGTCCTGACGGACCACCGTGGCACTTTCAGCAAACTCTTTCATTCAGAAGCCTTTATCGATAAGGGGCTGGTACACAAGTTTTCAGATGTAGACTATATCGCCTCTCCGCGGAATACCCTCAGGGGACTACATTTTCATCCTTATCACGAGGAGTACGCATTGCTTGTCTCGTGCGCCAGCGGAAGTGTTCTCCATGTCGTTGTCGACCTGCGCAGGGACAGCAAAACGCGCGGAAAGGTTTACTCGGTCACACTGGAATCATCTAAGGGCAATACACTGTACATTCCCGCAGGCGTCGCCCACGGATTTCTGTCACAAGCGGACGACACCACATTGCTTACCCTTTCAAGTCATCGACCAGGCGCGCGAAACGGAATACACTGGCAGTCGATCAATTTCGACTGGCCCGTCGAGAATCCCGTCGTGTCGGAAGACGATCAAAGCCTCATGACTTTGGCCGAATTTGAAAGCCGATTCCGTTGACCATGCAGTACTCCCCTTTCTTCGTCGGCAATCCTCACATGAGCATTCGCGAAACCAGCATTGCCGGATGCTATTTGGTTGAGCGAACTGCGCTTCGCGATGGTCCGCGAACCATACATGACTTGTACGACAACGCGGCATTGCGCCAGGTAGGCATTGATTTTGAAATTCACGAAGTGCTCCTCTCTTCCTCAGCGAAAAAAGTATTGCGTGGCCTGCATTTTCAGGCGCCTCCCCACGGTACGGCAAAGCTGGTAGCGTGTCTTTCTGGAGAAGTGTTTGATGCCGTCGTTGATCTGCGACCGAAATCACCAACGTATTTAAAAATATTCACGACACGTCTGTCGGGAAACGGAAATACAATGATCTATATTCCCGAAGGGTTAGCGCATGGATTTTACGCGTATGAAGATAACTCGACGATACTGTACATGACCTCCGGCGTATTCTCCCCGAAGCATGATTCAGGCATACACTGGAATTCTGCAGGCATCGCATGGCCGGATACCGATCCGATCATATCGGAAAGGGACCAGAATTTGGTGAGGCTCGAAGAATTTGAAAATCCGTTCTGATCCTGGTTTTGAACCACAGATATTACTAATACACGCAATTCAAAAAAAGAGACGCACAGGCGTGCGTCTCAATATGATATCGAGCACCGATTACCGGTCAGTGATTACCGGGTGCGCCGTCAGATCCAACTTAAATTAAGATCCATGTGCTTCGCATCCTGGAGCGAAGTGAGCACCTTCAGGCGCATAAGCTTGGAGGAGCGGAAGTCGGCATCCTTGAAGTTCATAGCGATGAGGCCTTGCTTGAGTTCTTCGATGGTCGACGTCAGGTCGTAGCGAGGCTGATGATTCGGTGCAAGTTTTTCGTAGAGGCTGAAGTCCACACGGTAGGAACGCTTGTCAGGGGGCGCATCCTTATTTACACTAACTGTGACGCCGGGGACGGCACGTGCTACGGCTTCGGCCAGGTCCTTCACCTGGTAGTTCCACTTCGTGCTGCCTGTATTTACAGCGAGGAATGTACCGCCATTGGATGCCGGTCTGCTCACTGCCCAGTCGATAGCCAGGGCCATGTCGCGTACATTGATGAGCGGCCTCCATGGCGTACCATCGCTCAATATCGAGATGTTGCCTGAAGTAAGAGCGCACGCGACGAAGTCGTTAAGCACGAGGTCGAGGCGTAGCCTGGGGCTCATTCCACACGCAGTCGCGAACCGCAGGCACGTGACAACGAAGTTTTCATTCGCGAGCGGTTCAAGATCGC
Source organism: Bacteroidota bacterium (assembly GCA_003242315.1). Lineage (GTDB taxonomy): Bacteria > Bacteroidota > Bacteroidia > Cytophagales > Cyclobacteriaceae > ZC4RG29. The sequence continues at coordinate 2,172 of QGUY01000104.1, forward strand.
GCTCGGTAAACACCTTGGAGCGCGCATAGGCCGTGAGTGGGTTCAGCGTCGAGTCCTCTTTTTTCGGAGCATCGCTGGCGGCGCCGTACATGCTGCAGCTTGAAGCAAAGATGAAACTTCGCACGCCTAATTCGCGGGCTCGTTTTGCGAGCTTTATGCCGGACTTGTGATTGATGTCGAGCGTTACTTCCTCGAACTTATTTCCCATTGGGTCGTTGGAGATAGCCGCGAGGTTAATCACGACATCGGCACCCTGAAGGACTTCGTCCGGCACATTGCGGATGTCTCCAAAGTATTGCTGATTCAGTTTGCGTTCAGGCAGGTAATCAGTATTTGTGAGACAGCTCGCAAAATACCCTGTATCAAAGCCCACCAGCGTAGCATCAGGATAGGACGCCCTTAATTGCTCCACGACGCATGGGCCCACATAGCCCATATTGCCAAAGACAACTATTTTCATGTAGTGCAGATATTTATTGTAAGGTTTGAAGTTTCATCCAAAATGCTATTCCCACACCTTCCATGGTGCCCCGGTGCGCCACAGCTCTTCCAGCACCATCTTGTCGCGTAGCGTATCCATGGGTTGCCAGAAGCCATGATGTCTGTATGCACAAAGTTCACCAGCGGCAGCAAGCTTTGAAAGGGGTCCATGCTCCCACACCGTGGAGTCGCCTTCGATATAGTCCATCACACTAGGTTCAAGTACGAAGAATCCCCCGTTAATCCACGGGGAGTCATTGTTGAGAGGTTTCTCTTCAAAGTGTCTGATCTTAGGGTCATCACCTTTCAGGGTAAATGCGCCGAACCTTCCCGGCGTATGCACACCCGTCAGCGTAGCTTTAACGCCATTGGCTTTGTGAAACTCTATAAGTTCTTTAACATTCACGTCGCCCACACCGTCGCCGTATGTGAGACAGAATGTTTGATCAGCGACATACTGACGAACCCTTTTGATCCGGCCGCCGGTCATGGTTGTTTCGCCGGTATCTATGAGCGTAATGCGCCATGGCTCGGCGAATGCGTTATGGACTTCCATTTGGTTCGTTCTCATGTCCAGCGTCACATCGGCCGTATGCAGAAAGTAGTTGGAAAAGTATTCCTTGATCATGTATCCCTTGTAGCCGCAGCATATTATGAAATCATTCAATCCGTAATGGGAATAGATTTTCATAACATGCCACAGAATAGGCTTCCCACCAATTTCCACCATCGGCTTGGGTCGAATACCGCTTTCTTCACTAATGCGGGTACCATACCCTCCGGCAAGAATAACAACCTTCATTGGGTCAACAATTTTAGAGTTGGTTTATAAAATCGTCCGGGATCCGCGATCGCGTCCCTCTCCTACTGACGAAGCAAAGATGAAAGAAAAGCGAAAGGATACAAGAACCTTAAAGGATCCTAAGGACCAAAATACGCTCATCGATCATCTTTTTCGACCAGTAACTCAGCTTCTACAAGCTTTTCAGCTGCAAGCCGGACAGTAGTGAAGTCTAGGTTTGATTTCTTCGCAATATCTAATACGGTGTTTGAACCGTCAGCCTGCGACAAGACCCACAACAGCGCGAGTTGGAAGTCTTTGCCGTGTACGTTACCACCCGTAAGGCTGTACAAGCCTCGTCTGCCCAACTGCGGTTCGCAAAACGGGTTGAGGTTTACGTACGTCTTGTTGGCCTCCAACGTCTCAAACACTCGAAGATATATTCGCAGCGACTCGTTGAGAGCCGCAGGTTTCACAAAATCCAAATTATCGCCCGAAGTGTGGTATTCGGGGAATTCTGCATACAACGCGCGCGTCAGACGTCCAACAGGAAGATTAAAGCCCGGTGAACAGTATTGACGTTCGTCATATCCATAGGGAAAGAACTCGAGTATTTCATTCTGCGGATCGTGCTGCTTCAGCACATATTCAACGACAGCATCGATCTCAGCGTCTCCGCGTCGTGATTTTTTGTAATGAAACGGTCCTGTGTCACCCAGCAACGTAGCTACAAGTCCATGCTTTATCTTATGCGTGCGGTCCTTGTTCAACGCAAGCCAGGTAATTGAACCAATGGTTGCAGGTACGAACACAAAACGATAGGAGTACCGTAGCTTACGCGTCATCAGCTCCTTGATGAGGAAGGTACAGACCGCGATGCCCGAAAGATTGTCGTTACACAGTGATGGATGACAAACGTGTGTGGAAACGAGCACTTCATCATCGGTCTCACCCGGAATAAAGACCTCTCCGTACGTGAGATGTCCCGGTTCCAAAGTAGAATCAATCACCACCTCATATATTCCATCCTTGAGAGACTTGAACTGATTATACGTAATACAGAAGCCCCAGTCTTCTTTGAAATACGAGGTTCGATAGGGAATCCAGTCGGGATATTCGGGTAAATAATGTAAATGCGCCTTCAGTTGCTCGAGGTCGATCTTGAGGTTGACGGGACTGCTGTAGTTCAGGACGTGGAGGTTGGAATCCTTCATGTCCACAATGGTGTTCCCGTCCGGGTCCTTGATATACGCTTTGCGGATATTCCACTCCCGTGGCACTTCCCAATCGAAGACCTTGGTGCCCGTAGGCACTTCATGCACTTCGAGGGGCACATGTTTCCGGATCACATTCAGGGTCGCGCGTACGCCATCACCCGTTATGCTCCGGAAGAACGGGTACAATTCGGCGATGAGCTGATGAATCCTTTGTCCCGTTGTGAGCCCGGCTTCAACGCCGCTGTCTTCTACCGAAGTCATATTTATTGCTACTGATACGTCCGCAAAAAACCCGGGCGCAGACGGCACGGAGTTTCAACAGCGGGCAAAGGTATCCCGAACCCGGTACCTGGCCAATGATGGCTGTCATGGCCGCCCGGGACAATCATCACGGCCTCACGCAAGCGTGAGGATTTGATTCCACACGGAAGCCATCACTGGGATACCGGTCTGGTTTTCCTGTCTGACCTTAAGCACCCGCTCCCCGGGATAAAGCACCGGACCCTGGCCGGCATCAGCGGCCGGAGAAGAATAGTCCGTCAGGATTTCCTGAATGATCTGATCGACGAGCGCACGGTTGCTGTAACGCTCCAGTGACAGGGCCATAAATACTTGCGACAGCCCGCGCTCGGCCCGCTGAGCGGTGATACGGGCCACGGAAAGACCACCGGACAACACGGTGGCTACGATATCGAGAAGCAGGGAAAGCCCCGCGCCCTTCCAGTATCCGATGGGCAGGACCCGCTGGGAATCGAGGATGGCTGACGGATCAACCGACAGATTACCCTGTTGATCATAACCTCCCGGCACCGGCAGCAACTCATCCCTCATCTTCTTTTGCTTTAACGCGCCGATGGAGTATTGCGACATCGCCATGTCCAGTACTATGGCCTCGTCGCGATAGGGTACGGCGATCACTATGGGGTTGTTACCCAGCCGGGGCTTGGTGGCACCCCATGGAGGCATGTTGGCGATGGTATTCGTCCAGCCTATATAAATATATCCCGCCTTTGCCACCCTCCAGCCGTACGTTCCCGCGCGCATCCAATGGTTCGTATTGGCCAGCGCAACGCAACCAATCCCGCTTTCCCGCGCAAGCTCCATGGCGCGGTCCGCACACCGTAATGCGTTCAGTACGCCGGGTCCCAGGTTCCCTTCCCATTGTTCCAGGCTGCCGAAGGTGTGCACACACTCCGGCTCGCCGTCGATCCGGATATGGCCCTTTTTTACATAGTCAACAAAGTCCGGGAACCGGTTGACCCCGTGTGTGTACACACCATCAAGGCTGTTCTCCATAAAAATCCGCGCCAGCGTATCAGCCTTACCGGGAGGAAAGCCTACGGCCAGGAGGATCTTCTCAAATTGATCCTTCATAGCGGCCGGTTGAACTCTTATAGTATTGGTTGCCATAGAGTGACAAAATAAGAGGAAAAAGGTATAGATCGGCCAGAAGCATACTGGGCTGCCTGAATGGCAGCGGAGAGCTTTAGGAAACGCCATTTCGACTGCAAAAATGCCCGTTTTTGAGCCCTCCGACGAAAATCTGACGGGTGGATGATGTCCATCATGGAAAGCGCCCGCTCATACATACTACCTTTTCGAAAGCATGATTCATGGTGCATGTCCGATTCGGTCAGGATGGGTAGAAATAAGTACTGTAATAGGTATGAAACTAGTCATCTGCAAGGCGGAACCAAAAACTGTGACCGAATCAAGGAGGTACGGTGGATCGTGTAGACAAATAGAATAACTGCTGTAAAAGGCACTAAACTATTTGGTCCGAAAGCGGGTCGCTCGCCCGCTTTTGTTTTTCTCCATCAATTGGGAGAATGAATTGAATCGATAAGCTAAGCGGGATGTTCTTAATTAGTACATTCCGGCTGAAACCCGTTACCCGGCATTTATGATACTTGTGTTGTCGCCTCTTCTGAATATCTCTCAAATGGCCGGCGTTTCGTTGGGCATCGGAACCGCTTTTGACATGTTCCTGCTCGTGCCACCTATCGCCGCAGGTATTGTAGCAGCCGTGCGCGCATCATCCGGAAGTCGCAAGTCGACCAAAGCCAGAACAACGTCGACCTCACGCGCAGACGCTGAACGCAGCGAACGTATCCTGGAGTCAATAGCGATGAACTATCCGGACGGGCTTGTGCTGGCGCTTGACCGGAAATTAAAATTCCTGTTCATCGGCGGCACTGAGGTTTCAACGCTGAAGAAGTCTGCAAAATACTGGATGGGCAAAAGCCTCACTGAAAACTTTCACCCTTCCATCAATGCGAACGGAATCGCTCAACTTCGAAAAGTATTCGAGGGCGAGTCCGTAGAATACGAGGTTGCGAGTGGCAGCCAGTCGTACCGCGTAACAGCCACTGCGATCACGACGGAAGACGAACAAGTACAGGAAATCCTCGTGATTGTCCGCAATATCACAGCTACAATACGACTCGAAAACAACCTTAAGCGCGCTCAGCAGAAAGAAAAGGAGTTTAATATCCTGCGATCGCGCTTCGTGACGCTTGCGTCGCACGAGTTTCGTACACCTCTGAGTACGATTCTGACGTCCGTATTCCTTCTCGAAAACTATTCCGGAGATGACTACGAACAGGAAAAGCTCGCATACATCGACAAGATCAAACGCGCGGTTCATTCCCTCACTGACCTGCTGAACAACTTCCTCGCCATCGGCAAGCTGGAGGAAGGAAAAATAAGGGTTGAACTATCCGACCTTGAAATCAAGCCCTTCCTGGAAGGCATTCTGCAGGAAGTCGTGTCAATAAAGAAAGTTCGTCAGGACATCACATTCAAGCTGGAATCGGATCATGAATGGATAACGACCGACAAGCAACTGCTCAGACACATTGTTATCAACCTCCTGACAAATGCCATAAAGTACTCACCTCCTCACGAGGAGATACGCTTCGACGCGAAGGTCACTTCCGACACGCTCCTGATCCGGGTTGAAGACAGGGGTACCGGGATACCCGAGCACGAGCAAAGCCAGATCTTCAAACGGTTCTTCAGGGGGCAGAATGCCACCAACATTGATGGTACCGGGCTGGGTCTGAACCTCGTGAAAAAGTACGTCCGCCTCCTCAAAGGCACGATTCAGTTCACCAGCGAAGTCAACAAAGGCTCTGTTTTCACGGTACGCATTCCACTGACGCGGGCATTGGAAAAACAGGTGGGTTGAGTAACTTTACCTTTTTACAAGGTAAAAACCCATGAGTCATACCATTCTGCTGATTGAGGACAATGAGGAAATGTCCGAAAATATCACCAGTATCCTTAAGCTCGCCCACTACAATGTTATACGTGCCTCTAATGGTAAGGAAGGTGTCGCTCTGGCCCAGCAGGAACACCCCGACCTGATCCTGTGCGACGTAATGATGCCGGAACTGGACGGCTATGGTGTGCTGCATATTCTCAACGGAGATCCGGAAACAGCGAACATTCCGTTCATTTTTCTGACGGCAAAAGCCGACAAGGCAGACCTGCGCGCGGGTATGAACCTGGGTGCCGACGACTACATCACCAAACCATTCGATGGCTTCGACCTACTGAAGGTCATTGAAATCCGACTTAAGAAGAGCGCGCTGCTCAAACAGAATTACCGGAACGATATTTACGACGTTAACAGCCTCTTCAACAAGGCCCGGGAAATGAAAGAGTTTCAAAAACTTTCAGAGAACCGGCCAACGCGAACCTATAAGAAGAAAGACTTTATCTACATGGAGGGTCAGATCCCTTCCGATCTCTACTTCATCATCAGTGGAGAAGTAAAAACATACAAGGTAAACTACGATGGAAAAGAATTAATTACCGGCATCCATCGTAAGGGCGACTTCCTGGGCTACGTCGCCCTGCTTGAGGAAACACCTCACAGTGAAAGCGCGGAAGTTCTTGAAGAGGCAGAGGTTTCGATCATACCGAAAAACGACTTTCTCACCCTGGTATATTCAAGCAAGGATATCGCAAGGAAGTTTATCAAGATGCTGTCGAACAACCTGATTGAGGCGGAGAACCGGCTCCTCGACCTCGCCTATCAGTCGGTACGTCAGCGTGTAGCCGGTGCATTGCTGAAAATAAACTCGCAGCACGAATCGCCGGAAAAAAATCTTATCACCATTGCCCGAAGAGACATCTCCAACATGATAGGAACCGCGACCGAGTCGCTCAACCGAACCCTCGCCGATTTCAAAGACGAAGGGCTCATCGAGATCCTCGGAGAAGGTATCCGGATACTGAGAATGGACAAACTTGAGGCAATGGTGAAAACGTCCTTCGTAAAGAAGGACGTTCGTTCCAAATAAATCTTCCGGATTCCTTAGCCAGCTTCTACACCGGACAGCTTACGCTGTTGTGCGTACTCACGGCAAACAGCGCGGACGCCTTCCTCAAGGCCTATGCGCGCCTTCCAGCCAAGGTTGTTGATCTTGGAAACGTCCAGGAGTTTCCTCGGCGTTCCGTCCGGCTTGTCCGTATTGAATCGCAGCTCGCCGGTGTAACCAATGCACTTCTGAATGAGCAGTGCCAGGTCACGAATGGTTAAGTCTTCGCCGGTGCCGACGTTGACGATCTCAGGACTATCGTAATTCAGCATCAGGAACAAGGCGGCGTCAGCGAGATCGTCGACGTGGAGGAATTCCCGTCGCGGGCTGCCGGTTCCCCATATTTCAACGTAGGGTTTACCTTCCACCTTTGCTTCATAGAACTTCCTGATGAGCGCCGGCAATACGTGCGCATTCTGCAGGTCGTAGTTGTCATTCGGACCATACAGGTTCGTAGGCATCAGGCTGATGTAGTTGCAACCATACTGAGCGTGATATGCCTGGCACATCTTGATGCCCGCAATCTTGGCGATGGCATAAGGCTCATTGGTCGGTTCAAGTGCTCCTGTGAGCAGCACCTCTTCCTTCATTGGTTGAGGTGCAAACTTGGGATAGATACACGACGATCCCAGGAAGACGAGTTTCTTTACGCCATTCAGATACGACTGATGGATGACGTTTGATTGAATGGTGATGTTATCGTAGATAAACTCAGCCCGATAGGTGTTGTTGGCATGAATGCCCCCCACCTTTGCTGCGGCAAGGAACACGTATTCCGGCTTTTCAGTTTCGAAGAATTCACGCACCGCTGCCTGATCGCGGAGGTCTAGTTCCTTTGATGTCCGTATGACAATGTTATTGTATCCCTCCTTTTCCAGGCGGCGCTTGATTGCCGAGCCTACCATCCCGCGGTGGCCGGCAACGAAAATTTTTGCATTCTTCTCCATTATTCGTCGTTCTTGACAATCTCCATACCGTTCGATAAGAGAATCTTGTCGCGCTGGAACAGCTTCAGGTCGGATTCCACCATTTCCTTGACCATATCCTGCACGGTCCTCTTAGGTTTCCAGCCAAGCTTTGTCTTTGCCTTGGTAGGATCACCTATGAGCAAATCAACCTCAGTCGGGCGGAAATAGTTTGGATCTACTGCCACCACTTCCGTTCCCGGCTTAATGAAATAGTCTTTATGTGAGCTGGAGGCCACACGGGCGACTTCGTTTACGCCTTCGCCGGAGAACTCGAGTTCCACGCCTATTTCCTTGAACGCCATCCGCACAAAATCCCGAACGGTAGTTGTGACACCCGTTGCAATCACGAAGTCTTCGGGTTGATCCTGTTGGAGGATGAGCCACATGGCCTCTACGTAGTCCTGAGCATGACCCCAGTCGCGCTTGGCGTTCAGGTTACCCAGGTACAGCTTTTCCTGCAACCCCAACGCTATCCGGGCCACGGCGCGCGTAATCTTACGGGTTACGAAAGTCTCGCCCCGGAGCGGGGACTCGTGGTTAAAGAGTATGCCATTGCAGGCAAACATGCCGTAGGCTTCCCGGTAGTTGACGGTGATCCAGTAACCGTAAAGCTTAGCCACCGCATACGGCGAACGCGGGTAGAAAGGCGTTTTTTCAGACTGCGGAATTTCCTGTACCAGCCCGTACAATTCGGACGTGGATGCCTGATAAATCCGCGTTTTTTTGGTCAAATTCAACAATCTGACGGCCTCCAGGATCCGCAATGTACCGATACCGTCCGTATTTGCGGCGTATTCCGGGACATCAAAGCTCACTTTTACGTGGGACATTGCCCCCAGATTGTAAATTTCGTCCGGCTGGACCTCCTGGATAATCCGGATCAGGTTGGTAGAATCCGTCAAATCCCCGTAATGGAGGCGGAATTTTACGTCTTTTTCGTGGGGATCCTGGTAAAGATGGTCAATACGCTCAGTATTCAGGGAGGAACTGCGGCGTTTGATACCATGCACGACATACCCCTTTTTTAGCAGGAATTCTGCCAAATAGGCACCATCCTGACCAGTTATCCCTGTAATCAGGGCTACCTTTCTGTCCTTGTTATCCATTATTTCGCTCGTTTTGCGCTATTTGATTACAATGTTACCGGGTTGGGGGAAATTGCCCAATGAGCAAAGTTTTGGCCCCTGATGACCGCCATCATGTGAAAAACGTACCCAAGACCGTACTTTTAAACTGTCAATTGGCTTTAACCTTACATAAGTATGGAAGACAGGTACTACTCCAGGCTGATCAAAGTGATGGTCTTCATTGTCGACTTCTACCTGATCAGCATCGCCTTCACGCTGGCGAAGAAATTGGGGCTCGATTCGGGGCTCACGCCAGATCAGTCAACTTCCTTCCTGCTGATTTTCGGGCTGTGCTGGGTCATAGCCGGATTCAACAAGATTTACCACCTGAACAAATTTAGCCTGATCAAGACTATCAGCACACACCTGCTGGGTATCCTGTTGGTGCATGCATTCCTGATCACGGCGATAATGTTCGCATTTGAACCGTACCGTGTGCCGGTAGATTATCTGCTCGCTGTCTACGTGTGTACAGCGGTAATGGTAATTGCCTCACGGGTGACTTACAAGCTCCTCTCGAAATACCTGGAGTTCTCCGGGTTTGACCAGCGGCGCTTTGTGATCATCGGAGCAACACCTGCAGGTAAATCCATTCAAAACTTTTTTGAATCGCACGACCTCACGCGATATCACTTCCGCGGATACTTTGATGATAATAAAGAGTCAACCGCCGTTGACCCTTCCCTCATCAAGGGTACGCTGGCAGATGTAAAGGATTTCTGCGTGCGCGAAAACATTGACGAAATCTATTTCGCCCTGCCCCTCACGGAAAAGGCATTGATCAGCGACATTCAAAAATTCGCAGACGACAACTGTATCTACTTCCGCATTGCGCCTGACTTCAGCAGTGTGGTTGCAGAAAACTACAACGTACTGCTGTACGATACGCTTCCCGTGCTTACTACACGCCGGGAGCCGCTTGGCATTACCATCAACGCGGTACTGAAGCGCGCGTTTGATATCGTATTCTCCCTGCTCGTAATCCTTACCGTCTTCCCTATCGTCGTTCCGATCATTGCTCTTGCAATTCGCCTCGACTCCAAGGGTCCGATAATCTTCAAGCAATTAAGGCTTGGCAGGAAGAACAAACTGTTCGAATGCTACAAGTTCAGAACCATGGTTGTTGACGCCAACCCTGAACAACAGGCAACCAAGAACGATCCGCGCGTTACCCGCGTAGGCCGATTCCTTCGGAAAACCAACCTGGACGAACTGCCTCAGTTTGTCAACGTTCTGATGGGTAGCATGTCCGTCGTTGGACCACGGCCGCAGATCAAGAGCCAACTCGATCAATATTCCGGAATTATCCAGAAGTACAAGATGAGACACTTCGTAAATCCTGGAATTACGGGCTACGCTCAGGTCAATGGCTACCGCGGTGAAACGAAGGAAGTGGAACAGATGGAGAAGAGGGTTGAGTACGATGTGAAGTACATGGAGAACTGGAGTTTGAGCCTGGACCTCAAGATCATATTCCTGACGGTCTGGAACATGCTCAGAGGGGAACGCACTGCGTACTAAAACAGACAGGCCTGGCCTTGACCAACGATCAGGATAAACGGAACCGTTCGCCCCCATAATAACCCAAAAGGGCAAAATTTT
>QGUY01000384.1 GCA_003242315.1 Bacteroidota bacterium
CTTTTCGTCGGCAAGGTTAGATTTGTATTAGAGAACGGGAAAGGATCCTGATGTAAACCTCCGGGGAGGCTACACCAACGGATATGGTGCCGACTTCTTCAACTATCCTACCAGCAAAAGTGTAGGAGCTCGTCTCCAGGTAACATTTTAATTCATGATGACTATGAAAATCAGAAATACAATCGCGTTAACTGTCCTCATCCTGGTCACTTCCTGCGATCTCGGGGAGGTGAATATCAATCCCAACAAACCAACGGTTGCACCGATGGGTGGGATTTTGTCGGGTGCGCAAGCATCATTGGTGTACGCATATGGTGCGGATTATGCGTTAAAGACCTCAGTCTTTATGCAGCAGATTAGCGGAATCGGAGGGTTCGCCGTCAATGATGACCGTTACAACTTTGCTACGTCTGCATTCGATGGTGCATGGGGCAAAATCTACACCAACGTGCTCAATGAATTGAAGGAACTCACTGCTCTCGCGCAGGAAAGAAATTCACCGCACTATGAAGGCGTAGCTAAAATCCTAAGCGCTTTGGCCCTCGGAACGCTGACCAGTTCGTATGGTGACATACCCTGGACGCAGGCGCTCGATCCCTCGATACTGGCGCCTTCATTTGACTCACAGGAATCGGTCTATAACGCGATCCAGCAATTGCTCTCCGAGGGTATCAACCTCCTCAATGAAACGTCGGTTTCATCGCCAGGCACTGACGATATGATCTACAACGGGGATCTGAACAAGTGGAAAGCGCTTGCATGGTCGTTGAAGGCACGATACGCACTCCACCTCAGCAAGCTGAATGCAGCAGAAGCCGCACAGAACGCATTGAACAATTTGTATGAAGGTGGACCGGGAGGCACCTACAGGGGTATCGCATCCAACGCAGGCGACTTCGACCTCGTTTTCGGCACGGCCAACAACCAGGCGTCACCCTGGTACACTCAAAACGCAGGAAGGCCCGGTTGGTACGGAATGGGTTACTTCTTTATCGCTTTGTTGAATGGCGACCCTGATAACGGCGTACCGGTTGATCCGCGTCGTGCCGCTTTCGCAAATCCGATGCCTCCTCCAGCACCGCCTCACACATACAAGGGTGCAAAAGCGGGCGAACCTGAAGGGGCTTCAAACATTGTCGGACCAGACACCTTCTACGGAAGAGCCAACTCTCCGGTCAGTGTTGTCACCTTTGTAGAAGCCCGGTTCATTGAAATCGAGGCCCGACTGATCCTTGATGAAAACGATCCGGAGTTACAACCGTTACTGGAAGAAGCCGTCAGGGCATCGTTCGAGAAAGTAACGTCTTCGTCGGATCCGTTCGCATCACCTTCTGCGCAGGATGAATATATCGCATCCCGCGTACAGCTCAGTGGTGACGCTGAAGACAAACTCGAAACGATCATCACGCAGAAGTACATTGCCCTGTTCCTGAATCCCGAAGTGTGGACAGATTATCGGCGCACGGGATATCCGGTTCTTCAACCGGCAACGGGCGGATCGACAGCACTCAATCCCAACGGACAGATACCGCGGCGATTCGCGTATCCGAATAGTGAAGTCCTGCAAAACAAAAACGTTCCTACCACAGAAGCCAACCTTCAGGAACCGCGCCTCTGGTGGGATGTCGCCAACTAACACAATCTCAGACCATAAAGACTAAGTACGTATGAAAACTTTCACGATCAGAATCCTGGGCATACTCGTCCTGCTTGTCATGGCCGACTGCCAATCACGAAGCGCCCAGGGACAATCAACTCAACCAAGGAAACCGAACATCGTATTCTTCTTTGCAGATGACTTTGGTTTCCACGCCATTTCGGCCAACGGAAACAAGCGCGTTCAAACGCCCAACATCGATGCCATTGCAAGTGAAGGCGTACGCTTCAAGCAAAGCTATGTGACGGCTCCGATTTGCTGCGCTTCACGTGCTGGTCTACTAACAGGCCGATATCAGCAGCGCTTCGGATCAGAAAATCACCTGATCTATCCCGATCGCACGGCCTACATTGGCGACCGCGGCAAGGACTATGAGGATTTCCTTCTTGGCCGTGGAATCAATCCCGATTCTCTCGTCGTGCAAGGGATTCCGAAATCCGAGATCAACATCGCACAACTCCTGAAAACGCAGGGCTACAAGACTGCCATCATTGGAAAATGGCATGCAGGATTTTATGATGGATATCGCCCTCACCAACGCGGCTTCGACTACGCGTGGGGTTGGTATGGCGGGTCAAGCCTTTATTATGTAGACGAGGATAATCCCGAGTTTGTGACCTACAGAAATCCCGAAGGAGAATACGATCACTACACGGCGTCGAACGGGAAGTACCAATGGCAGCGCGACAGCATTGCCACGGCGATCTTCGTAAACGGAAAGATCACGGACGAGAAGGAGTATCAAACTTATGCCATCGCCAGAGAGGCTATCAAGTTTATTGAGGAAAACAAGGACGAACCCTTCTTCCTGTATGTACCGTTCGGCGCAATACACACCCCTCTGCAGGCACCTAAAAAACATTACGACAAACTTTCGCACATAAAAGACGAGCAGCAACGATTCTTGTTGGCCATGCTCCTGGCGAAAGATGAGGCGATCGGAAGAATACAACAAAAGCTCAGGGATGTGGGCGTCTATGACAACACCATCTTCGTTTTCTCCGGCGATAATGGGTCGGTATGGCACAATGAAGGCTTCGACAAAAGCGCGCCTGACGGAACGTACTATGCTCCGAATCCGGACATCAATCTGAACTACCCGCTCAAAGGAGGGAAACTCACCCATTATGAAGGCGGGATTCGGACACCGTTGCTGATCTCATGGAAAGGAAAAATACAGCCAGGCACGGTTTATGAGTATCCTGTAAGCACGCTGGATCTGTTCCCAACATTTGCTAACGCTGCGGGAGCTCCCCTCCCCCCAGGACGGAAGTATGATGGCGTAGACCTTCTGCCCTATCTGACCGGTGAAAAGAAGGAAAGACCACACGAGGTATTGTTCTGGAGAAACGGCGTTGTGAAGACGGTTCGTCATGGCGACTACAAGTTGCTCATCAACGATGCAGA
>QGUY01000385.1 GCA_003242315.1 Bacteroidota bacterium
GGCGATTTCTTCTTTTTTACATTTCCCTATGTCCCTCTACCATTAGACTTCAGGTCTTTCAGGGTTCCGAACGTTTTTCAGCAACCATGCATCGTTCCGGCTATGGGAAGGGCTGTTTTATCAATCCGGCATGGGCCACCAGGATTTTGAACGGGAGTACACTGCCCTCCGCGCTGCGGAGGGGAGAATGTTGCCGGACGCTATGGTAAAGGCTCTGCCCCACTTACCGCGGCAACATGCACTGTATGGCGAATGGCGGGTTCGGGCGCGCTCTGTAAAATCGTTGTCACAATACCTCGAGAAGAAAAAGCCCAGGGCAATTCTGGAAATAGGCTGTGGTAACGGCTGGTTGACGAACTTTCTGGCCAGGCAACTTCAGGTGGAATGCTGTGGTATTGACATTAATGAGGTTGAGCTGAAACAGGCTGTGAGGCTTTTTTCATCAAATAGTCGGGTCACGTATGTATATGGTGACATCGAATCGGAGGCTTTTGACGCGTGTGTCGTTGATGTGATCGTCTGCGCCAGCGTCATACAATACTTCGCTAACTTCCGATCGCTGATCGATCGTCTTAAGCAGTTGCTGAATCCGGGTGGAGAAATTCACATCGTAGACAGTCCGATCTACAATGGAAGCGACACGGAAGCGGCAAAGGCCAGGTCGGAGGACCATTTCAGGAACTCCGGACACCCGCGGATGGCGTCGTACTATCATCACCATACATGGATGTCGTTGGACGACTATCGTTACACTGTGTTGTACAATCCCCGGTCCTTGTGGGGAAGGATGAAACGATGGATGGGATTTTCGCCTTTTCCGTGGATTGTGATTCGCTAGTTAAGATGAGCCCGCCTCTGCATCTGCGTCTGCGTCTGAAGCTGCATCTGTTTCGTATCTTGATACCCGATGATAAAAGATAGCGTTCTCTATCGCGTTTTGCGCCTCATTCCCTCCGCGCGACGAAAGAAGGGTGCGCTCATCATCGCGCTTCTTTTCATCAACTCCATCCTGGACTTCTTTAGCCTGGCGTTTTTCCTGCCCATCATCTTCCTGCTGATCGATCCTGACAGAGTTGAGGCTAATCCCTGGTTTCAGCGTACATACAATTTCTTTGGATTCGATTCACTCAAGGCTTCTGCCATTGCTTTCACAGCGGCTGTCTTTCTTTTCATTGTGTTGAGAACCCTGATGAATGGTTGGATTATCAGAGCGAAGGCACGTTACGCCTACGGCGTTGCAACCGCGATAGCATCGCAAGTGATCAGCAAGTATCTCAGCCAGCCCTATCAGAAATTCACAGGGTCTACCCTTTCCCACGAAGTAAACGTAATGGCCAGCATGCCGCTCGTGTTTGCCAACAATATTCTCATTCCAGCAGGCACGGTCCTTTCGGAAGGCATGGTCTTCCTGCTCATGCTTGCTGGCGTCATGGTATACGATATTAGAATATTTGGTTTTCTATCAATCATTCTCGTTCCTTCTCTTCTCATCTATCGCCTGAGACGCGTTAAGCTGAAAAGGATCGGGACAACCCTACGGTCATCGTATTCCAACCTGCTGCGCAAGGCTCTCATCATCGCCGAGGGACTCACTGACATCAAGGCTTTTCATAAGGAATCCTTTTTCCGCGACGCGTTCAGGAAGTTAAGCGAACAGCATGGGAGAGCCATGGCGCTCGACCATGCTGCCCATGCGGGAACACCGCGGGTCACCGAAGTCATCGCCGCGGCTTGCGTATCCGGATTGATCATCTACGCATTGAGTACGCAAAGCGATCCACAGAAGACGCTAATCCTGTTAAGCATTTACGCGGCGGCAAGCTTTCGCATCATTCCATCGATAAGCCGGATCACGGTAGCCATCCAGCAAATGCGAATTCACGAATGCTGCCTTCGCGAACTCGACATTGTTATCGGCGGTACTGAAGAGCGGCCCACCGAAAAGATTTCCACACCCCCTGACTTCAACACGCGCATCCAACTCAAAGACATAAGTTTCGCATTCGACGAGCAGCAACCGTTATTAGCCGATGTGAATCTGACCATACGCAAGGGTGAGACGGTAGCTCTGACGGGCAGGTCGGGCGCCGGGAAGTCAAGCTTGTTAATGATTCTCCTTGGCTTTCTGAAGCAACAGAAGGGATCCATCGTCGTCGATGGCCAGGCGGTGCCAAACGAAGAACGAGCGCGGTTGATGGCGTATGTTCCGCAAAGCCCCTATATTATGGATGGCTCCGTCGCGGAAAACATTGCGTTCGGGATTCCGGCTTCGGAAGTCGATATCAACAAGGTAGCGCGACTTGTTGATGGCATGGGATTAAGTGAATGGGTAGCCTCATTGCAGGAAGGTCTTCAGTCACGGATTGGTGAAAAGGGTGCAAAAATATCCGGCGGTCAGCGTCAGCGTATCGCCATTGCACGTGCGCTCTATCGGGACGCGGAAATTCTCCTGCTGGATGAGGTGACGAATCAGCTCGACCCGGAAACGGAAAACGAAGTGATAACTACCTTACTCGGTCTGACCGAGCGTAGGAAGACCATCATGATGATAACCCACCACCCCGAACTGCTCAAGAAGTTTGACGCCGTGTACGAAATGGCGGATGGACAACTTCGAAAAGTGAGCGACATACCGCAGAGATCCAAGGAACACCATGTCGGCTGATCAACCACTTGTGAGCATTATCATGCCAACCTACAATCGTGCGCATCTGATTGGCGAGACGATACAGAGCGTAATCGATCAGACTTACACGAATTGGGAGTTGTTGGTGATCGATGATGGTTCGGAAGATGGAACAGAAGCTGTAGTGACCGGATTTGCAGATAGTCGGATCTTATACGATAAACTAGATCACACTGGATACATAGGAAAAGCAAGAAACCACGGCATAAAAAAATCCAGAGGGGAATACATCGCCTTTCTCGATTCAGACGATCTATGGCGGCCCGACAAGCTGGAATTCCAACTGAAATTACTGAGGCAATACCCTGAGGCCCGCCTTATAGTCACCAAGGGAAAAAAATTCGAACTTGAACAAAACAACCCCCG
>QGUY01000386.1 GCA_003242315.1 Bacteroidota bacterium
GTGGAATTGCCGGGAAATCTTTGACCTGTCCGTGAAGACTTTGATACTTGTCGTCTACCTGGTTCAGCACTTCATAACCAGCAATGTGAGCGTATACATAAATACGCGACGCAACCGGTGGAGAGAAGATATCATGGACGATGACGCTCGTTAAGGCTTCATGGGCTCTGTGCAGGGGCGCAGCATCGATTTTTTCGCCACGGGGTTGGCCAGCAACCTGACTCGTCGCCAGCACAATAAGCGCCACCAACAACCTGAACTTTTGCATTACCTTCCGATTCGTATCACCTGCGGAACATCATCATTCTTGGCGACTATCAATCTCCTTCCTTTAGGCGTCTCTACTATTACCGCTGCCCGAACGTCGCCATCGGCAAACAATCCCGATTCATCCGGCGACACCGCTTCAAACGTTCCGTCGCCTTTCCCCCTGAGGAGCAGTCCAAAACTGGCATCGCTCTCGCCCGCTTGCGTGCGGTATCCAAAGAAGTTGCCGAGTAAGAGCAAATCATCTTTGCCATCGCCATCAACATCGTCCACCAAAATGCTTTGCGTCGTGGAGAACTGCGCCTCAATGGGCAGAGAACGCTTCGAGAATTTCAATCCTTCCTCCTGCACAAGGATAATGCTCTCCGCTTCTGTGCAGCGGAACACCTGAGCCTTTTCGCGTTGCTGTTTGCTGAAAATGTCGTCCAGCGTTGCGCCGGCATAGTCCGCGTACTTGACATATTTTTTCTTCAGCGCGGGGATCTGATCCAGCAACTCATCGCGACTTGCCAGCGGATAGCTTGTGCCTTGTATGTAGTAGCAGAGAATGGGATCGAGGTTTCCGTTTTCGTCGAAGTCGGCCACATGGATTGTCATCGGCTCCTTCTCCGATGGTTTGTACTGATGATTGCGTCCGCAATTACCGAGTACGATGTCCAGGTCGCCATCGCGATCAACATCGGCCATTGTGAGTGCATTCCATTGACCATACATACCACCCGTACCTGCTTCATCGGATACGTCTGTCAATGCACCTTTGTCATTTCTGAAAATCTTTATCGGCATCCAATCACCTGCGATGACCAGTTCGGGGAAACCGTCACCCGTCAGGTCGGTCCAGCTGGCAGCGGTAACCATGCCGGTGAATTGGAGGTCAGCATTTACGCTGTCGGTCACATCGGTGAAGCGCACCGTGCCATTGTTGCTGTCGTTTCGCAAAACATAGCTTCTCGAAGGCAAAGGAAAATATCCGGGCTTGCCCCTTCCTCCCACGAAGAGATCCAAATCACCATCGTTGTCGAAGTCACCCACCGCAACAGCATGCTTGTTGCTCGTCATGGCCGGCAACGCATTCAACGCTCTTGAAAACGCCCCGTTCCCGTCGTTGAGGTACAACCTGTCCTGGAACTCAGGAGAATCATCGAGATATTCATTTCCGCCACTCACCACGTACAGGTCGAGGTCGTTATCGTTGTCGACATCAAAGAACAAGGCGTTCACGTCTTCGCATGCTGCATCGGCCGCCCATGGTCGTGACCGCGACGGCGTAAAGGTACCGTCAGCAGTCTGCAGCATGAGCACGCCCGCCTGGTCAATTGCTCCACCAAAGAACAGGTCTTCAAGTCCGTCGCCATTGACATCACCCTTCGCCAGCGCAGGTCCCATGCGGCTGAGCTGATACGGTATCAGAACCTCGACCTTAAAATCGACAAAGTCGTTTTCGCGATGCCTGAAGTCGATCTGCTCCTCCTTCGAAGCATTTGAAAACAACCTCTTACGTGAAGCGTCCCGGTTTCTCACCCACTTTTCCGTGGCGTTCGTTTCATCGATAACCACTACCTGGTTGAGCGGAACATCGCGTATCACCGACTTGTTACCCGATGGCCATTCTATGACAAGGGAATCGGCGACGCCCTGCGGCACGCTAAAGAAAATGCCGGAGGTAACAGTCGACTGGTACCCGCGTACTGGAAAGAGCTCCTGGTACTGCAGCGCTCCCTTCGCATACAGCCAAACCTTGGCGCCGTAGGCAAACCGGTTGGGAGAATTACTTCTGAGACGAATGGTCAACCATTTGTGGTTTTCGTGAGGCAGGTCATTTCGCCAAAGTTCGACGGGCTGATTGTTATTTCCGATGATGAGGTCCAGGTCACCATCGTTATCAAAGTCTGCATAGGCTGCCGCATTGGATACTGACTTCGTAGTAAGTCCCCACACCTCAGTTACATCGCGAAACTCCAGCCGTCCCGTATTCTCAAACACATAGTTTCGCAGCACATTTGACGGCATCTTCTGAACGAGTTCATAGGTCTTGAAGTTGAGGTTGCCCTTTGCTGCGGCGCTCAGCTGCGCATCCGCCATGGTGTACTTCAGGAAATCCATGTTCGTAAAATCCCTGAGATAACCATTGGTGACGACAAGGTCCTTCCAGCCATCGCCGTTCAGGTCGGCGAGCAGGCCCGCCCAACTCCAGTCGGTGTTGGATATTCCCGCGAGCTGGCCAATCTCACTAAACCTGACATTCCCTTCATCGTCCATTCCCCTGTTCAGGTGCAACATATTCCGCATGTGCTGACGATAGTATCCACTGTCCAATAGCAAATGATACTGGTCGTATTCATCAGGACCCTTCAGCAATTTTTGCCGATGGTTGTCTTCCGGCAGCATATCCAGGGTCAGCACATCGGGAAGTCCGTCGTTGTTGAAGTCGGCAATGTCAGCGCCCATGGAAAACTTGGATATGTGGGCAAACGACTTTTGCAGCGACTGCGTAAACGTCCCGTCGCCGTTGTTCACATAGTAGCAGTCGTGCTCGGTATAATCGCTCGTCGTGTAGATGTCCGGCCAGCCATCGAGGTTGATATCGCTGATGTTGACGCTCAGCCCATAGTTGAGCGCGTTGTTGATGATGCCAGCCTGAAGCGTAACGTCGGTAAATACACCCTTTTCCGCCACGTCGTTGCGGAATAAACGGTTGCCATATCGGAAGTCAGGGGTGGCGCGCCGCTCACGCGTGTTCAAAAAAGGAGAATATGGGTGACCCAAAAGTTTAGAAGAAACA
>QGUY01000105.1 GCA_003242315.1 Bacteroidota bacterium
AGCAGTGAACTGCGGGACTTTTACTTTGAGAAGGAGAAGTCCTATGATATACGCGTGGAATTTTTCGAGCCAGTAGGCAACGCGCGCATCAGGCTCGTGTGGGACGTGACGGCCGACTCGGATGGACATAGTCGTATCGAAGAAGCCGTAAACACCGCCAGGCAGGCTGATGTAGCAATTGTCGTAGCAGGCATTCACGAAGGTGAGTTTCAGGATAGGGCTTTGTTGTCGCTGCCGGGTCGTCAGGAAGAACTCATTCAAGCTATTGCTGCCACTGGGAAACCTGTTGTGGTAGTGCTGGTTGGAGGAAGTGCGGTGACAATGAGCAACTGGATAGACAAGGTGAACAGCATTGTCAACGTGTGGTATCCTGGAGAGGAAGGCGGGCATGCCGTCGCTTCGGTACTTTTTGGTGATTACAATCCAGCTGGCCGGTTGCCTATCACATTTCCTGTACACGAAGGGCAATTGCCGTTAGTGTATAATCATAAGCCTACAGGCCGTGGTGACGACTACTACAACCTGACAGGCTTGCCACTGTTTCCATTCGGCTACGGACTGAGTTTCACGACATTCGAGTATAGCGACATCATATTAAGCAAGGGCACTATTTCTGTTGACGAGACGACAACGGTTCGTTTTACAGTGAAAAATACCGGATCAGTAGCCGGGGACGAAGTGTGTCAGTTGTATATCAGAGACATGCTTGCTTCGGTGGCACGTCCGGTTATGGAGCTGAAAGGATTTCAACGTATCCATCTCGAGCCCGGTGAGACGAGAGAGTTGCATTTCGAGATTGGACCCGAATTACTGCGCATGCTTGATAAGGACCTGAAGGAAGTCGTCGAGCCCGGTGCATTTAAGATTATGATAGGCGCCTCATCGCGCGATATCAGATTAACAACCACATTGAACGTTACGAAATGAGACTTGCACTTCTGTTTTTATGCTTCGTCATTAGCACTGGGTTGCCTGCCCAGGACAAAACTTTCACCATACGCGTACTGACCTACAACATTTACCATGGCGAGGTGGCAGACGGTACCATTAACATAGACATGCTGGCTTCCATTATTAAGGAGGTGAATCCAGACCTGGTGGCATTGCAAGAGGTGGACAAGCACACCCAACGCGCGGGCGGTATCGACATCACGGATGAGCTTGCGCGTCGTACCGGACTCAAGGGCTACTTTGTAAAGCATCGCGACTTCCAGGGCGGTGAATATGGCAACGCCATTCTTTCGCGGTTTCCCGTGACTGATGTCGATGTACTGGAAGGATATCACAGCAGACCCAGCATTATCACTTTCGCGTTTGCTCTGGTAGAGATTGCTCCTGATGTGGAGATAGTTTTTGGTTGTACACACCTGACGACACGAGAGGATGATCGTAAGGTGCAGGCACACCAGGTGAGGGACTACTACGTTGCGGACAGGAACCGAGCGCCGATGATCCTCACGGGTGATCTCAATGCCGAACCCCATCACGACGAAATCAAAATGTTGCTGAACGAATTTGCTGAGGCCGATACAACGTGGGCAAATACGTTCCCATCACGTCCGGCCGCCACAAAAAAGATTGACTACATTCTATACCCGCGTACATCGGAGTGGACCGTAAAGGAAACACGAGTGCTGTGCCGCGCGGAGGCATCGGACCATTGCGCCGTGTTTGCGGTGTTGGAGTATGCGCCATCGTCCGGTGTTCGCTGACTTCAGGTCATAAATTCGCTTCCGGGGGAAGCGGGTCAACATAACACATGGATTTGTGGCGTTTTGTGTACATGCAAGTCAGGCTCACCGCTTAGCATATAACCCCAGGTTCCCGTACTCTATTTTCTCCGCTTGAAGTATTGAATTTCCATTTCGTGCTTCTTCGCGGCTTCAAGCGTCTTGAACGTTCCGAGATTGCGTCGCTTTCCTGTTGTCGGATTTTTCTTGCGCGAGTAGATACGGTATTCTCCGGATTTCAGTTTTCGAATCATGAATTCCTTTAGAAGCAGACAGCACAATTTTCATTCCTTTCGAAATAGCTGGCTGCTAATTGCTAATTCTCTTAGAAAACCGGGTAGAGTTAGCAAATTGATGAATTAACCCATAAAATAGCATCCAGGAAAATCCCCAGACATGACTGCTATTACTCACCATCTCGCGACTCTGTTGACACACTTTTCACACACCGTACTGCGTACGGCTGCGATGCTCGCACTCCTGTTAATTTCCGTCAAATGTTTCTCGCAAAACAAGCCGGCCATTGTCAAGGACGATTTCTTTCCCTTCTCGGTTTGGTACAGCGGAGGCAAGGCACGGGCAACGATGCTTTCGACTGTTACACCAAAGTCGGAAGAGGAGTGGCGGAAGGACGTTCAGCAAATCAAAGCGCTTGGTTTTAATTCTGTTAAAACCTGGGTGGAATGGTCGCATTGTGAACCACGAAAGGGGCAGTACAATTTTGAGAACCTGAAGATTCTGTGTTCGTTAGCCCAGGAAGCGGGCCTGAAGGTGATAATACAGGTTTATGCGGAGTCGGCTCCTGAATGGGTCGGTAAGGAATATCCCACGGCGCTTTTTGAAGCACATAGTGGCGACAAGATTCAACCACAGGTCGCACCCGGGTATTGTGTGGATCATTCCGGAGTGCGCGAGGCATTCATCAAATTCTACGAAGAGGCAGCAAAAGTCGCGATTCAGTATCCGAACTTTTATGGTTGGGATTTGTGGAGTGAACCTCACATTGTGCAGTGGGGATGGCCGGGCTGGATTGAAAACGCTCAGTATTGTTTCTGCCCCCATACTCAGGAACGTTTCCGTACATGGCTGAAGAAGAAGTATCCAACATTGGAGGCATTGAATAGTTCATGGTATCGGAATTTTGAATCATGGGATGAAGTACAGCCACCGCGTTTTGGTACAATTCTCACGTATGCCGACTTCATGGACTGGAAGCATTTCATGTATGAGAAGATGGCCGAAGATCTCGGGATAAGATACCAGGCGGTCCGAAATGTCGACAAGACTCGTGTCGCAACCGCACACGCGTCGCCGGTTTCGCTTTTCAGCACACCTTATGGAACTGGTGCTGAAGACGATTTCCTTATGTCTGACCAGGTGGACTATTATGGCGTGTCACAGTATCCAAAGCATAATCAACCGGGGGACTGGGTTCCCTGGAGATTCATGGCTGCGGGGGACTTTTCGTACAGCGCGAACATAAGGAACGGTGGTTACTATGTCGGTGAGTTCCAGGCAGGCTTCGGAACCGTCGGCTTGAATGTCAGCGACCCGGTAACCCCTCAGGATCACGCAATCTGGGCGTGGTCAAGCCTGGCACAGGCGCCAAGGGTATCTTCGCGTACGCGTACTATCCTATGTCGTCAGGATATGAATCGGGAGGTTACGGTCTCATCAATCTGGATGGTACGCCTACAGAGCGAGCTGTGGCGCTGGGTAAACTGGCTAAGTTAATTCATGAGAACGGGAAGCTGTTCGCGTCATCTAAGCCTGTCAAGGCTCAAGTCGCGCTGGTCTACAATCCCCTCTCCCAAATGGTGGGCGGTACGAGGCGTGTGGGGAATCAGGATGGTCATGCCAACTCGCTGATTGGCTATTATCGTTACCTCACCGATCAGAACATACCGGTCGATTTCATTCACAGAAGGGACCTGGAATCAGGCAATCTGTCTCATTACAAACTCATCATACTTCCCTATGCGCTGATGCTGACGCAGAAAGCCGCTGACGGAATTAAGAACTTTGTTGCCAACGGTGGTTACGCATTTTCCGAAGCGCGACTCGCGTGGAATAATGAATACGGATTCACATCCCCCGTAATTCCGGGCCTTGGACTCGCTGAGGTATTTGGAGTCCGCGAGAGCAAAGTCAAAACGCTTGAGAAGGTAACGATCAAGATTCCGGATAATACCCATCCATCAATGCGACATCTTCAGCCAGATGATATTATTCAGGGATCTATGTTCGCGGAATCAGTGGAACCCTATGGGACCGGTAAGAATACGAGGATATTGGCAACACTGGAAGATGGTTCGGCCGGTATCGTCACTTCGACTTTCGGCAAAGGGCACACGCTGTATGTCGGCTCCTTCCTCGCGCTCGCCAATTCGCGGGGATCGCTATGGGATCAGTCCACCCAGCGGCTCACTGTTCAGGATGAAGCGAATAAGAATACAAACCAATTCCTGATGGGGTTGGTCGATTGGGCGGGGATTGAGCGACCGTATACTGCTTCGCAGTCGGGAAACGCAGATAACCCGCTGGTGATTCGCCTACATGAAAATCAGGAGGGCTACTTGATGTATGTCCTCAATCATGGAAAGACCACAGAGAAGGCTACCATACGACTGAATGTAAAGTCGAGAGGAACATACCTGCTGGAAGAAATCACACAAAAGAAGTCCCTCAGGGTGACATCGCAGGATCAGGTAGTCGAGTTTACAACCGGAGATATTGCTGAGAAGGGAGCCGAAGTGTGGACAATAAGGCAAGTTCGACGTAGTGCGATCGACGGTAAATGACAGTCCACGCCTGACATTTGTCAGGTCCCACGATGTTGGCTTGTCATAGCTTTTCCAATAAGGGGTGAGGTATTTTGATTCGGTCCTTTAATAAATCCGAACAACTCATGGAATCATCCATTCCCCTAAGAAGCATTGGCGGATTAGAGCTGGCAAGAAAGGTCGGTTTTGTTTCCTCGCTCCTCGCCTTCATAGCTGCGTCCAGTTTTGGCATTGCACAAATCTTTCAGATTGTTGGTGTTTTGGCCTTCCCTGTTGACGCGTACCTTATATATGGTTTTTCACTTGGTATCGCTGCTCCTTTTGTTGTCGCGACTATTTCTCTCTATCACCTGCTCCCTGCAGAAAAACGATTCTGGGCTCACATAGCACTGGCATTTGCGGTCATGTACGCCATATACGTCAATCTCAACTATGTAGTTCAGGTGGTAACCGTACTTCCCGCAGCGCAGAGAGGAACGCTTGAAGAAGTTCGGATACTGGATCAAACGCCACACTCCCTCTTTTGGGACATCGATGCCCTGGGCTATATCTGTATGGGTATTTCCACTTTCTTCCTGGGGTTAGCCTTTTCCAAAGAACAGAAGTGGCTTAGGATATTCCTATTCACCAACGCTGCAATGGTTCCCGTGATATCGTTCGTGTACTTCTATCCAACCTTCTCAACTACGATCTTGCTCATCGCGTCACCGTGGATCGTAACAACTTGTGGATCGTTGCTGCTTTTGGCAGTTTATTTTGCCTTGCTTCGCTAGTCTACCCGCTGCCGTATCGTTCGCTCGTTATTCGTTCACCTTCATCCCTTAGGCGTCCGGTATCTCCGGCTCGACGAGTCTGATGAGTTTGTCCAGCGATTCCTGCCATCCCAAATAGCACATTTCTGCGGGTATCGCATCCGGAATTCCTTCCTGTGAAATTTTCAACTCTGTTCCACCAATCACTTTACGAAATGAGACTGACGTAGTCATTTCTCCCGGCAGGTTGGGATCATCAAATTTGTCCGTGTACTTCAGAAAGTCGTTCGGTTTTAGCTCGACGTACGTGCCGCCAAATGAATGACTGTTTCCAGTGGAAAAATTGGTGAAGGACATCCTGAAAGTGCCACCCTTTTTTGCTTCCATTTCGTGAACGGTACACGTAAACCCGTAAGGAGGTAACCACGATGCAATTGCTGCGGCGTCGGTAAACGCCCGGAACACCTTTTCCGGTGATGCCTTCACCACTCTGTGTAATGAAACATTGCTCGGCATAAATCTAGATTAATGTTCTTCCTACTCTTCTGGCCTTTCGGATGCGCCCGTTTTTGTAGTGGTTGCTGCTCCACAGGTTGTTGATATTTTAGTCACCTAAGCAAGTTGCAATGCATGCCGTGAGTACTCCATCAGTTGCGTTAGATTGTTTCCCACGCATGGCTTAGAGTGCGTCGCACAGCAACAGGTATCGCTGCGCTTCTTCAGGTAGGGGCTACTGCAATTCCAGCAAGACACAGGTTCGTCAGATTTAATCTGAATGTCCATATCTTCGAGAAACTGCTTGTTCTCTACAGCTGATTCTGTTGCTTCTATTATGGTTTGGGTTCCCTTGTTATACAGTCTTCCCACATATTGAAAACCAGCCTTTTGAATCCCGCGAAGGGAGGCGCTGTTTTCAGGTGCATGTATGATCCAGAACCGATCAGCCAAAGACTTTTCCAGGGCTATAATTTGTTGAAGAAGGGCCGGATATATGCCCAGTCCACGGAAGGCCTCCATTGTCCTGAAGTTCCATAGGTAGCGGTGACGATAAGGAAGAATTAACCTGTGATTCAACTCACCAATGAAGGTGCTGCCACGCGCCTTCCATCCAAATGCAGCGGGCGTTCCATTCACTTTTGCTATGTATGCTGAATTGTCATTGGCAAGTCGGGCAACTATGTTTTCCGGTGAACTGGAACTCATCACCGCCAGCAATTCAATATCCACAGATTCTTCAACCTGGATTGCAACGCGCGATTTCAGAAGCGGTACGCGGTCTTGAGCGTCTAGGGTGTAGAGTGACATTGTCTTATTCTTTCAACATAGTGTTAGGCAAACGGGAGAAGGGTTTCTTCTCCCGTTTTGTCCTGGTTTAAGCGCAGTGGCCACAACCACATGTACAATTTGCGCCTGTGCAGTTCGCGTCGCAGGTACACATCAGGGAATTGCATCCACAGTTTTTCATTGTTGTTTCCATAGGTTTGAATGTTTTTTGTCTTGTTGATTTGATAATTGCTTATACGCAAAGGTGCCCCGAACGGACACCGGTTTTCTTACATCCTGACGGGAAAGATTTACATTTATTCAGGGTGTTATACTTTAACGCGGGAGATTTATATTATTTCACAGTGAGTCGACGAAAATAATAGAACATGAAGTACACGACACTGGTTTTCTTGTCCCTATGTGCGATGTGTAGTGTGGCGCAGAAGCCCCAGGAAAATATGGCAAAAGTGGTGCGCTATGCCGACTTTGGGGCTAAGGGGGACGGCAATACGGACGACATCGATGCTATTGCTGCGGCGCATGACTATGCCAATCAGTATGGACTCCCGGTAAAGGCTGATGACAATGCCACCTATTTCATTGGAGGAAAAAAGCGCACCGTCGTCATTCAGACCAGTACCGATTTCGGTAAAGCATCCTTCATAATCGACGATATGAATGTTGAGGATCGTACTGCTCCCGTTTTCATCGTGAACTCTGGCCTCACTCCGTTCAGGCTTGAAGGAGTGTCTTCACTCGCCCGAAATCAGAAGAAGATTGACGTCAAGTTGCCAGGCCCTTGCATTATTACGGTCACCGACACGACGGTGAGGCGCTATATCCGGTACGGCCCCAATCAGAACAATGGATACCCACAAACCGACGTCTTCCTGGTCGACCGGAACGGAAATGTGGACATGAACGCACCCATTGTCTGGGATTTTGAAAAGATCACGGACATCAACGCGTTGCCAATTGATGAGAGTACCTTAATGATTACTGGAGGACGCTTCACTACGATTGCAAACCAGGCGGAGTCGAGATATACATACTATAGCAGAGGGTTTGCGATCAGGCGATCAAATGTCGTGGTGAAGGGCCTCGAGCATTACGTCACGGGTGAAGGTGAACACGGTGCGCCGTACGGTGGGTTCATTCATATCGCCGATTGCGCAAATGTCACAGTAAGAGATTGTGTACTTACGGGTCATAAGACCCATCAGACCATTGGTTCAGTAGGCGTTCCGGTTTCAATGGGGACTTACGACCTCAGTGTAAACCGGGCGCTCAACGTGTCGTTTGTCAACTGCCGTCAGACAAACGATATCAAAGACAACACATATTGGGGAATCCTTGGATCTAACTATTCCAAGAATCTCGTTTACGACAGTTGCGTGTTCTCCCGCTTTGATGCCCACATGGGCGTGGCCAACGCTACCATTAGAAATTCGACTCTCGGTCATCAGGGAATAAACGCCATCGGTAGCGGCGTGCTCACGATAGAGAACACTACGGTATATGGAAGAAGCCTCGTCAATCTGCGCTCTGACTATGGAAGCACGTGGCAGGGAGAGCTGCGCATCCACAATTGCACGTTCGTCCCATCAGCAGGAAGGCCGGTGTCTGCAAGTCTGATAGGCGGATCCAATTCGGGTCAACACAACTTCGGATACACGTGCCACATGCCCGAACGCATCATTATCGAAAACCTTCACATTGACGATTCCAATCATCCGGATGAATATCATGGTCCTACGATTTTTGCGAATTTCAATCCCAAGATGACGGACGAGTCCTATCAGCAGCAGTTTCCCTATGTCATCACTCGGGAAGTGGTATTAAGAAACGTAACGACTGCTAGCGGAAGCCCCTTAAGGATAAGTGACAACGCGTTTATGTTCAAGGACGTGAAGATCGAAGTCGATCCGTCCGTCGGGAAACGGCGATAAGACATCGTTCGGTTGTGGCTCTCTACAGCCTCGGCATCCCCGGCTTAATGGGTTTTTCAAAATTGTTGGCCCCCTTGATTTTCACTTTTCTGCGAAAGACTTTGTCGTGGCATGTGACATACAACACATCAAAATCAGGACCACCAAAGCAAAGATTCGAAACCTGTCCTTTCGTTCTTGGAGTCGGAATGATCGCGTTCACCCTTCCCAGTTGATCCAGGACCTGGATTCCACTGAGGGATGTAACATAAATGCGGCCATCGCGATCGCATTTCAATCCGTCACTCCAGGCATTCTCATCTACATCACGCACGTGCAACCATCCATACTTCTGTTTGTGAGCAAGAGTGCCATCGGGTTGTATCTGATATACCCACACCCAATGCGAGGTGGATTCGGTAACGTAGAGTTGGGTTTGGTCGGGCGACAGACACAGACCGTTTGCAAATCTCAATCCTTCATCGACTATCTTTCGTTCACCATTCGGCTTGATCAGATACAACTTGCTTGGCCGTTCTCTGCCGTCTGGCGAAGTAACATAGATGTTCCCGTTGAAAGCTACGGTTATGTCATTGCCTGGAGTTTCGCCGGCAACGACGGTATAGCCATCGGGTGATTTGTATCGATGCACTTCTTTTGTTGGCGGCTCTGACCATCCGCCAGTAATGGTAAGCATTTCGCCGGTCGTAGTGAATGTAGTACCGCTGGCTTTCTTTGAATCTGAAATGTACAGTTGCACTTTTCCGTCAAGACCGACTTTGTAAGTTTTTGCATTCGGAATATCCTGGAAGAATACTTCTCCTTTGGCATTGACGGCAATACCTTCTGTGAAGCCGTAGTTTTCACCAACCAATTCCCATCCCTCTCCGTCAATGAGAATGTCAGCGAGAAAGGCATTCTTTGTCTTTCCTGCAACAATGGGTTTTGGATAATCGCGCCACAGCCACCGCATTGCTTCCGGGAACACCGCAGTCCCGTGGGCGTTGTTGTGTCCCCCTTCTCCCCATACATGCTTGACGTCATAGCCGGCGAACGTCAGAGCGCGTTCCATTGATTCATTTGCTTTCCACCAGTCGCCAGCGTATATGTTGAGATCATTTGAGCCGTCCTGCATGAAGATTCGGATGGGCTTCGGTTCATATTTCCTAACGAGTATGTCATAGCGGTCTGCACCGCGCAGCCCAGTGTAGGTTCCTATGGCGCTAAACACTCTCGAAAACTCTTCGGGATATTCCCAGGCAGCGGTGAAAGCGCAAACGGCTCCGCTGCTTGAGCCACCGATGGCGCGATCATTTCCATTTCGCGACAGTCGGATAGGCCTGCCGTCAGAGGTTTTCTGCTGTTCGACGAATGGAAATACTTCGTCCAATAGAAATCTCGCATACTGATCACTCAGTCCATCGTACTCAAAGCTTCTGTTGAAGCGATCTATCGCTGCAGCTTTGTCTAAAGCTGGTACTCTGCCCGGTGTTACAAAAATTCCGATGGTGATCGGCATCTCGTTGCTTGCTATGAGGTTATCGAACACCGTGGGTGCATTCCACTGAATTCCGTCCTGATTGACGTACACGCAGGCTGGCGTATTGCCTGTGTATTGGGCCGGGATGTACACGCTGATCTCCCGTGTCGTGCCCGGGAATATCTTTGAGTTGTTGAAGGTAAATTTGAGTACTTCACCTTTTGGAACGCCAGGTCGCACTTGCGAGGCTGGGTCCACGGGGTACGATTCCTGGTTTATTTGAACGTAAGCCTGTGAACAGATGCAGACAAGTAACAAGGGTAATATTCGAATCATGTTTTTTGGGGTCATTCCGCAAATCGGTAGAGATCAAGTAGAAAGCCTAATTTTTTCATGTAAAAACCCGACTGCTTCGCGAAATCCGGCACCGTCAAACCCGGATTTACGCTGTTGCAAATTACAGGAGGGGGGCTGGAATCGTTCATAAGGGGGGGTGTTCGCCAACCCAAAGTAAATCTTTGGGCATTAATTTCATAGAATAGAAACGGACGTTTATGTGCACCAGGTGAATGAAAATCGCGCACATGAACCGATCATAACTTTCATATTCGAACAAATATCAAAAATGTTCGCATCTTAAGAAGTAAGGAAATACATTGGTTTGTGTCATCTCATTGTTACTAACACCATGAAATCAAGTGTTCTGATCGGAGCTGTGTGCATTTGTGTTGCTGCTGCAACGGTGGACCCGCCTTACAAATCATTTCGCGAGGATTTTGACGGTGGCTCACCCATTTACTTCAGCTACGCTTCAGGTGGAAATCAGGCCGAGTTTACACGAGCGTTCGGTGTCGACTCGCCGACCGAACCTGGTACACGAGTTCTGTCCTTCAAGATAGATCCGAATGATCCACCAGGCGCAGGACGCGGACCGGAAGTCATTTCGAATGAATTCACCCACTTCGGAACATATGCTGCGCGGTTGAAAGTGCCGGATGCGAGAAAAGATCAGCCTAATGTTGGTGCCGTGGTTGGGTATTTTACCTACCATATGGACAGTATTTTTGGCTTGAGTGAGATCGACTTTGAATGGCTGATTGCTGATCCTACTGTGATTTATGTCGGAACCTGGACAGGACCTCGCGGTGCTTTGGAACGCGTGGGACGTACGATAAACCTTGCCACCGGAACCATCTACGAAACGACGTACCGCCTCGGACATCAGGGAGCACGGGAGCCTTTGAGTGGTCTTCAAAACCAACCGGAGACCGTTGAGGCAATTGAGGGTTATGACGCGTCGTCGCAATTTCATACTTATGGATTCGACTGGTATCCGGATCGTATACGATGGTGGATGATACATCCAACAACGGCAGACACTGTAGTGTTGTGGGATTACCGCGGGTCGCAACGGGGCATACCGCAGCATGCGTCGAAGTATCGTCTTAACTTCTGGCACACGAATAACTGGTCCGTTGTTACGAATCCAAATTCGCTAGAGAAGCCTATCAAGCCGTATGAAGTAGAAGTGGACTGGATGTCGTACGAAGCGAAAGACATGAGTTCGGTAAACGAATCTTCAGGCCGATAGTCGGACCATCAAAAGACATCTTCAATGTGGTAGTTAATGTCTCCGTAGGAGAATGTGTCGCCTTTCTTCTTTCCCTCCATGGCTTGATAAAGAGGTGTTTTGGTTGACAGGCCGAAAATCTTCATCTCGCCAACATAAAAGCGTTCTATACTAACTGATACAAAAAAGGTATCCTTGTCGGTAACAACCACGCTTCCCAGCTGCACCTGGTCGTGAATGGTCCCGATAGTTCGCTGCATGTCCTGCAGGGTAATCATTTCCGCGCGCGCAAAATCAAGCTGATCGGCTATTGTGTTAGCTCTTTGCACTGCTTCTTCGATAGCCGGCTGACCGTTACCAGTCAGCAACTCCTTTATGCTTTGCGCGAAGTCGTCAATTACGCTCTGATGCTGCTTAATGCCTTCCTCGAGAATTTGTTTCTTCAGAACGGCACGGTCTATGGTGTCGCTTGCTGGTTTCATCACTGATGGTCGTTTTGTCATACCAAAGGTGAACGACCCCAGATACTTTCGGAAGGAGTAAAGTCATGAAGTTTGCTGATGATTGGAATGTTGTGGAAAGACAATCGTCATAGCACATGCGCTTAGCTTTCCACGAGTTTCAGTGCTTTTTGGATGGCTTCCATGTTGACCTTCAACGCTTCGTCGTTGTCAAGGTCATTCAATGCCTGGTTGAATGGCTCGGTTCGGACTGGCCCGTCGTAACCGATATCAATGAGGCCTTGCAGGAAATCTTTAAGATTGATAACACCGGTTGCTAAAGGCAGTTCTCTTTTGCCATCCACCTGTTCTTCTCTCTTCAAACCAGCACGGGCATCGTTGATGTCTACAGTTACGATATCCGACGGCTTGAGTGTTCTTATGTCTTCGAGCGTGTCGTCGGCGCAGTACCAATGGAAGCTGTCGAGCACGAAGCCAACATTGCCGGTCCCGATGTTTGCGATCAGTTCTTTGGCTTCCTTCATTGAACTGATAAACGGATATCGGCCCGAAATCAGAAGGGTACGCATGCCGAGATATTCCAGCCCGAGTTCTATGCCATGCCTTTTCTTTAAAAAAATTT
>QGUY01000387.1 GCA_003242315.1 Bacteroidota bacterium
CGGTGATCCTAACTTCAACACTTCACTACTTCTTCTGGCTTCGACAGGCTCAGCCACCGGGCTTCGACTCCGCTCAGGCCCCGGCCTTCGACAGGCTCAGGCACCGGGCTTCGACTCCTACCATGTTTGGACAAGAGGAGAAGTTAATACCTCATAACGCCGTCCGCGCGCCCCTTAGTCCCCTGAAGGGGACCCAACGCGCGGTGATCCTAACTTCAGCACTCCAACACTTTAACTTCAGATCCCCTCAAATAAGCTAAACGACTCCATATACTGGGGCACAAACACCTGCCATCCAAATTTGTCGCGGATGGCTTGTGCATAGGTTTCAAGTACAGGGGATTCTCCGTGTACTGTGAAAACCATTTTCGGTTTTTCTTTGAAGCCTTCCATCCATTGGAAGAGTTCTGACCGGTCTGCGTGACCCGACATCGAACTGATGAATTCAACCTTGCATTTCACCGGCACTTCTTCTCCAAACATTTTTATTGTCGGCTCTTTGTTCAGCAGGCTCCGTCCCCGTGTACCTTCTGCCTGATAGCCTGCAATGAGGAAAGTATCATGCGGATTGCGAAGCCGATGATACATATGGTGAAGGATACGCCCGCCAGTCATCATACCGCTCGACGAGATAATGATGGCCTTGGAAGAAAGCGTGTTGAGCATTCGTGAGTGCTCGGACGACTTAACCATCACCAGCATGTTCGTCTCGATCTCGCGCGCCAGGTCCTGAGTGGTGGTTCCCATGCGGTGATACTCCGGGTATTTATAGAAAAGATAAGTAGCCGAAATGGCCATGGGACTATCAACATATACCGGCACATCAGGAATGGCATCTTCCTGCATGAGACGTCGCAGGTGGAGCATCAAGGTTTGTGTTCGACCAACGGCAAACGCGGGTATCACCAGCACGCCACCACGAGCAAATGTGTCGTTCACAATCCGTGCGAGATCGTGTGAAGGATCCTCGTCAGGATTTTCCCTGTCTCCGTATGTGGATTCAATCAGAAGAATGTCCGCCTCCGTGATCGTTGTTGGCGGGTTGAGCATAGCTTGTTTGTATCTGCCGAGGTCGCCGGAGAAGACTATTTTCTTTGTCTGGTTATCACCCTTGATGAAAACCTCTACGATGGCCGATCCCAGCAAGTGACCCGCGTCGCGATAGACGATGTCAACGCGATCACTGATGCTGATGCGTTCATCGTAACCGCACGCCCTGAAAAGCGGAAATGTGCTTCGCGCGTCTTGTTCCGTGTAGAGGGGCTGTGGGTTTTCGTGACGTGAGTAACCCTTCTTCTTTGCGAATGCCGCTTCTTCTTCCTGGAGCTTTGCTGAATCCAGCAACATGATCTCCATGAGATCGGCTGTGGGTGCTGTGCAGTATATGGGACCGTTAAAGCCTTCCTTTACAAGTTTTGGCAGATAGCCGGTGTGATCAATATGCGCGTGGCTAACGACGACGGCGTCAATAGTTGATGGGTCAACAGGAAAGGCTTCCCAGTTTCGTACGCGCAACGGTTTTAGTCCCTGGAACAATCCGCAGTCAAGCATGAATCTGAAGTTGCCGACCGTAAACAAGTATCGCGATCCTGTAACGCTGCCGGCGCCTCCGAGGAATTTTACGCGTACATCCATGCTTATCTTTTAATGTCGAATGGCTTCATATTCTGTATCGGCCCTTCCTGCACTTCTACGTTCTTGACGATTGCAGCCGGCGGTCCATGATGGCACCACGCTACGAATTCGTCGAGCGCTTCTTCACTGCCTTCTGCTTCGATGTAGACTGACCCGTCGGGTTCGTTGCGCACAAAGCCGCGCAGCTTCAGTTTCGTCGCGATGTCACGCGTCGATGCTCGGAAATATACACCCTGAACTCTGCCTGTAACGCGTATGTTAAGATGCTTCATTACAAGATATAGTCCGTGCTCAGGAACGCAGATTCCCTGTTCCGGATAATCGTACTTAGTATCTGCTTATTGATTTCATTGGTTCGCGTTGACACGATCGTTCGGATAGAAAACACCCGAAGCGCGTCGGACACCGAAAGCGTGCCTTCCGCCGAATCCTTTCGTCCGGTAAAAGGAAAGGTATCGGGTCCCCGCTGACATTGCGTGTTCAAGTTGATCCTTCCTACCTGGTTGACGAAAGCATCGAGGAGTTTGGCGATACGCTTCGAATCCGTTCCGAAGATACTCACCTGTTGACCATAGTTGGAATTGACGACGTATTGGATCGGCTCTTCCAGGTCGTCAAATGTCATGATCGGTACGATGGGGCCGAACTGCTCCTCGCTGTAGAGGCGCATCTCGGGCTTCACCGGAAACACGACGGCAGGATAAAAGAACGAAGCCTCCGATGCGCCGCCGTTCGGATTAATGACTTTCGCGCCGTGCCTGATCGCGTCATCGATCAGTTCCTGAAGGTACACCACCTTGCCTGGCTCCGGCAGCGGTGTGAGGCTGACGCCTTCTTCCCAGGGCATTCCGGCTTTGAGTTTTGATACGCCCTCGACAAATTTCTCCATGAACAACGGAGCAACGGTCTTATGCACGTGAATGATCTTGATGGCGGTGCAACGCTGACCGTTAAACGAGAGCGAGCCTGTGAGACACTCGGCTACGGCACTGTCGAGATCAGCATCAGGCAGCACAATAGCAGGGTTCTTGGCGTCAAGGCCAAGAATGGATTTGAGTCGATGAGGTTTGGGATGAAGCTTCTTCAGATCATTCGCACCTTTGTTCGTACCGATGAATGCAAAAACATCCAGCTTCCCGGATTCCATCAATGCTCCGACGGTCTCGCGACCTCTTCCGTAAATAACGTTGATCACGCCCGGCGGAAAGCTATCGCGGAATGCTTCGAGCAATGGCCGTATGAGCAGAACGCCGTATTTGGCTGGCTTAAAGACGACCGCATTGCCCATGATCAGGGCAGGTATTAGTGTTGAGAAGGTCTCGTTAAGAGGATAGTTGTAGGGCCCCATGCACAACGCCGGCCCCTTATACAAATCTCCGACCCCACGAAAGGGACCCCAT
>QGUY01000388.1 GCA_003242315.1 Bacteroidota bacterium
GTAATAACGGTGACGACGGATGGAACCTCGTTGGGAATCCTTACCCTGCAACCATCAACTGGAACGCAGTTTCGGGATGGTCAAAGACAAACGTCGCGCTTCCGATCGCAGTACGTGATAACGGAAATAGCGGCGGGTTCCTGTACTGGGATGGTGCAACGGGTGGACTTCCCAATGGTAACATAGCGACTGGTCAGGCCTTCTGGGTAAGAGTCAACGCTGGCGGCAGCCTTTCTATAAATGAAGATGCGAAGGTCACTGCCACAGGTGAATTTTTCCGTGAAAGGCAGGAACCTGTTGACGTCTTACAGATTGTTCTCTCGAACAACACATTCACAGATCGCGCATACTTCAGGTTCCGCCCTGAAGCTACCGGTTCGCTTGACGATTATGACGCGCCTAAATTCAACAACGATCTTTTTGACATAGCAACATTGTCCGACGATGATTTGCCTATGGCAATAAACGCGACAAACGAAATGCCATGCGGCAACACCATCAGACTACATGTAAAGGATCTCGATCCGGGGTCGTACACACTTTCTACTGAAGCCTCGGGTGTGTTCCTGGGTGTGAAGACTACGTTGGTGGACAACTTTACTGGCGGTACAATAGACTTTAGCACTACGCCGCAGTACACGTTCTCCGTGACCAGCGATCCTGCATCACGGGCGGCTGACCGCTTCTCGGTGATCCTGGAGGATACTCCGATAGATCCGAATAGCATCACGCCAGCCCTCGCGGATGAATGTGCGGCGGAAAGCTATCAAGTTCAGCTGCAAGGAGCACAGAAAGGTATCTACTACTATGCAGAAGTTGCCGGAAAAGTTGTCGGGGATTCGGTGCTGTCAGACGGAACCGGCACTATAGCCTTGTCCTTACCTGCATCTGAACTGGCTCTTGGCGCAAACGAAGTTGTTCTGCACGGATATAACTATTGTACATCGGTTCCGCTTTCCTCCAGAATCACGATTAATCACGATCAGATTTACACGGTCACCTCTAATGACGTCACGAACTGTGCCGACTCGGAGGTGACGCTGGAGGCTTCAGGCGCGCCTGACAACGGCAGCTACAACTGGTACGAAGAGGAGGCCGATGAGACACCTATCGACGGTCAACATTCCTCGGTATTCGTTACGCCGGTATTGGCCAAGTCCAAGACCTATTACGTCGCTGCTGTTAACGCTGCGGGTTGTGAAGGGCCGCGCGTTCCCGTCAAGGCCAACGTGATCGCTTATGATCCTGTGACGATAACAGAAGCTGAACCCGGACAATTTGTCTCGAGTTATGACGACGGCAACCAGTGGTATCGCAATGGTGAAATTATCCCGGGTGCCACAGGCAGCGTGTACAATGCAACGAAATCAGGAACCTATACTGTTGAAGTGGATTTGGGGGGATGTATTACTACCGCGTCGGTGGACTTCCTGGTTACTGGTATTGACGAAATCGCCACAGACAGGGTGCTGAGTCCTTTTGAAAATCCGTTCACGGATGTTCTGCGGATCAGCGTAGCATCCCCGAGTCCGGTAGAACAAATTAGTGTGTTCAATACACTTGGTACTAAAGTTGGTGATCTCAGTCTGACGCGTGCCGGCAATGTGACCGAAGGCGTTATTGATATGAGTTCGTCAACTTCTGGCATGTATTTGGTCAAGACCCTCCTTGAAGGTCGTGTTTACACGATCAAAGTGATAAAGAAATAGCATCGGACCTCAGATTTTTATAGATGATTCGCAAGCCACTCATTTTGCTTTTTTTCCTGGCCACCACAGTGCTTTATGGTCAGCCTGGCGATCCGGGTGACGATGTCGACGGACAGGTTCCCATTCCAGGCATTGGCATCCTTTTGGCCGCCGGGGCTCTGTTCGGCGCAAAGAAGGCGTACGATATTTATCGGCGGCGCGGAGGCTGAGCGGGACATTCAAACGCCCCGAGACAATAAACCCGCGTCAGCATCGTTTGCGTACTGGGGCTGTCTGTCCCGACTTCACCGCTAGACTTCCTTTCTGGCACAAACACCTGCCCATATTGTGGACCGTTGTGTAAAAAATACCCACGAAAGGGGGGTATAATGAGGCAAAATTCCTCCGTGGAACGGTTTTTTCGGTCTGGTATGAAATTGTGAATACCCTTCCCGAAATTTTACGTAGTATAGCCATGAAACTTGTCGGAGTGTTGTTGCTGTTGACGGGGCTGACCATTACCCTAACCCTCAGATTTAGCCCGGTAATGGGCAGCAGCGCGGCGAAGCCGGCAAACCGGGAAAAGGCAAAATTCACTGACGACGTGGTTCCCGTACAATGGGCACCAGCCGTCGGTAGCATCCTGATTGTGGCGGGTGCGGCTACCGTAATCGCCGGTCGCAGGAGACGGAAAGTCGTCTCGCGACCTAAAGTTCGAATCATCAACACAGACCGGAGTCCTCACCGCCTAAAGGTGAACAACCCAAGCGGAATTTTTTATGCGAGAAAAGACAGTGTACACTGATGGGAAAAAGGTTACAATCACCGGTTATTCATTGCGCGTTGGCAAACGCCTGTTTCCTCTTGAAGACCTGGTTCGGTACGGCGTGGCGCGGATTTCACCAACACGCCTGCCTTCCATACTATTCATGTCCCTGGGCGCGGGCATTGCGGCACTTCAGTATCTTCGTCTCATTCCGGAAACTGTATACTATTGGATACCCGTAGCCCGCATTGCCGGCTATGAGGTCCCGCAAAACATCCTCGTGTTTGGCACGGGCGCCTTGCTTTTCTTTGTTGGCGCCGTATCACTGATCGTTGTGCCTACCCGCTATGCCGTGCGCATCACCACCAACGTGGGCACCATGAACGTCATCGTCAGCCGCAACCGCGATTATATCGAACGCGTCGTCGACGCGATCGGCACCGCGCTCCATCTCCGTAATATGACTGAGGCGCTTAAAGAGGAGAGAGCCAGGGACGAAAGACCGCGGACTGTGCGGCGCGAGATTGTTTGAAAGGATGTGAACCACATAGGGGACACATAGCGAG
>QGUY01000106.1 GCA_003242315.1 Bacteroidota bacterium
TATTATCTCAATCCTGAAAGACGTGAGCGGTCATCGTCATCGTCAAGCGTAAAAGCAAAGTTGAGTCCCATCGCTTCGTTAACAAACAATACATCCTTACCCTGACGCGTGTGTATAGCGAAGTCGATACTCCACTCCTCTTTTACGGGACTTAGTCCGTTATGCCAGAAAAACACCAACTCAGCTTCGGGACGTTTGGGCGTATACTCTTCCAAGCCGAACCGCTCCTTGTAATATTCATACTCCTGATGCAGTCCGGTCCACCACGCAGTGTTCAGCAGATCATATTGCAATTGCTCGGGAGCGCGAAGAGAAAAAAGCCTTGCATAGTCATCTTCATATATTTCGAACGCATTCCGATAGGCGATAAATGCGTTATTGTAATCCTGCATGGCCTGATAGATGATACCCATCAGGGTATGAATAAACGCATCGCGGCGATACTTCTCTGGCGACTTGTATTTATCGCTGAGTTCCTGTAGCCTGATATTGAGTCGCCGACATTCCACGAGCGCCTGTTCATACTTTTCCATCTTAAGAAAGTTGAGCGCCTTGTAGTACAGCACCATGAGGTGTTCATGGTCTTCACCGCGATAAACCGTTACCATTGGGTTTGTCCAGTAGGACGCGACCTCATTGATATAATCCTTGTGATAGTCTTCGCCGAACAGGTATGCCTTTTCAAAGTACTCGTTGCTCTCACGGTACTTGCCCATCACGGACAGGACCAGACCGTTGTTAACGAGGTAAAGAAATTTGTTTCGACCGTGCTCGTGCTGATCGCGACGCTGAAGGGCCTCCAATGCACGGTTGAGATCGCCCCGCTCGAATTCGCGATTGAAGTCCGCCTGGGTGTGATAATATGTCGCGCACGCACTGGCGAGCGTGAGTGATCCTGCCATCAACAAGGTAGGCGCGATGCGGGCCATGACGGAAGGTTAGTTCCGAATATACTTCTTGATTTCGTGCTGGCCGTACCAGACCCTTCGGTTCGTTTCGATATCGGTGAGGAACAGCGTCGTGATGTAGTTCACCACGCGGCGATTGTTGTAGTCATCTATTTCCGAAGTCATCTCACCAAACAACATAAGGTCAGCGCCAAGCTCCTTTCCGAATTGCTTGACAGTAGCCGGGTCGGCGAAGTCCTGTTGTTCGGCACGTTCGCGGCGCAAGGCATCGCGAAACTCTGACGACTCCACGAGGTCCGCCACTTTGGAGTTATGGATGACGACTTCTAATCTGCGGATGTAGTTGTCGGCATCGATATGCTCTGATGTCCGGTTGAGGATATTTCCGACGATAATGACCGGCTTTCTGTTCAAAGCCCTGGCATATTCTTTAAAATCGGAAGAGTTGAAAAGGTCGTATATCATCTGATCCGCTACCCTCCGGGAGTCGGTGTCATTCCAACGTCCACTGAGGTCGATCTGGGTATCCGGAGATACGCGTGTTACCGTCCGCGCGCAGGACACAAGGGCAATGGATGTAAACAGTAAAAGTGTTCGGCTAAGCATTGGTTTGACGTTTTTTCGAGAAAACACCAAAAATCCTGCCTGTTTTTTTAGTTACAGATGCAGCCACAACATCTGTTAACAATTCCTCAATTTCCGAATTACCTCCTTAGGATTGGGATCACTGAACACGGTATTGCCCGCGACCAACACATGGGCGCCTGCATCTAGGATAGCCCGGGCGTTGTCCAACGTGACACCCCCGTCGATCTCGATCAGCGCGGATGAGCCTTTTGCTTTTATCAATTCCGCCGTCTGCCGGATTTTGTCGTAGGTGATATCCAGAAACTGCTGACCGCCATAGCCGGGGTTGACTGACATAAGATTGACGACGTCGATGTCGGCAATGCAGTTTTCCAGCAGCGCCACGGGGGTGTGCGGATTAATCGCGACTCCGGCTTTCGCACCGGAAGCTTTGATCTCCTGGATATCGCGATTGAGGTGGGGACAAGCCTCGAGATGAATGGAGATAATATCAGCGCCTGCCTTGCGAAATGCGTGGATATAACGACCCGGGTCGATGATCATGAGATGGACATCCATGGTCTTTCGCGCGTGGCGACGTATCGCCTCGACGACAGGCAATCCCATCGAAATGTTCGGTACGAACACACCATCCATGATGTCAATGTGGATCCATTCGGCTTCGCTTTCATTGATCATGGTAACCTCGCGCTCGAGGTTGGCAAAGTCGGATGCAAGCAGCGACGGAGCTACAATTGGGTTCATGAGTGAAATAAGGCGCCAATTTAGTAAATCTATTTCAGCGCAACCATTTTAAGGCAGACGGGAGATGGAATGCCCGGCGTATCGGATACAAAGGTCAGCTTGCCGGTATTCGGATTCACCCGAAACGTGACAATGTTGTTAGAATCCTGGTTGGCCACCCAAAGGAACTCACCCCTGGAATCGATCAGGAAGTTGCGCGGGGTCTTCCCTTTCGTGTCCTGCTGTCCCACCAGGGTTATCATACCGTCCTTGTGGATGCTGTAAATAGCGAGTGCGTTGTAGCCACGGTTCGACACATAGAGGAAACGACCATTGGGATGAACATGAATATCCGCGGCCGTATTTTCTCCTCGGAAATCCGGCGGAAGGCTGAGAATACTATCTGCCCGGATGGTGAGCCTGCCTGTCGCCCTATCGTAGTCAAGTATGGCTACCGTCGATGTCAACTCCTCGGCAGAATACACCACAGATCCATTGGGGTGAAAGGCCAGGTGCCGGGGACCACATCCTGGCTTCACGCTGACATAGGGAACGTCCGCATCTGCTATTGTTCCATTAGAGGCGTTGAATCGGTAGCTGTGGATGCGGTCGGTACCCAAATCAGAGACGAGGACAAAATTGTTATCAGGGGCCACTACGGCTGAGTGAACGTGAGGCTTTTCCTGGCGCGAAGGATTAACACTATGGCCCAAATGTCGGCGCGAGCCCGCACTGGATCCGAGAAGGCCATCATCGAATATTGGCATGATGACGAAGTTGCCTTCGTGATAATTGGAGATGAATGCCCACTTGCCACTCCTTCCGATGCTGATGTGACATGGTCCGTTACCGTATGATGGTCGTTCATTGAGCAGCGTTAGCTGTCCCGTGCCAGTATCGATGGCGAAGGCACTGACGGACCCTGAGTTTTCCATCTCCTCCACCGCGCCTCTGTTTACCGAGTAGAGGAATTTTCCCGAAGGATGGATGTCGAGAAACGTCGGACTTTCAGGTGTGGGCACCGTCTGTACGTGGGTAAATTTTCCTTTCGCGCGATCAAATTCCAGCACGTAAATGCCTTCACTTCCCGTTCCGAAAAAAGTACCTACATACAATATTTCCTTTTGACGTTGCGCTTGAATGTTCTCAAAAATCAAACATGCGCAAAGGAAGAAAAGAATGCGAACCATGGGGAAGCGAACGTTAAGGAAGGACTATTATCGTGAATTTTTCGGACTTTTTCAGGAAGCCGTGAAGCAGGCCTGCGGCCGCTTCACGGTTGACATT
Source organism: Bacteroidota bacterium (assembly GCA_003242315.1). Lineage (GTDB taxonomy): Bacteria > Bacteroidota > Bacteroidia > Cytophagales > Cyclobacteriaceae > ZC4RG29. The sequence goes on from QGUY01000106.1 coordinate 3,507, forward strand.
GTCCGTATTGAGGGATTGTGCGAGGATGAATAACAGGTTTATCTCGTGGGGAAACGCGCGCTGGGTCCTTTTAGGGAATTAAAGGGTGTGCGAAGGGAGGTGTTGATGTGTTTAGGTGTTTACGTGCGTACGTGTTTACGTTCGGTAACGTTGGCGTTTGGTGCGCTGTGGTGGAGTATGGAGTGATTGAACGATTGGGGGGGGTTGGGGCTCAGGATGACAGTGATGTTTGTAATCAACACGCACATAATCCCGTTCAGCCGTATATTTGTCCCCTATGAAAAAATTAACCATATCTCTCATTGCCTTTGCGACCCTTTCATTCTCCTTTCTCCTTCCGAGTCAGGACGACGAACTTGCCAAGAGCATGGCCCGCGGGAAGGTGATCTATGAGGAAAAGTGTATTACGTGTCACATGGAGAATGGACAGGGCATACCTTCTGTATTTCCGCCGCTTGCTGGCTCAGATTATCTTTTACAGAAACGCGAAGCAGCAATCCACGCAATCAAATTCGGACAGGAAGGTGAAATTGTTGTCAATGGAACTACCTACAACAATTTTATGACACCACCGGGCCTCACCGATGCTGAAGTCGCTGACGTCATGAACTACATTCTGAACAGCTGGGGTAACTCAGGCCCTATTGTGACTGTGGACGAAGTAGCGTCCGTGAAGGAATAATCAGGCATGCGCCCGGTCCTCGCCATCGCCGCCTTCTTGATTCTCACCGCCTGCGGGACTCGCGATGCCGCGGATAAGCCTCAACCCATAGATCGCCAGGCCATTGGAGCCTATGTGTTTACGTGTTTACGTTCGCACGGATCCAAATGCCTGCGCTATCAAAGCGTCTGCACATTATTCGATGCCCAGTCCAACGTAAACACGTAAACACGTAAACACATCTCACCCTCGCGCGACAAACTGCCTCTTCACTTCCGGCTTAATACTGGTAAGGTCCGCGATTTTGATGGGCTGCCCGGTTTCGCAGCTCTTGCGGGCGGCGATGCCGACGAGGATTGACAATGCACCGTCGCGGACACCAGCGGCCTGGTTGAGGGGATCTTCGGTAATGCCTTTAAAGATGCTGTCCTTCAGGATTCTGTCACCGCCACCGTGACCGCTTGTACCGTGAGGCACACGGATGAATTCACGGGTTCCAAAGTTGCGTGTGATCATGATCTCATCGTAGTTGCGTTCTTCTACCGGGTTACTTTCCTCAATCCACATATCGATGCGACCCTTTGTGCCGTTGAACGCGATCCGATATCCTTCATAGGGCGAATACGTGGTAAGGGAATAGCTAACATGCACGCCATTCGCGTACTTGATGGTCGCTGCCATCTTATCGTATATGTTCACGTCTTCCCTGAAGACACAGCCGTCGCGGTGGTAGTTGTCGTACTTTTCATTGGCCACGTACAAGTCCATGTGCCGCTTGTTCCTGGTGATGTCGTAATAGAACTTGCACTTGTCTTTATGCGGACAAGGCCGGCAGTGGGTGTGGCGGAATGGTCCATGTTTACCATAAAATTCCAGCATACCGGTTGCATAAACTTCTACCGGATCCGACTCGATCCACCAGTTGAGCAGGTCGAAGTGGTGCGTCGCTTTGTGAACCCACAAGGTCCCTCCTTTTTCCTTTAGTCGGTGCCAGCGACGGAAATAGTCGGCACCGTGACGTGTATCCAGATACCAGTGAAAATCCACCGAAGTTACTTCTCCGATCTCCCCGGCACGCAACAACTCATATACGCGTGCGCGATGCGGTGAATAGCGATAGTTGAACGTTACCGTGACCTTCTTGCCCGTACGCTTCTCAGCCTGAATAATAGCCTCGCATTTCTCCTCGTCGGTTGTCATGGGCTTTTCGGTGATGATGTTTGCGCCCATCTCCATGCCCTTGATAATAAACTCGCTGTGTGTGGCATCAACCGTCGTAACGATGAGGGTATCGGGCTTCGTCTCCTTCATCATTTTTTCGAAGTCGGTGTAGGTCGGGCACGTGAACCCGGTGGCTGATTTGAAAAAGGCCACGCGTCCTGGATTGATATCGCATAATCCGACAAACTCGACCTTGTCGCCATAGGTTTCGGCGACATCTTTTGACCACATTCCAAGAGCGCGGTCGCCGGTGCCCACGATCGCGATTCGCATTTTCTTTAGGAGAGCTGGTCTGGATGTAACGGACAAGGGATTGAGCATCAGCCCTCCGGCCATAGCCGCGCCAGTCGTAGCAATGAAACTTCTACGTGACAGAATGCTTTTCTTGTGGGTCATAACAGGTATTATTTGGTGAACGTATGGCAGTCTCCAAGATAATACCCTTTGTGGTGAAGGTGTAGAAAGTTAAATCAATCTGCCTTGAAACCAAAAAGGCTGACAGGAATTTAGAATCGATCTAAAAGGTCACAGCTTCACTACTTTGAAAGAATACACCTCCTGACCGGTGCGGACGCGGAGGAGATACATTCCCGCCGCCAGCTTGCTGCAGTCAGCCTGGAACCCTCGTGCAATCCAATCGAACGCAGCTTCCTGCCTGCTCAAGACCTGTCCCTGCAAAGAAAGAATTTCGACGAGAGCCTTTTGCTGTTCCGTATCCTTGGGAAGGATCACCAGGGTGTCTGTCACGGGGTTTGGTGCAATGACCATTGGCTTTTCCTGCGGCCGCCAATCAAGTAAATTCGACACAGCACGAAAGTTTGGTATTCCGTATCCCAGGAGGTTGTCCGGATTTTCCGCTTGCGAAGCGGTACTGCGGACAGCGTGAAGCAACTCGGAGTTTGAAAGGTGTGGATACTTCTGCCAGATTCCGGCCAGCAGTCCGGTAACAATAGGAGCCGCCAGCGATGTCCCGCTTGCCATTCCGATATTGCCGGAAGGATTGACAACGGCCACGCCGACGCCCATAGCCCCTACGTCCGGTTTGACCCTTCCATCAACGGAAGGACCTATGGAGCTGAGGGAGCTCCTCACGCCATTCGCATTTGTGGCTGCCACGGCAAGCACATTTTCATTGTCAGCTGGCGTCGTGATGATGCCCCAGGAATTATTTCCTTCATTGCCGGCACTTGAAACAATGGCTATGCCTCGCTCAGAAGCCCACTGTGCTGCCCGCGCGATTACCGTAGTCTTGCCATCAAGGTCGCTCTTATCATAATCCATACTTGCGTCGTCGAATGTGTTGTACCCAAGTGATGTGCTTATGATATCTGCCCCGGCACTGTCAGCACGTTCAGCAGCAAAGAGCCAGTTGTATTCTTCGATACGGTATTCGCCAGAGACATCCTCGGTGATATACAAGTGAAAAGATGCATCGTATGCAGATCCAATAAATGAATCGGGAATATAGCCTGCGATCACGGATAATACGTTTGTGCCGTGATTGCTCAATACAAACGCATCAGGATCATCATGGACAAAATCATAAGCGTCGATGAGCCGGTTGTTTTCAAAAATATGACTGAAGGCGCCGGCTGTATTTACGCCGGGAAATCCCGCATCCATTACAGCGATGTGTATGCCCTCGCCCGTAAAGCCTGCCGCATGCATGTCGTTAATCCCAACAAGCGACAACTGATGGGCTGTTACCTGCGACTTTGACGACTCGTTCGTTCTTGTGCTTATCTTTCTCCGCCCCGATGGCGATGGCTTGCCCCCGGGCGCAACATATTCAATGCGAGTTACATAGGGCAGCGTGGCGATCTCGTCTCGGGCATCTTTATCGCAGGAGACGAGCACTCCATTCATCCATCGCGTCGTATGTATAATCGTGGCTCCTGTGGCTTTGACCCCATCAACGTACACGAGCGACACGGGCAGGTCTTGTTCGGCCACCTGAAGCCCATGCCTGGCACGGCGTTCCAATGCCCGTGCGCTGAGAAACTCTGATGGATTGCTGAGATCGTAGGCCGTTCCCTGTTTATCTTTAAAAAATACCATGTACCGGCTATCCTGCGCCTGAATGGTAAACGCAACGAGAAACAATACCAACGACAGAACGCCTTTACCTGACACCATACTCTTTAATCGTTTGCGTGTACTCCACGCCTGATTCAATCTCACCAAATACGTTGCACCCGGCGGTACAATAATTCAAGATACGAATTTCCCTCCGGATCAATCCGACGTCGCGGGCATATACTTCCTTGCGGATGTCGGTACGAACAATCATATCATCGTCGTCGTTCTGACTAACCTCTGCGCAATCATCGAACGTCGTTCCGTCAACGGTGTAGGGAATTCCCACACGCAGCATTTCGTAGTCATCTACTCCGAGGTCATTGAAGGCGTTTCCATTCCAGACAGCACCTTCGATAACCGGCAAGGTGAATTTGACAAAAGCCGTACTCGCCTCAGACACGATTACCCGGTGGCCGCTGACACGCGCCGACCATGTATCGTGGTATGACCATTCCGATCCGGCATCCGGCCGCTTATACCGGTATATAACGTATGTATATCCTCCCTCGGTATTTGGAAATGAATCGACCACTTCAGTTAGCAACTCGTAATGTTCCTCCTGCATCCCATTGACCGTATACCACGCTGAGTCAACATCATAAACCTGGTAAATGCCTTTCTTCAATGGCAGGTAGGACGCATCAGAGCGTTTCGGTCCAGGCGACGTGCTGCAGGCACCAATCAAAGCCACGGCAAAGGCCATCAAAAGGTTAAAAAGTCGCCTGAAATTCACGTTTTACTGAAATCCTTATCCGGAACAACAGCGCTGGCCCAAAAATATTCATCGGCTCGCTTATTTTTGCAAGGTCGTGAATTCCTCTGAATTTCTATTGATGACATCGGCACGATGCTGAAAACTCGGGTCAAAGTTGGCAATATCTCGAACCTCAGTGATGCACGGTATTGTGCAGGGATGGGTGTAGACATGCTTGGGTATGCGGTAGTCCCCGGCGAGGACGGATACGTACCTGAGGCATTGTACCAGGATATGCGTGGTTGGATATCAGGTCCCGCGACCGTCGCCGAGCTGTACGGAATCACGCCCGAGCTGGATCTCGCCAGGATTCTCGAAGGATATCTGCCCGACTTTGTCGAGGTGTTCGCGAGCGACCTGCGATTGCTTGAGAACCTTGAGGATCCGGAAATAATCGTCGCGGCTCGCGACATACACGACGTCGATATTATTCGCTCTTCACAACAGCGAATACGCTATGTGATCGTTGGCCACGAGAACATGGACCTGATTACCCGGCTGCGCCCTGATTTCGAAGTACTCCTTGCCGTTGATCCTACAAAGGAAGTATCCCCCATATTGGAGGAATGGGATATCAGCGGCATCGCGCTACGGGGAACTGCGGAAGAACGTCCCGGATTCAAGGATTATGATAGCATTGCGCGCGTGCTTGAAGAACTGGAAGTCTGAGTGTCGGCTTTCGTGTTTACAGTCTCCATATTTGCCATTTGCCAGCGAACGTACTTGATGCGTTCTCCCTGCAATGTAAATTTTTCTTCGTAGTTCGTGCGAATGTCGTAGCACTCCGGTTGCAACGGAGAATTGTAAAGATCATCGGTATACGCCAGGTCCTCAATACCTGGCATGGTACTGATCGTCTCGAGTGTGTACTCGTACAATCCGGTGTTGTCGGTCTTAAGTCGTATGTAACCGCCCGGACGAAGCAGCCTCCGATACATGTTGAGGAAGTTAGGATTCGTCAGCCTCCGCTTAACATCCCGCTTGCGTGGACGGGGATCCGGAAAGACGAGCCAGATATCGGCGATCTCTCCTTTTTCAAAAAAGCTTTCCAGCAGTTGAATCTGCGCACGAAGGAAAGCGGCATTGCGAAGACCTTGTTCCAAAGCCAGGGTACTCCCCTTCCATATCCGTTCGCCCTTGATATCAACACCGATAAAATTCTTATCCGGAAAGCGTGCGGCAAGCCCGACGGTGTATTCGCCCCGACCACAAGCGAGCTCGACGGTAATAGGATTGTCGTTCCTGAAGACAAGTTCATTCCATCTGCCCTTCACCTCATTGTAAATCGGTTTCGAAGGTTCGATGACGTTTTCTCTCGTCTCAATAATCCTAAACCGTTCCAGTTTTCTTTTCATATTTCTTCCACTTCTGCCACCACAAAGGTGCTTCCTCCAATAAACACCATGTCGCCGGGACCTGCGGCCTGCCTCGCCGTCCGGACGGCCTGTGCTACATCCGGTATCACGGTGTATGTGAGTCCACGCCCCTGGGCGCGTTCAGCCAATACTTTCGCGTCCATCGCGCGGGGAATTGCGGCCTGGCAAAAATAATATCGGGCGTCGATCGGGAGGAGGTCCAGCATCGCATCCGGATCTTTTTCCTTTGTAATTCCGAAGACTATGTGCAAGGTATCATAGCGCTGCTCCTGAATCTGAGTCGCCACACGTCGCAGGCCCTCAACGTTATGCGCTGTATCGCAAATGACGAGCGGCTTTTCGCCCAGTTGTTGCCACCTTCCTTTCAGGCCGGTTAATGCAGTTACATCGCGTATGCCTTTTCGGATGTCGTCGTCGGAAATGATATAGCCGCATTCACGCAGCTTCAGTAACGCCATCATCACGCCACAGATGTTCTGATCCTGGTAAGAGCCCTTTAACCCAGGCTCTATGCTTGACAGAATTATCCTGTCTCCCCCCTCGACATTAATGCGACCTTGCCTCCTTTGAAGGGTCAATTCATTGTCGGCGAAGACGAGCGGAGCATTGAGATCCGCGGCCACATCGTGAAAGACGTGCTCAACTTCCCGTTGTCGTTCACTAACAACGACAGGCACGCCCTCCTTGATAATCCCAGCCTTTTCACGGGCAATATCCTCAAGTGTATCACCAAGCAATTCTTTGTGATCCATCCCAATATTCGTGATCACAGAAAGCATCGGACGGATGATATTCGTTGAGTCAAGTCTTCCACCGAGTCCCACTTCAACCACAGCAACGTCTACTTCCTTTGAGGCGAAGTACTCGAATGCCATGGCAACTGTGATTTCAAAAAAGGATGGCTTCACTTCCTCGATCAACAGCTGTGCGCGATTGACAAATTCCGTTACAGCGTCCTCTTCCATCTCTAATCCGTTGACACGAATGCGCTCGGTAAATGATTTGAGATGGGGGGAAGTGTAGAGTCCTGTTCTATAGCCCGCCGATTGCAATACGGCGGCGATCATATGAGCTGTGCTTCCTTTGCCGTTTGTTCCGGCGATGTGAATCGACTGAAACCGATTCTGTGGGTTGCCGAGTGCCTCGCAGAGGGCGATGGTATTTGAAAGGTCTTTCTTAAGCGCAGCTGCGCCCACGCGCTGAAACATCGGCAGGTTCTGGTAGAGGTAGTCTACCGCCTCTCGGTACGACGTGATCATGGAATCCGTTATGACGTCCGGATGACTTTCCGGATTCATTGCCCGCAAAGGTAAGAGATTTTATCGGGAGCGGATCACGAACGTGATGGTGCCGGTGGAGACCGGCGGAACGTTCTCGCCCGTCTTACTGAAGGTGAGCTTTTCGATGGCTTTTCGACATGCGAGTTCCGTCTCCGGACGAACGCCTCTTTCAAGCGTTCGAATGCTTATGATTTCTCCCCTGTCGTCAACTTTGATTTCAAACTTTACTACGCCTCCCAGTTCCTCCGGGGGTATTGAAGGCGCAGGTCGTGCGTCCCAGACCCAGCCCGCAAGGTCAAGACTTGAACCTCCGGCGCCTCCGCCCGGCTTACCGTACAGCGCTTTCGCGTCGACACTGCCTTGCGGATTACCCTTGTCGCCCGTCTTGCCGGCATCGTCGCCATGACTTGCAGCATCACCCTGCCGCGTGTTGGCCGCATCGTTCTTCGCAGTATTGGGTTTGTATACAGCCTTAGGCTCCGGTGGCTTAGGGGTTTCCTTCACGGGTTCTTTGACAGGCTCCCGCACCGGCTCTGGTTCCTTCTTTGGTTCTTCGACTGGAGGTGTTTCCTTCTTTGGCTGTTCTTCCTTCACGGTAACCGGGCTTTCAACCTTTGAAACAATCGGCTGTTCCTCGGGAACGCTCTCTACTGGAGGCACCGGTTCACTTTCTACAGGAGTTTCTTCAACAACTTCTTCTTCGGGAGCGGCTTCAGGTTCACCGGGCGAAACTCTTGGTTGTACCGCGCCAAAACCGGTGTTGTCCAACCCGAAGTTGATCTCAATACCGTATTCAGGAAGGGGCGGATCGGGAGCCCGCCAGGCTACGATCACAAAAAGGAGGACGAGCACAACAACCGTTATCCCTGCCGTGGATATCGCAGCGATGCGCTTGTTCTTTCTCTCCTGTTCGGTTTCGATCATTGCCCTGGTTTCGTAGCTACTACTACTTTCGCTTCAAGGGAAGTCGCGATTCCTGCGACATAAACAAGATGCTCAGACGGCACGTCTTTGTCTATATGCAAGACAACTGACCCACCGCCACCTGATAGACGGCTCTTCAGCTCGCCTTCGAGCGTTCCTCTTGTCACCCGTTTATCGTTGACGTAATAATTCAAATCGCGTGTAATCGTCACGGAAACCTTCTGCACCTCGATGGTGCTCGACTTGCTGCTGGGCAGATTCACTGGAAGACCCGACGGCGTCACAAAGGACGACGTGAGCATGAAAAAGATCAGCAGCAGGAAGATCAGGTCAGTCATGGATGCCATGCTGAAACTCGCTTCAATCTTATTGTTCGACCTGAGGTTCATAACTAATGGGTAACGAATTATCTGTCAGCGTGGTTCCTGGAGGAGGTCGATGAAGTCGATCGACGTGTATTCCATCTTGTGGATGACCTTCTGGACCCGGGAAATGAGATAGTTGTAAGCCAGGTAAGCGATGATGCCCACGATCTGCCCCTTATACCCATCTAACCCTGCGACGAAAAAGAAAAGAGACGATCG
>QGUY01000389.1 GCA_003242315.1 Bacteroidota bacterium
CAGACACATTTCTGATACACTCCAGAGACAAAAGTTTGTACTTGCCTCATACAACGCCGGCTTGGGTCACATCCTTGACGCACGCAACCTGGCGGCACGTTTCGGAAAAGACACGGTCACCTGGGACTACAACGTCGAGGAAATGCTGACGCGAAAATCCCAACCAGAGTACTTCAGCGATCCCGTCGTTAAGCTTGGCTATTGCAAGTGCACAGAAACCGTCAACTACGTGCGCGATGTCCTTAATCGGTATGACATGTACGCGGCACATATTAGCGGATTACCTGTTGCGGGGAAGTAGCCCATCGACGGGCCCGGGAGACCGAGCGATTGTCGTCTGACGAATTGATAGAATTAATACTAGTAGAGAACCACCACCCATTACCCGATTACCGATTGCCAATCCGCCCCCTCCTTACTTTCTTACTTCTTACCCTCTTCAATTTGCCTATCTTAGCCCCTTACAAACTCCCATATTATGAACCTCGATCTGTCGGGAAAGCGGGCTGTTGTATGCGGCAGCACACAGGGGATAGGAAAGGCCATCGCGATGGAGTTGGCGTCACTAGGCGCAGCGGTGACACTGCTGGCGCGGAATGAAGAGCGACTAAGAGCGGTGATGAATGAATTGCCGCGGAACGCGGGTCAGGATCATCATTTCCTCGTGGCTGATTTTGCACAGCCTGAAACGGTCAGGACGGCAATTCATCCCTACACGTCAAATCACGACGTCCAGATTTTAGTCAACAATACCGGCGGTCCTCCGGGAGGTCGCGCTATTGACGCTGACCCGGAAGCGTTCGCCGAGGCGTATGCGATGCACGTAGTGTGTAACCAAATTCTCGTGAAGGCATGTCTTGAGGGAATGAAGCGTGCGCGATACGGACGAATTATCAACGTCATTTCAACCTCGGTGAAGGTTCCCATTCGCGGACTCGGTGTCTCCAATACCGTTCGTGGCGCCGTTGCAAGCTGGGCCAAGACACTCGCTTCTGAACTGGGATCGTACGGAATAACGGTAAACAACCTTTTGCCCGGATCGTTTGAGACTGGTCGCATGAGGGATCTGGTGAAGACACGCGCTAAGGAATCGGGCAGGACGGAAGAGGAAATCCTGGAGAGCATGATCCGTGAGATTCCCGTTGGAAGAATTGGCGATCCGAGTGAAATCGCTGCGGCCGCGGCCTTCCTCGCTTCACCTTCTGCATCGTACATCAACGGAATCAATCTTCCGGTAGATGGCGGAAGGACACCGACGTTATAAATGTTCAATTAATAACCACGTTCCTTCCCCGGCATTGGAATTCTTCGACATCGACGCCATTTTTTTCGAAATCTGGGGCTACCAGATGAGTTACCTGGAGTTCTTCGGAACGATAGCGGGTTTCATTTTCGTCGTGTTGTCAGCACGCGCTCACATCCTCAACTGGCCGGTAGGAATAGTGAACAACATTCTGTTCATAATTCTCTTTTATCAGGTTCAGTTATATCCGGACATGTTCCTGTACAGCTTCTTCACCGTGACCAACATTATCGGATGGTGGCGGTGGTCGCATCCGCAGCCAGGGGAAGAAGATCGCAGGAAGGAATTAAAGGTGAGTCACATGCGGCTTTCCGAGGTGGCCGCTATTGCAGGAATTGCTGTCGTGGGAACCTTTCTCATGGGAACATTCGCCAGCAAACTTCACGAAATACTTCCTGCGTTATTTACCGAACCCAGCGCGTTTCCGTATCTCGATTCCTTCGTGACGGTCACGAGTATAGCTGCTACCTATGCCGCGATTCAAAAGAAAATTGAAGTATGGATCGTCTGGATTATTGTCGACCTCACGGCGACCTACATTTACTTTGTCAAGGGAATCAAATTCGTCGGCGTGCAGTACTTCGTCTACACCCTGATCTCCGCATACGGGTGGTATAATTGGTCGCGAGAGTACAGGAGTTACGGTGCCTAGGCTTTCGCCTTTCCAACCTTATATCCTTTCGTGGCAAAGTACAGGATAAACAGGTAGCAAGGGATCATCATAGCGTAAGCGCGCTGTGAATTCCAGCCGGGTTGATCGAGCAGCCAGCCATAGGCGAGCGGAAGCAATGCGCCACCTGCGATAGCCATGATCAACAGGGCAGATCCGATCTTGGTAAATCGTCCCAGTCCGCTGATGGCCAATGGGAAAATTGCCGGCCACATGAGCGAGTTTGCCAGCCCTAGCAGCGCTATGAACGCCACTGATGCATAGCGATCTGTCACCAATGCCAGCAGCGTAAATATTACCCCTAATATAGCGCAGATACTGAGAGCGGCCTGTTGTGATATGTATTTCGGAATTGTAAAGATGCCAATTACGTATCCGATCAGCATACAGGCCAGGGTTGCCTGGGTAAAGTACCGGGCGATCGAAAGTTCGATGCCGAGCGATTTACCATAGCTGATGATTGTGTCGCCGGCCATAACCTCAACGCCTACGTAAAGGAACAGCGCGATCACACCAATGAAGAGGTGAGGGAAATTGAAGATGCTTTTCTTTTGTTCCACGCCGGAGACTGCTCCCGCTTCATCGCCTTCATCGTTGATATCAGGAAGCGACGAAAGAACCACTGCGATGGCCAGCAGCACCAGCACGCCTGCAATGATTATATATGGAACCACCACTCTACCTGCGAGTTCGTCCAGAGTAGCCGCGCGCGAGGCCGAATCCATGGTCGCGAGGCTTGCTTCAAGCGCATCAGCATCTTTCAGTGCGATATAGCCAAAGATCAGACCCGCCAGGATTCCCGCTACCTTGTTACAGATACCCATAATGCTAATGCGTGTGGCAGCACTCTCGATGGGGCCGATTATGGACACGTACGGATTTGAAGCGGTTTGAAGCAGGGCAAGACCTGTTCCGATGATGAACAGTCCGAAGAGGAACATGTTATAGCTCCTAGCATTGGCGGCGGGAACAAACACGAGCGCGCCCACTGCCATCACCAGAAGTCCGAGCGCCATGCCCTTCTTATAGCC
>QGUY01000390.1 GCA_003242315.1 Bacteroidota bacterium
TAATTAACCGCATTGATTAAACTTTGTTTAAGGCCTTTCTCGGTCTGTGGGATGGAACCATGATCGTAGCAGGTTCCATGATTGGGTCCGGTATCTTTATCGTAAGCGCGGATATGCTTCGCAATGTGGGCAGTGCCGGATGGTTAATTGCCGTATGGGTGATCACGGGGTTCATGACCGTCACCGCCGCCGTAAGTTATGGAGAGCTAAGCGGAATGTATCCTCGCGCTGGTGGTCAGTATGTTTACCTCCAGGAAGCATACGGGAAGTTGGTGGCGTTTCTGTACGGGTGGAGCTTCTTTACTGTGATTCAGACGGCCACGATTGCAGCCGTTGGCGTCGCTTTCTCCAAGTTCACTGCGTACCTCATTCCCGCAGTCGGGGAGGATCTGGTGTTGCTGGACCTGCAATTCCTGCAGGTGTCGCCTGCGCAGGTGCTTGCCATCGCGACCATTGTGTTGTTAACGTATGTTAACACACGTGGTGTGCGGGAGGGAAAAATTGTTCAGTCGACTTTTACTGTTACCAAGATTCTCAGTTTGCTGGGGTTGACGCTCTTTGGATTTATTTTCATGGATAGCCATGTCTGGAGCATGAACTGGTCCGGAGAGCAGACCCTTCATTCCCTTCGTGAAGGGACTGAGTCGTACACGTTTGTCGCCGCGTTGGGTGCTATTGCGGCCGCGATGGTGGGATCAATTTTCAGCAGTGATGCATGGAATAGTGCGACGTTCATTGCCGGTGAGATGCGGAATCCACAGCGGAATATTGGTCTTAGTTTATTCCTCGGGACGGCGATGGTATGCGGGCTTTACGTGCTTACCAATTTGATGTACACTGCGGTGTTGCCTGTTGAGGAGATTGCGTTTGCCGAGAATGACCGGGTGGCTGTTGCCGTATCGCAAGTGATTTTCGGGCCTGTAGGGACGATCATTATCGCGCTTATGATCATGGTGTCGACGTTTGGATGTAACAATGGTCTCATTCTGTCTGGTGCACGTGTGAGTTTTACGATGGCGAGAGACGGGCTGTTCTTTCGTCGCGCGGGCATGTTGAACAAGGCGTCTGTGCCTGCATCTGCGTTATGGTATCAATGCGCGCTGGCGTCGATTTGGTGTGTCACGGGTACATATGGTGAGTTGCTGGATATGATTGGCTTCGTGGTGGTGATGTTTTATGTGCTTACCATCATTGGAATTTTCGTGTTGCGGAAAACCAGGCCCGATCATCCTCGGCCGTATAAGGCGTTTGGGTATCCCGTGTTACCCATTGTATACATTGTGATGGGGATTTCTTTCTGTTTACTGCTCATCATTTACAGGCCAGGGTTCACCTGGCCCGGACTGATTATTACGCTTGCCGGAATTCCGGTTTACTACTGGTCCCGACGGAGAACTGTCAACGAGTAATCTATGTGATCTATAGGGGAAACATGGGACACATAGGGTGATCGGTGTATGTAGAGACGCAGCATGCCACGCCTCTACGATACAGCCATCTGTTTTAACCCAACAAACTCTTGACTCCTCCGATGTTTCACTGCCCACTGCTCATTGCCTGTTGGAAAAAGGGCCGGAAGCCCGGTTGGACCAATTGAGAAAGTATGAAGAGATTCTACAGAGTAGGCGTTCCGGCCCTGAGAGGGTTGGCTATGGCTTGTTAAGCCGGAGGGAAGTTGGCTCCAACTGTTGGGAGAATCGAGGACTCGCACTTAAACCTTGTAGTATCCGGCGCGCAGACGCCTTCCGCTCGCGGATGCATGGGTACCAAACTCCTTCCAATGTATAAGTGACATAGGGTGCCTAAAACGCATAGTCTGTCCGCAAATTTTTTTCATGTTTTTTCAAGATTTTTTTGGCACTTTCTTGAGAGAAAGTGTTGCTATTCTTGGTGTGATTCTGCAACTTTGAAGTGACCAAAATGGTCATGTCTGAATAGGTCAACTATTAAGTTTGCTAACTCCTTCATTTTGAATGGGTAACAAATCAGGTACGCATGAAATCGCTTGGAGAAACCATCCGCAGCCTTCGCGAGACGCGCGGGCTGCTCATTCGCGAGGTTGCCGCAGGGCTTGGAATCGATCCTTCCCTGCTCAGTCGGATTGAGCGAGGCGTTAAGCGACCGACGCGAGCACAGGTTGTGATGCTCGCAAAAATCCTCGGCGTGGATGAGCATGAACTTCTGGTGGCATATCTGAGCGACAAGGTGGTGTATGAATTGGAGGGTGAGGAGCTGGCGCTGAAGGCCATGCGTGTAGCTGAAAAGCGACTGACCTATTCGAGGGCACGCTCGCGAAAGTCAGGCAAAGGCAAATAGCATTTTTCTCTGGCGGTCGCGGGTCTGAATAGAAACAGTAACCTAAAAAAGATACCTCTTATGAAACAGACCAACGACCACGAAACAGAGGCCGACGAAGGTACGGCCCTGCAAGACACGCCACGGTTGCCTGCTGCCGTAGAGCAGGAAGTAGTCCGGTTCATGGAGTTTCACCCTGTCGACCGGTTGCAGAAGAATCTACGCAGGATGCTTTTCGATTTCCTGATGTATCAGGGTTCCCTGGAGGCTGTCTATCTCCGCGACCTCGTGGAAGATTTGGATGGCCTGTTCGATCTCCTGGACGTGATGGAGTCGGTGGGCAAAGCAGGCACTGTGGTAACGTGAATGCGTCTCGGCGACGCCGGACAAGGGTACATCGGGCGGATGTCCCGGTTGATTTCTGATCCGACGTCTTTTCAGTATATTGGGTGGCACCCCCTCATCCGTGCGGGGTAGCCGCCCGTATGACAATCCCCGTCCTCGATAGCCTGCGCCTGAAAGACTTTGAGCTACAGATATGGTGCGTGACGATGGTGATCGCCGCGGCCAGGACGCTCAAAGCGGTAATACAGGACCTGACCGGACCGATCTATGTTCCCATACTGATCATAGACCTGCTCATCCTGTGCACCTTCTGCGACTCCGGCGCCCCAACTATTTCAATAAAGACAACCGGGTGCCATTTGG
>QGUY01000107.1 GCA_003242315.1 Bacteroidota bacterium
AATGACGGTTAAAAATTTTTTTCTTGATTGGCCACCAGATTAGCCGGTCAAAGTAAACCCCGGCCTCCGGGTTCTTCTGTATCCTGGCGTACAGGATTCGCTCCAGACTCTCCAACTCATCCGGCTTGGTGAGAAGAGCCTGCATCACGTTCTTGACGTATTGGATGTTAGCCGAACTCTGCGTGACGTAGCTGAGGTATTCTTCGACCATTTTGTCCTTCTGGCCCTGCAGGCGGTACAGCATCGCGAGCTCCAGTCCGAACAGGTACGGATTTCCCAGGAATTTTCGCGATGTGAGCAAGGCCTTTACGGCATACTCATTCATAGAGCGGGCAGAAAGGTAATCTGCCATCATTTTGATCGCCTGAACGTTAGATTTGTTTTCTGAAATCAGGTCGTCAAAGTGTTTATCCGCGCGACTCGTATCGCCCGACCGGACGTACACCAATCCCAAATCAAGCTTATACTGCAGATTGGCCGGATCCTGGCGTGAAACCTTTTTCAGGTGCTCTTTGGCTTCATCGAACATGCCGAGGTCCAGAAGCACGCTCATGTAGTTGTGATGGATTATGGGAAGATTGCGCAAGCTCTTCGCCAGATCACGGTACAATTCCAGCGCCTTTTGTTTTTGGCCCTGCAGGAGATATTCATTCGCTATCTGGATATCCTGTATTTCCTGGGCGAGAAGGGTAATTCCAGAGAGAAATAGGAATACACTAATCCAGAGCGCCTTTTTATAGTTATTTATTTTATAGATATAATAAGAATAATAAGCCATGTGGATATGTGGACAATATAACGTATTTCGCGCTGGTTTAATTTATGTGGATGAAAGTGCTGTATCAAGGTATTGCTATTCAGCGAGTTGAGAGGTTATCCACGTGGTATGTGGTATGTGGATAGCGGCTTTGTGGGTAATTGGTGTTGGGGCTCGTTGTGAATAATCGGGAAATGATCCACAAGGTCAGGCCGTGTATTGTGTTTTGGCAGATCTGACGTCTATCGACGTGGAAGATTTCGGGAGTTATCCACAGGTTCCGGATAGGTTATCAACAAAGGTCCGAGTTCCCAGTTAGCTTTAATATTGACCGAGGACTGACCCTGATCAGTGTGGTAGAAAATTATGGGTTCGGGTTCTTCGCGTCGGAAGAAACTTCCAGGGTCCCATTTTCCATTTGCGTTTCGGTCGGAAACATAGGTGATGAGATAGTCGCCAGGAGTAAGATTTCGGAAGTCAACAGAAGTCTGGTTTCTGGCGGTCTGGACTATGCTGTAATCTTTCCGCAGAAGTTGGATGAGAAAGTTGGGTTCATTGGTTTGCACGGTGACAGCGATAAGGCCCGTGTTGTCCGGGCGTTTGATGTCGGTTTTTAGCTGGGTGGCCGCAGAAGAATCATTTTCTATGGAAATGATTGCGCCCTTGCGGAGTTGGAGTTGATTGATGAGATGTTGCTGTTCCCTGGGCTGTGCAAGACGAAAATTGTCATTTTGTGCGGTGGTGGGTTCGGGAAAATATTCGGGCGGAAGGGTCTTGCGAAGGGCAAGCGATGATTGACCTTGAAAGGTGATGTCTTCAGCAGTTAGGGGTACCGTTATAGCTGAATCCAGAACATAAAGAATGCTATCGTAAGTAATCGATTGGATGGGTTTATTTGCCTGGATGGTAGCTGTTAGGATGTAGTGGGGGTATGCGAGTTCCACGGATTGGGTTGTGACCTTGAACGCTTCGGGTGTTGCCGGTCGCGGTGAACGTTTGGCGTACAGAAGTGTGTCGAGGCGATTGCCGATACTGTCCATCGCGGTGAATTGGAAAGGGATGCTATCAGTAAACGAAACTTCCGGCAGGTAGACCTGGATGTTGGCCTGGTCCGGGCCGCATACATGTCTCAGGCGTAAGCTGTCAGTAGGTTCAACTGTTTGAATGGCATAGTGATCAAGCATTTTTGACATGCGGATGTTGAAATACGTGTTATACGGCCGTGCGCTGATCATGCGCAGGGGGCGTGCGTCCATGTTGATTACTGGAATGCGAACGAAGATGGATGTATCGGGCGTGAGAATGATAGGATCGCGAAGGAAACCATAGGATTCAGATCGGGCGTCTGCGATGGAATTTCTGTTTTTGTCGTCGAACGCGTAGATATAATAAGTGCCGGCTTTCAGATTCTGGAACCTGAAGTAGCCGTGATCATCAGTGATGGTGAGGTATTCGGGTTGGTGGGCGAAGATGTTGAAAGTATCGGCATGGGCATACAGGGCTACGGACGCAGCCTTCAGCGGAGTGTCTTTGAGTAGATTGTAGACGCTGCCTTCGATAGAAAGGGAGTCAATATATGTCCCTGTGCTGTAGGCGAGGATTAGGTTGTGGGCAGGATTTTGTTCCGTGTTATCCTGGATGCTTTCGCGGAAATTGATCGTGTACGTGGTGCTGTCGCGAAGTGTTGCGTTGAGGTCGAGATAAACTGTCTTACGCCGTACTGTCATTTCAAAGTCGTTGCCTACAGATGGGGTGATGAGCAGTTGTTGGCGGGGATTGTTGAGTCGTACATCTTCGTCGAAAGTGAGGACGATGCGTTGGCCCTGGTATCCGGTCGTTTGATTGGCAGGTACGACGTTGATAAGCGTTGGAGGGATGGTGTCGCGGGGCCCGCCGGTCGGTGAGGTCCGTTGGGCACACCGGCTGAAGGATGCAAGGATGAGTACGATCAGAATGGGTACGTATTTCATTTAGTGGCGACGTAAATTAGACTGGAATATTCTCCCGTCGTCCGCGCGGTGCGATTGGACATGAGAGCCCTTCGCATAGCCCGTACGTAACCGGGGATATTCAACCTGTTGTTATGCCTGTATTTTTCGCTCAGCAAGCTTACGTAATAGGCGTCAAGTTTCATGGGTATAGTACGTACCAGTTTTAGCGCATGTTGTTGCAAGAGGCGTTCCATACTTTTTCGGTTAAAGTGCCAGAGATGGCGGGGTACGTCAAGTCCGGCCCAGGTAGGTCCATAATACAGGCTGTCGGCACTCTCGATGTTGGGCACGGCAACGAAGATGGTACCGCCTGAGGTGAGCCGGTTGGCTAATTCAGTTAACGTGCGTTGGAGGTCGGGTACATGTTCGAGCACATGCCAGAGTGTGATCGCGCTGCAGGATTTCAGTGGTACGAGGTCAATGGTTGCGTAGACGTTCTTGAGTTGGGAAGCCGCAATAGCTCGTGCGTGTTCAGAAGGTTCGACGCCGTAGGTTTGCCAGCCGCATTGTTGGGCATGGCGAAGGAAGTCTCCGGTGCCACAGCCGAAGTCCAGGAGTGTTCCTTGCTGTTGATATTTTCTAAGGAGTTTCTCTTTATTTCTAATGGTGAAGTGTCGCGCGAGACGATACGCGAGAGCGAACAGTGTTGTAGGTCGTGCGTTGTGCGACAAATACTCGGGTGAGTTATAATACCGGGCCAGGTCGTTGTCCTCGGGGCGAGGCGTTGTCATTGTGAGGGAGCATTCTTGGCAGCGCTTCAGCGGGAATTCCTCCTGGGTATAGTGATAGTCCCGGGTGCGAAGCAAGGTATAAAGTTGCGTACTTCCGCAGATGGGGCAAGTGTTGATATCCTGCATTTATCGACCCAGGTAGATAGTCAGCACGGATATATCGGAGGGCGATACGCCACTGATGCGTGATGCCTGTCCGAGCGTTTCCGGCCGGATGCGCATGAGTTTTTCACGGCCCTCGGCGGATAGTGCGTGGATCCGGGTGTAATCGAAATCCGGACTTATCCGGAAGTTTTCGAGGCTGCCAATCTTTTCCGCCAGTTTTTGCTCGCGTTCAATGTATGTTTCGTACTTCAGCCCGATCTCAACCTGTTCCTGAACTTCAGGATCATATTGATCGATCAGGCGTTCCAGTTCCGGGTGCAGGGTGCGAAGTTCTTTTACGCCGATGTGGGGTCGCTTTAGCAGATTGAGTGCCGGCACCTTTTCTCTGACGGTGGCGGTATTGAGCCTGGTGAGTGGCTCATTCACATCATCAGGGCTGACCTTGAATGCTTCCAGGGCCTTTCTCAGTCGTTGGATGTCGGCCTGTTTGTCCACTACGCGTTCCATCCGTTCGTCGGAGGCCAGGCCGAGCCGGTGACCGGCGGGTGTGAGCCGGAGGTCGGCGTTGTCCTGCCGAAGCAGGATGCGGTATTCTGCGCGGGACGTGAACATCCGGTAGGGTTCGTTCGTGCCTTTGTTGACCAGGTCGTCGATGAGCACGCCGATGTAGGCCTCGGATCTCTTGAGAATGAAAGGTTCTTTTTCGTTGATGCGGTTGTGCGCGTTGATTCCCGCCATCAGTCCCTGGCAGGCAGCTTCTTCATATCCGGTTGTGCCGTTAATTTGGCCGGCAAAGTACAGATTATCAATAAGTTGGGTCTCAAGCGTCAGTTTTAGCTGATGGGGCGGGAAGTAGTCGTACTCAATGGCATATCCCGGCCTGAACATCCGCACATTTTCGAATCCCGGTACTTTGCGGAGCGCCTCGTATTGCACGTCTTCGGGAAGGGACGTGGAGAAGCCGTTGACATATACTTCGATGGTATCCCATCCTTCCGGTTCCACGAATATCTGGTGGCGTTCGCGTTCAGCGAACCGGCAGATCTTGTCTTCTATGGATGGACAGTACCGTGGTCCAAGGCCCTGGATCCGGCCCTGGAACATGGGGGACTTGTCGAAGCCTTTGCGAAGCTCCTCGTGCACTGCTGTACTGGTGTAGGTGATGAAGCAGCTCTTTTGCTTTCTCAGGGGCTCGGTCGCGTTCGAAAAGGAGAATTTGCGCGGATTCTCATCTCCTGGCTGTTCCTCCATGCGGGAATAGTCCAGCGACCTGCCATCGACCCTTGGTGGTGTTCCGGTCTTCATCCGGCCGGATTCGAATCCCAGGGATACCAGTTGCTCAGTGAGTCCTGTGGCGGCCTTCTCGGCAGTGCGGCCACCTCCAAAGTTCTTTTCGCCGATATGGATTTTCCCATTGAGGAAGGTGCCATTGGTCAGAATGACCGCTTTAGCAGAAATTTCCAGCCCGAGCGAGGTGCGTACGCCCACGATTCTGCGGTCCTTAACCAGAATTTCGCGGGCCATGTCCTGCCAGAAGTCGATATTCGGATTGCTTTCAAGGGTAAGGCGCCATTGCTGGGCGAAGGCGACCCTGTCGTTTTGGGTACGGGGACTCCACATGGCCGGGCCTTTGGAAGCATTGAGCATGCGGAACTGGATCATGGACCTATCTGAAACAATCCCGGACATGCCTCCCAGGGCATCGATTTCCCGGACGATCTGGCCCTTGGCTACACCGCCCATGGCGGGATTGCAGGACATCTGGCCGATCGTGGCCATGTTCATGGTCACCAGCAAGACACGCGAGCCCATAGTGGCTGCCGCCCATGCTGCTTCGCAGCCAGCATGACCTCCTCCCACAACGATGACGTCGTATTCCGGAAACATCCTCAACTAGTTTTCCACATTTTCTTCCACATTTCCACACCCTGAAGTGGTCTCTGCGCACACTTGAGGGTTTGAGTCCTGAGCTGAACACCACGCACACCAACCCTGAAGCGTAGACGCAGCATCGGCTCCGGAGAGCGTTTCACGTGGAACGGAAACGAAACCTTACAGGTGTAGGGTTCCACGTGGAACGGTTCATGGGTTTCTGTGGTCCGCCCCTAAAGCGGTCGATGAGCTTCAGAACGAACGCAAAGATAGGTAAGCGTCCTCTTTTTTCTTCATAGCCTTCTTTTTGGCGGGCGTCGTGTCTGTGTAGCCAATAAGGTGGAGGACTCCATGAACGATGACTCGATGCAGTTCTTCGTCGAAGCTGACGCCGAACTGCTTGGCGTTGTCCCGGACGCGGTCGACACTAATATAGATGTCGCCCATAAGGAGTCCCTCCCCGCCCCCGCTGTCAAAGGTGAGGATATCCGTGTAGTAATCGTGTTGGAGGTAGCGACGGTTAAGATCAAGCAGGTAGTCGTCCGAACAGAAAACAAAGTTGATTTCCCCCAGGTCGACTTTTTCAGCGCTGGCTACGGCCTTAAGCCAGCGTGTGGTCTTGCGAGGATGAGGTAGGATGAAGTCCGTGTCTTCGCTGAAATAGCGGATGGCCGCTGCAGGCATCAGGAGTTAATATAGAAGCTCATTTCGACGACCTTCCCGCCTTCGGTGAATTTTACTTCGTCCGAAAGGTGCTTCATGAGGAAGATGCCCCTGCCCCCTGGCTTTTCGAGGTTTTCGGGCGCGGTAGGGTCGGGCAGATTCTCATAGTCGAAGCCGCTCCCCTCGTCCTTCACGATGAACTTGATCATGCTCTGCTCCAGAGAAAGGCTCAGGTGGACATTCTTGAGCTTGTTGCTGTTGTTCCCGTGTTTGATCGCATTGTTGACGGCCTCGGTAACGGCAATCATGATATTGCCATAGATGTCGTCCTCAAGGTTGAACCGTTCCTTGGCGTTGTCAATAAAGCTCTCAATCATCCGGATGTTTTCTGCAATGGAGGGGATCTGAATGCTGATCGTATTCATTAACTGGCCTGGATTTACGGTTGGCTCAAACGCTTAAAATATTCGTCTACTTCCTTTCGGTAATACGGATACAGTTTGGGAGGTACAGTTTTCAGCAATTCTACTTCTTTTTCCTTTAGCCGCAAATACTCTTCGAATGCGGGCGGTATACTTTGATCGTACTCCTTAGCTGTCTCCCCTTTTCTTTCATCGTCAAGATCCTGCTCCCGCAGCGATTTTTCGGCCTCAAGCAGGCGGGTCAGGATTTCCTGCTGCCGCTTGATCAGCTGGTCCGTGAGCTGCTTGTTGACCAGGTCCATCTCGGTCTGCTCCATCTTTGAAGGTAAATCACCCCCCGGCATCTGGCCATCGTGCTGCTTCATACGCTCCTGCAGCTCCTGCATGGCCCTCCGGATACGTTCCTGCTCCGCAGCCATCTCGGCAAGTTCCTCAGACAGCTCCCGGCCACTCTTCCCACTGTTCTTCAGCTCCTGGATCTTTTCATTCAATTGTTGCTGAAGCTGACTCAAACTCTGCTTTGGTTGCTTTCCATTCTTCCCTTTCTTCATGCCCGGCTTGGCGTTGGCCATCATCTGCATCATCATGTCGAAATGCGAATCCAACATCAACGCAAGGTTGTTGATCGAGGTCATCGCCATCTGCATCTCGCTCTGGGCCTGCGGCCGCTTACGCTCCTTGTTTGCTTCGGTCACCTTATCCAGGTGTTCGTTGAGTTCCGAAATCTCGCGGGTCACGAACGAGCCCATAAAGGGATCCCGCTTGGCAAGCGCTAACAGGCTGTCTTCCAATACTTTAGCATTGTCCTGAAGCTGTAGCTGATTCTCCGCCAGACTATTGAACCGGGGATCGTTAGAATGCAATTCACTGAACTTCTTCATCAGGTCCTCCTGGTCAAAGGACAGCTTGATCAATCCGTGCAGAATGTGGCGCAACGCTTCCAGATTCTCCATGTCGATTTCCATCATGGCAGCACTTTGAGCACCTTCCATTTGCTCCTGCAACTGCTGCATCTGCTGGATGGCCTTTTGCTGATTCTGTTTGGACTGGGAAGGTTTGTTTTGCTGCAAGTTCTGCTTGCTCTGCTCCTGCTCATTCATGATCTCCTGCGGCTGATCTTCACCCGGAACGTCGTCAGCCTGATTGATCTCTTCGCCCAACTCCCTCAATTGTTCCAGCTTCTCGCTGAGCTTCTGAATTTCATTCTTTAGCTCTTCCTGCCTTTTGGCAAGCTCTTCTGCAGTCTTAGGATCGGTGTTTTCCTCACCCGCAGCGTCGTCCTTTGACTCGTCTGATTTTGATTCATTCGACTTTTCGCCAGCGTTTTCCTTTGCGCCCTGCTTTTCCTTGTTGTCGCGCGACTCCTTAGCGTTGTCTCGGGCATCCCTGGTATTGCTCTTGTCCGACTCCTTTTCGAGTGATTCGGTCTTCTCCAAAAGCTTCTTTTGCTCTTCAATCTGCTTCTGGAGATCGCGAATTGTCTGATCGAATTGGGTTTCGAACTGGAACTGCTTTACGAGCTGCAACATGCGATCCAGTTCTTTCTCAAGGTTGTTGGTGTTCTGGTTTAGCTTATCAAGCAGCTTTTGGAGTTGAGATACATCGGTTTTTTCCTTCAGCAGGCGCTGCAGTTCCTCGAATAGTTTGCGGGTCTCTTCATCGAGCAGTTCGTCCATGAGTTTCTGGATCTGCTCGGCTTTTTCGCGAATACGCTCGTCCTGCTCTGTAAACGCATTTTTCTTTTCTTCGTTCAGGCGATTTTGCTGGGCGAGCTCGCGGAGCAGCTGGTCAAGACTCTCCTTCTGCTTAATCACATCCTCCAGCATTTTTCTGTCCTGCCAGTCCAAGTCCTGTTTGCCCTTCAAGCGCTCGCTGACGCGCTCAATCTGTTCTCTCAGGTTTGAGGCCTTGTTAAAGCCCTGGTCGATGCGACTTTGCGTTTGACGTCCGGATTCGTTGATGTCGGCGGCCAGCTCGTCTTCAGTAGGGACGAAAAGTCTATAAACAGCTGATTGTGAGGACTTTCTACCGTTTATTCCATCGTTATCCCACACCTTCAGGAAATACTCAAGTTGCTGACCCGGTGCGAGTCGCAGCGAGTCCAGAACCCAGTTATAGGCAAAACTCTGCTGTGGTTGGTTGGGTAGAATCGGAATGGCAACCTTCCTGCTCAGCACCTCCTTCGCCTCGTCGGTAACCTTATAATGCAATTCCAGACCCGTCAGGCCGTAGTCATCGCCAATCATTCCTCCCAATACGACGCGCTTGTACAATACCGTGTCGCTGAACGCATTGACCGAAATCGTCGGCCGCTGGTCCTTAATGACATTAACCTGATACGTTATACGGTCGCGGTTTGTGCTCGCGTCGTTGGCCAGGGAAATTTCGTACTGGTCGGTGTCAACAAAGTGCCTGGAATAAGTAAATGACTGATTGTCAGTTAGTTGAAAATCATGACTAAGTCCGTCCGAACGGAATGAAATCGCGGCTTGCCGGGCGTGGGCAGTGAGCAGGTTCCAGCGCACCGTAGTGCCTTCGGGAACCTCGATATTCCCTGCATTGCTCACTTTGTCGTCACGTCGGCCCGTATAGGCAGGATAATCCAGCACCACCTCGAAGCCCGTCAGTTCGGGGCGGTTGAGAAGATTTATTCGGTAAACCGGCGAAAAGAAGCCTGCGGCAGCCATCTGGATTTCCATGGGCTCCTGCATGCTTTCAAAGGTGTAAGAGAAGCGGTTGTTGCCCAGGTCGTCAAGCTTGTAGCGCTGATTGCCGGAATGGACATACACCTGATCCGGGATTTGGGATCCTTCCAACCGTACAAGCAGTTCGAAGTCCTCATTGTAAAAACCGGCCAGTTCTTTATTCTCGACAATAAAATCAAAAGGTGCTTTTGGGCTGAATTCCTGGTTGAAATGAATGATGCGGCTCGTGCTATCCGTGATGATTCGCTGATTTAGGAGGAAAATGAGAAGCAGTGCCCCTATAGGTACCGCCAGGTAGCGCAAAAACCTTCGATTCTGGCTCAGGTCTATGACCGATTCGAATGAGAGCGGTTCCAGAGCCGTGGATTTTTGGCGAATGCTGGCATAGGCCAGCTGCGATTCACGCGCGGTCCTTCCCAGTTGGAGGAGGTTGAGAAGGCGATCCTTTACGTCAGGCATGCGCTCGCCGATAATTCGGGCCGTCTGTTCCTCTTCAAGACCTTTCCTTGCGATCCACCAACGGAGGGGATCGCGAAGAAAACGAATTACGCAATACGCGACGAGAAGGAAGAAGCTTATAAAGATGACCAACCGAAACGTGGGGCCTAACCAGAGGTTATGTTCGAGAACAGCGGCAAGGACAAAATAGGCGATGACCAGGGTTAGCGTTAACAGCGCCCCCCTGATAAACACGTTGAGATAATACTTCCGCTGAAACGCGCGGATCTTCTCATGAATTTTGTCCATTCCTTCACCCATGCCGCCCATGTTTGCGAAGCCCCGACCTGTAACCTTATCAACGAAACCGGAAGCGCCCTGTTGAGGCTCACTAAAGATAATTGTTTTTTGGGAGAGGAGTCCAAACCGCAAATGGAATTAATGCGGTTCGTCGACAACCCAATCGTGCTCACGCTGAAAGTATTCGATGACCTGCATCTTCAGAATCTTCTCTTGTTCGATGAGGTCAAGATAGGGGAGTTTCTTCACCATTTTCCAATGTGGCCAGCCATCCTGATCGATGCCTTCCAATTCATAATAGCCGGCGTAGCTCATGACCTTGCAGATGGCGATGTGCATCAGATCCTGCTTCTCTTCTTTCGTGAAGTTTCGCTTTCCCTTTCCCAGTTCCTGTACACCGATCAGGAACAATACGCCGTGCATATCTTTAGGACGCTTCCCAATCCGGCTTTCAACCATACGCATCAGCCGTTCCCACTTTCTGTCCAGCTCTAGGTCCCTCTTAAACATCTTCAATAATTTCGTTCGCTAAATTCGGGAAACTGCTTCCCGCGCGATCCTGCAAATATAGGCTACTACAGATGAAAAGATTTCTTGCGGAGCTTGCCGACGATTTTGTCTCACTTATTTACCCGCATTACTGCGATGGCTGCCAGAGTGCGTTGGTAAAAGGTGAAGACATTCTTTGCACGCAATGCCTTAGCGACCTTCCGCGGACGGACATGCATCTGGATGCTAACAATACGCTGATGACGCGCATGGGCGGAAGGATTCCTATTGTTGCGGCTGCTGCGTTCCTGCGGTTCCGCAAGAAGGGTAAAGTGCAACGGCTCTTGCATGCGTTGAAGTACCGGAACCGGCCGGAGATTGGTTTTCGGCTGGGATACGTTTATGGATGCGACCTCGCGTCGAGTGGGTTCTCCAACAATTTTGATGTGATTGTTCCGGTACCGCTGCATGCAGCGCGACTCAGAACGCGGGGATACAACCAGGCGGAAGAATGGGGACGCGGACTCGCTGAATCAACAGGGATACCGCTTGATTCGGGTATTATCCGGAGGCTGCGCAATACAAAGACTCAGACGAACCGGAACAGAATAGACCGCTGGGAAAATGTCAGCGAGGTATTTGCCGTGGTCGACGCGCAGCGGGTGCAGGGAAAATCCGTGTTGCTCGTCGATGATGTCGTGACCACGGGGGCTACCCTGGAAGCATGCGGCCAGGTCTTGCTGAATGCAGGCTGCTCGAGGCTGGGCATCGCATGTATCGCGGTGGCCCAGTGAGGTGGGGACTAAAGCAGGGAGCACGTCACAGTGACGTGCTCCCACAACTATAGACAGTGCGCCGACATAGACCTGCCGGTCAGAGTTGAGAAGGTTTTTGCGGCATAATGGCGGCAATCATCTTTTGGATGAGTTCTGCCGAGTTCTTCGCCTGACATTTACGCAGCAGATTCTTTCTGTGCGTCTCCACGGTATGATGGCTGATGTTCAGCCTTCCAGCGATCTCTTTAGTAGTCAGTCCCACAGCAATTAGCGATAGGACTTCTCTTTCCTTGACAGTTGTTGGGTACATGATCTTTCTGATCTAGGTGGCCTGATTTTGATCTTTGGTGGACTTAATGAAGTGGAGACAGAAAGGTAACCCGAACATTTTCAAAAAAAGTTACTACGGTTACCGACGGTCGCGCGCGATGACTGGTTCAGGAATGCCTCCTTCATAGTGCCTCGTGGGCTTCTTTGACATGACAATGCGGTTGCCCATAGGATCAAATCTAAAGGTGCATGTCTTTGCCCGGCCTTCAACAGTTACCACATAATTGGTAGAGCTCGCGGTGATAAGTTCGAAAATCGGCCCCATCTTGATGCTGTCTCCCAAATCATCACAGGATTTATCAAGTGCATCCTTAACATGAAGGGGAAGCTGGTCGGTCCTGGTGACCTTACGCGCCAAAGCGATTCGGGTTTCGCTTTTATCATAATAAGCTACATACACCTCTCCATCGGATTGGAACAGGGCCAGGGCAAATCCCTCGTCATGGGTCCAGCGCGGACTGGTAGCGTGGGGAAAATCAGCAGCGAATTTGGCTGCCAGCGAATTCGAAATGCGGTTTTCTGACTGAGCCTGCAGGCGACAGAAAGAGACAACCAACATGGCAATCAAAGCAATGGTCTTTTTCATGGTCGTTTTGTTTAAATGTCCCTTTCATGTTCGTGAACACAACAGGTAACGCCCCAGCTTTCAGGCATATAGAGCACCTGACTTCAGGGAAAGAACGAAAATCAGTAAAATTAACATTAAA
>QGUY01000108.1 GCA_003242315.1 Bacteroidota bacterium
TGGCGCGTTGTTGGCGGAAAGACCCTCGGCATTGGTGTGGGCGCCAACTACGATTGTAGGAATGCCAGCGGCTTTGTAGGCACGTTGCGTAGCGGGCACAGGACCATACTCACCGGTGATCTGGTTCTTGACGCAGTCGGTCTTGTCGTTAAAATAGTTGACGGCGCCGGTAAGCGTGTTGTTGGAAATGTTGTCGAGGTGACCCCGGAACCGAAGCCAGGGGCCGGCCATCGAAATATGGTCTGTAGTACACTTCCCTTTTGCCTTGATGAGGAGCTTCATGCCGAGAAGGTTTTTGCCATTCCAGGCGGGGAAAGGCTCAAGTTTTTGCAGTCTGTTCGAATCCGGGTTGATGTGTACCGTGATGTCGCTTCCATCTTCAGCGGGTGCAACATAGCCCGCGTCTTCCACGGCAAAACCTTTCGGAGGGAACTCTACACCCTGCGGTTCATCCAGTTTAACGGGTACGCCGTCTTCATTGATCAGTGTATCTGTCATCGGGTTGAACGTCAGGTCGCCGGCGATTGCAAATGCTGTCGTGATCTCAGGGGATGCCACGAAGGCATGCGTGTTGGGATTGCCGTCGTTTCGTTTTGCAAAGTTTCGGTTGAAAGACGTGATGATTGAGTTTCTTCTCTGCGGATCGTCCGTGTGGCGCGCCCATTGCCCGATGCAGGGTCCGCAGGCGTTGGCCAGTACGACGCCGCCCATCTTTTCGAAGATGCCCAGGTATCCGTCGCGTTCAACGGTATACCGAACCTGCTCAGAGCCTGGCGTAATGGTAAATTCCGCCTTGGCTTTCAGCTTCTTTTCAACCGCCTGCTTTGCAAGTGACGCGGAGCGCGTGATGTCTTCATATGATGAGTTCGTACACGAACCGATGAGTCCGACCTCAAGCTTTTCGGGCCATCCGTTTTTCCTCACTTCTTCAGCGAAGCGGGAGAGAGGGATAGCACGGTCCGGAGTAAACGGTCCGTTAATATGAGGTTCAAGCGTTGAGAGATCGATTTCGATTACCTGATCGAAATACTTCTCAGGGTTTTCATATACTTCAGGATCGCCAGTAAGGTGTTCGCGTAGGGAGTCTGCGAGGTCCGCGACTTCGGAGCGTCCTGTTCCGCGGAGGTACTGGGCCATCTTTTCGTCATAACCGAACGTCGATGTCGTCGCACCGATTTCAGCGCCCATGTTACATATCGTAGCCTTACCTGTGCATGAGAGTGAAAGCGCGCCAGGTCCGAAGTACTCGACGATCGCACCGGTACCACCTTTCACGGTGAGGATGCCGGCTACTTTCAGGATGACATCTTTGGCTGATGTCCAGCCGCTGAGTTTTCCGGTGAGTTTAATGCCGATGAGTTTGGGCCACTTCAGTTCCCAAGGCATACCGGCCATCACGTCAACGGCATCAGCACCGCCGACACCAACAGCCACCATGGCCAGTCCTCCCGCATTCACAGTGTGTGAGTCGGTACCGATCATCATGCCTCCGGGGAATGCGTAGTTTTCGAGAACGACCTGGTGGATGATTCCGGCTCCGGGTTTCCAGAAGCCTATCCCGTATTTGTTCGATACTGATTCGAGGAATTTAAATACTTCGCCGCTGGCTGTAAGAGAATCTTTAAGGTCTTGTTCGGCCCCCTGTTTTGCCTGGATCAGGTGATCACAGTGAACAGTAGACGGAACCCTTACTTTCGGAATGCCCGCTGACATGAACTGCAGCAGCGCCATCTGAGCCGTGGCGTCCTGCATAGCCACCCGGTCAGGAGAAAAGTTGACGTACGATTTTCCCCGCTCGAAGTTTTCGATGGGTTGATCGGCGTGTAAGTGCGAATACAAGATTTTTTCCGACAGGGTAAGTGGCCGGTTCACGATTTTTCTGGCCTCTTTGATGCGGGCCGGCATGTTCCGGTATACTTCCCGGATCATGTCTAAGTCAAAAACCATAGCGACAATAATTTTGGCGCGCTAAACTAACAAATTATTTCGTAATCGAATTTGTGGAAATCGACCCTGAACTTACGTGCCCAAGACTGTTCAGCCGATATTCTGACGGATTCTGTCGAGCAGACTATTAAGCAGGTGTGCTTCTTCTTCAGTGAGGTTGCGCAGGCCCCTTTCGAGGTCACCGATGCGGCTTTCCATAGCATCAAGGAGCGCGTTTCCTTCGTCAGTGATGGTGATCTTAACGGTGCGTCTGTCCTCCGTGTTCAGTTGACGAGAGGCGAGGCGTTTGGCGCGCAGACGTTCTACAATGCGTGAAGCATCGGACATCTTATCGAGCATTCGCTCACGGATCATCTGGATTGTAACGCCCCCGGGCTGGCCGCGTAGGATGCGCAGGACATTATACTGCTGACGAGTTATGCCGTAGGACTTAAAAAACCCCGCGCTGCTGTTGATCAGCACATTGTGTGTGTAGATCAGATTCAGGAGGGCCTTGTGAAACTCGCTTCGGAACGTCGTTTGACGTATCTCCTGTTCCAGCGACATGGCATCATTAGGGTTACTGCACCTAATGTAGCGATTTCGCCGCTTTATTGCTCGTCTTTGAGCCTTTATTTGCTGTTGATGTAGTTCAGAAACTCCCTTTTGATGTTTTCGTCCCTGAATTTGCCCGAAAAATACGCTGTTCCTGTGCGGCTGTTCGTATCGCCAACGCCTCGTGAGGCCACGCACATGTGGTTCGCATCGAGCACTACGCCCACGTCTTCTGTGTTTAGCACACGCTGCAATTCGTGGCCAATCTGCATGGTGAGCC
The DNA here is from genome assembly GCA_003242315.1 of Bacteroidota bacterium. Taxonomy (GTDB): domain Bacteria; phylum Bacteroidota; class Bacteroidia; order Cytophagales; family Cyclobacteriaceae; genus ZC4RG29. Next base: position 2,762 of record QGUY01000108.1, read on the forward strand.
GCTCCTGCACCTGGGGTCTCTTCGCAAAATACTGTACGAACCGGTTGATCTTGGAGAGGCCGATCACCTTTCCCGATGAGAAGTACCCTACGTGTGCTTTCCCATAGATGGGCACGAAGTGGTGCTCGCAATGCGAGTAAAAGGTGATGTCTTTTTCTACCAGCATCTGATCATAGGCATACTTGTTGTCGAAGAGTTTGACGTGCGGGCGGTTTTTGGGATTGAGACCACTGAACACTTCCTTGACGTACATCTTTGCCACACGATGTGGTGTCCCGCCAAGGCTATCGTCTGAAAGATCCAGGCCGAGAATTTCCATGATGCTGGCGAAGTGCTTCTCGATCCGCTTGATCTTCTCTTCGTCCGACAACACGAAGGCGTCAGGACGCAGGGGCGTTTCAGTTGACGACATTACGTGATCGTCGCCCGCGTCGTCAGGATCCTGCAGATTACGATGCCGGATATTCAACGAAATTTCTTTCGGTCTCATACAGTGTGATTTTGAGGTCGAACTTACTTTCTATTTGTTCCCGCAGGATTCTCCAGATAACAATAGCAATGTTCTCAGCAGTGGGGTTGAGGTTCCTGAAGTATTCCGTGTCGAGGTTAAGATTTTTATGATCAAATTTCCGAATCACGTTATGCCGGATTACGTCGCTTAGCTTTTTCATGTCATATACGTAACCAGTGGCAGGGTCGGGTTCACCCGTGAGGCTGACCACAAGATCATAATTGTGTCCATGAAAATTGGGGTTAGCGCATTTACCGAAAACGCGTTCATTTTCCTGGTCTGACCATTCGGGATTGTAGAGTCTATGGGCGGCATTGAAATGCTCTTTGCGGGAGACCTTCACTTTCATGTACTCATTTTAAACAGGAAACAGCTAAAAAGGTTCAATATCGTGGTTTTTTGGTGAATTCACGGTATAGATACGGAAAAGCCCTAAGCCTTTCCCATTGGATAGGGAAGCGGGGAAATGGTTACAACAGGCGGGAGGGGACTACCGGTGATATGGCTTGCGCCGGATGTTATACAGCTTCTTGTAGGGGTCCTTGAAAAGGAAATTTTCCGGCAGGTAGTATTCGATCTTCAGGAGCAGCAAATGATACCCGTCGTCGTTAGAGGGATCACCCCTGCGCGCTCCCGCGGGATAGGGTTCCAGTTCAGGGTTGCCTTCGACGCGCCGGTCAGACAATGCGATGCGGATGGGATCCGTCCACCCGGATTTGTCGGGATGCACGGTGCTGACGTCGTCGAGATAATCCGTGAACGTCTTCCGCCAAACGCTTTCAATGCCGATGTTGAAGAACGGCCCAGCCTTGAAACGCATACCGAGACCGTATGGAATAATGAATTGAAAGCGACTGTATGAGACGCCTTCCGTTTGCAGCGGTTGGAGGGCATACTTTTGACCGTTGTACTCGGCCATTGGATTCATATACATCGCCCCGACTCCGGCAAGCCCATACAGGTTTACACCGGGTCGCTGGTAGAAGCGGCGACCAAGAGGGAAGAGGTCTACAATTCCTACTGCGTTCAGTTCAAAGTTGCTCGAAGTGAAAGAGAGGTTTCGTCTCTGGCGTGAAGGATCCGACGAACTCGCGTCATTGCCTTTAATGTTGTAGTATGTCAGCTCAGACCTCACCGCAATTCGCGGCGTGAAATACATCTGCAATCCGACACTCACGCTTGGTTTGAAATCGATGAGATCACCCGGGTCTTTCAGATCGCCAAAGTATGATGCTGTTCCAATACCTCCAACGAGAATCAACGACCTCTCCTTTCTGACGGCGTAAAATGTCTGGGAGATTGCCACCAACGGGGTCAGTACAAAAAGTAGTAAAATTCCCTTTTTCATAGGCTGCTTAACGCCGTATTGTCGAATAAATATAGGCAAAAAATTGCGGTTTTTATCAAAAATTTAAGCAAGTACCTCTTTTATTCGTTGAGCTGCATCTTTCAGCAAGATCGCAGGGAAAACCTTCAATCCAGACTCCTCAATGATCCGCGCTCCTTCCTCTGCATTGGTGCCCTGAAGCCGGACGATGATGGGCACCTGGATATTGCCGATTTTTTTATACGCTTCCACCACACCGTTCGCAACGCGGTCACACCTTACGATGCCGCCGAAGATGTTGATCAGTATAGCCTTAACGTTCGGGTCTTTGAGGATAATTCTGAATCCGGCCTCTACGGTTTCAGCATTTGCACTTCCGCCTACGTCGAGGAAGTTGGCAGGTTCTCCACCGGATAGCTTGATGACGTCCATCGTGGCCATGGCCAGTCCTGCACCGTTCACCATGCATCCCACGTTGCCATCAAGCTTGATGTAGTTCAGCCCTGACTTGCTTGCCTCTACCTCAAGCGGATCTTCTTCGGTCACATCGCGCAGTTCAGCGAGGTCCTTGTGACGGAACAGGGAATTGTCGTCCAGGTTGACCTTTGCGTCAACCGCCAAAATACGCCCATCGGATGTCCTCAGCATCGGATTGATCTCAAACAGCGATGCATCAAGTCCAACATACGCCTTATACAACGCCGTAATGAACTTAACACCTTCCTTGAACGCATTGCCTTCAAGGCCGAGCGAGAACGCAACCCTGCGCGCCTGGTAGGGTTGAAGACCTATAGCCGGATCGATCCATTCCTTAATGATCTTTTCCGGAGTGGTAGCAGCCACTTCTTCAATGTTCATCCCGCCCTCCGTGGAGGCCATCAGCACGGGACAGCTTTTCGCGCGATCAAGCAATATGCTGATGTAGTATTCTTTCGGCTCTAGTTCGCCGGGATAGTACACATCTTCGGCCACCAGGACTTTGTTTACGCGCTTGCCTTCAGGGCCTGTTTGGTGTGTCACCAGCGTGCCACCCAGGATGGCCTTGACTTTATCGGCCACTTCGTGAATGCCTTTGGCAACTACCACACCCTTCGATCCTGTTTCGCGAATGGTTCCTTTTCCGCGACCTCCGGCGTGTATCTGCGACTTGATGACGAACCATTGGGTGCCTGTTTCCGCCTGAAGTTCCTTTGCAGCAGCCACAGCTCCATCCGGTGTGTCGGCAACAACACCGCGTTGCACCGTAACGCCGTAACGCTGAAGGAGCTCCTTGCCCTGGTACTCGTGAATGTTCATTAGTTTTTAATTTGAGGCGAAACTAGTTTATTTAAGGCTTTATTTCAAATCCCGCTCCCGCTGAAAGCCCGATGTTAAAGGCCATAGATATTCACAAGTCGTACGGACAATTAAACGTGCTGAAAGGCATCAGCATCCACATTAAGCCGGGAGAGATTGTTGCTATCGTTGGATCATCCGGTGCCGGGAAAAGTACACTGCTGCACATCCTTGGAACTCTTGATACGCCCGATAGTGGTAAGGTATTCATTTTGGGTCAGGACGTTTTCCTCCAGGGAACGAAGGCGCTGGCGGCTTTCCGAAATCAGTCGATAGGATTTGTATTTCAATTCCATAACCTGCTCCCTGAATTCTCGGCCATTGAAAACATTATGATCCCTGGCCTTATCGGCGGACGACGTGAGAACGAGGTGCGCGCACGCGCCGAGGAACTCATGGGATTGTTGGGCATCGCAGAGCGTCGCGACCATAAGCCTTCGGAAATGTCGGGCGGGGAGCAACAACGTACCGCTGTGGCGCGCGCCCTCATCAACTCACCCAAATTGATATTTGCAGATGAACCGAGCGGAAACCTCGACTCAAAGAATGCGTACGAACTCCATCAGTTGTTCTTTACGCTGAGGGATAAGATGGGACAAACGTTTGTAATCGCTACACACAACGAGGAGCTCGCCCAGATGGCGGATCGTCGGCTCGAAATCAAAGATGGAATGATCCAATAAAAAAGGGACGCCTCCGTCTCCGGAAAACGCCCCTATTGGCAAACCCCATCCTTCCATCTTCACCAAAACCTTCTCCAGGGTGGGCTGCCAAATCCCCCAACTTCACTGCACCAACTCCTGGATAAATTGAATTTCTTCACAACCTGCGGTACAAAGATACATGCGCTCAACAAGCGCCTGCAATGCGATGCCACATCGATTGGGTACAACGTAAGAACACTATGATAATTACTTTCGATGCGAAATGATTCCCGGAAAAATCTTGAATTACACAATACACGGCGGATGGTTAATGGTTTCGACCTCAGTGCATTGAGATCTTGTCCGTGAAGTAAAAGTTTGGTGGTTACTTTTTACAGTGAGTAAAAATTGCCCTAGTGATGATGTGTAAGGATTTCTTCGTTCACTTCACTTACCTCCATAAATCCGTTCGCTGAGATGCCTGTAAGCTTCACTCTTCTGATATCGTTGATGGCCAGGGGGTCGAACCGAGCGGTTACCTTGATGTAGTTTTCGGTGAAGCCCGTCATCTCGTTACCCTCATCGCGTGTCTCGAATAAGGCATCTGCTTCCCGTCCTACATTGTCTTCGTAAAACTTCCTGCGCTTCTTGTCCGACAGGATATGCAACATCTCGGAGCGTCGCGCACGCTCAGCCTTTGGCACTACTGGTGTCATTTCTGCGGCTGGTGTATTCGCCCGTTCAGAATAGGGGAATACGTGCAGGTAGGAAACATCCAGATCATTTATGAAGTGGTAAGTGTCGAGAAAATCCGCTTCCGTTTCCCCCGGAAAACCCACAATAACGTCGACGCCAATGCAGCAGTGAGGTATTTGCTGCTTGATTCGGTGCACACGGTCGGCGTACAATTCACGCAGGTATCGGCGCCGCATACGCCGCAGAATCTTGTTGCTGCCCGATTGAAGCGGAACGTGAAAGTGGGGCACAAAACGCTCTGAACCCGCTACAAAGTCCAAAACCTCATCGGTCAGCAGGTTGGGCTCTATCGAGGAAATCCGGAACCGGGACACGCTGGTGACCTGGTCAAGCGCCCGGACGAGGTCGATGAAGCGGTCCTCGCGATGCCCGTTCCGTATCCCGAAATCGCCGGTGTTTACGCCGGTAAGGACAATTTCGCGCACGCCCGACTCGCCAATGGTCCGGGCGGCGGACACTACGTTTTCTATCGTCTCGCTGCGCGATTTTCCACGGGCAAGCGGTATGGTGCAGAACGAACAGGAATAGTCACAGCCATCCTGAACCTTCAGGAACGTTCTGGTTCGGTCGTGAAGCGACCAGGACGCATTAAAGGTATTAGCCCGCTCCACCGGAGATGCCAACACGCGAGGCGCTGCCGGCCGCTCAAAGCCGTCGAGCAACTCCACGAGGCGAAACTTTTCCGCGGCGCCCAGCACGGCATCAACTCCCGGAATGCCGGCGATCTCGGCCGGCTTCAACTGGGCGTAACATCCGATTATCGCGATAAATGCGTTGGGTGAAATCTTGCGGGCCTCCCGCACCACCTTGCGGCACTTTCGGTCTGCATTCTCCGTAACGGAACAGGTGTTGATGATGAAAATGTCGGGTGTAGCCGTAAAATCGACTTTCCGGTAGCCTTTTTCCTCGAATTTCCGGGAGATCGTAGATGTCTCCGAAAAATTCAGTTTGCACCCCAATGTGTAAAATGCCACCGTCTTCATTCCCCGACAATCAAAGGTAAGAGGGCAAAGTTAAAACGTTGTCTTTTATTTCCATGCCCTCTGCCTCTTATCCCAAAAGGGCATTTTCAATCGTGTCCAACCTTTCCTGCAACTTCTTCCTCGTCGCCTCATACTGCTCGGCGGAGGCGAGCGGCGTGTTTACGCTGATGTAAAATTTAATCTTCGGCTCCGTTCCAGAGGGGCGCACGGAGATCTTGCTGCCGTCTTCAAGATAGAATTGAAGTACGTCCGACTTGGGCAGGGTGAGGGTGCTTTCCTTGCCTGTCTCGAGATCGATTTCTATGCCCGACTTGTAGTCGAGGGAGCGGACAACACGCTGACCAGCGATGCGTTCTGGTGCGCGCGAACGGAAGTTCTCCATCATCGTCCGGATCGCCTGTTCACCTTCGCGTCCCGTCCGCGTAAGTGTGATCAGTCGCTCCTGGTACATACCGAATTCAAGATACATCGAGATCAGAGAATCGTATATGGACCGTCCTTCGTCTGCTGCGCTCGCGGCGATGGCCGCAAAGAAGGCGCAGGCCGACACTGCGTCCTTATCGCGGACGAAGTCGCCAACCATATAACCATAACTCTCTTCTCCCGCCGCTATGAACTGTTCCTTGCCCTCCAGCTTGCCCATCAATTCGGCGATGTACTTGAAGCCGGTCAACGTATTGTAGCAGGCAATGCCATAATGAGCCGCCATGGTATCAACCAGCTCGGTGGTGACAATGGTCTTTGCGATGTATCCCGATGCTTTGCCGACGTTCTTTAGGAGGAATTGCATCAACAGGCTGAACGCCTGGTTGCCATCGAGCAGAATAAACTCGCCATTGTTGTTTCGAACACCAATCCCCACCCGGTCGGTATCAGGGTCAGTTGCCATCACCATCGTGGCATTTACAGCGCGCCCTTTTGCGATGGCCATCTCCATGGCAGATTTTTCTTCAGGATTGGGCGACTTTACAGTAGGGAAGTTGCCATCCGGCTGCTTCTGCTCTTCAACAACGTGAACGTTCGTAAAGCCTACGCGACGCAGACACTCAGGAACCATGGTAATGCCAGCTCCATGGAGACTTGAGTAAACGAGAGGAATATTGTGTTGTCTTTTGATGGCATCGCGATTGGGAATGAGCTTTATGACTTCGTCATAGTACGCATCTTCAACTTCAGGTCCGATCGGCGTGATATTCTCCGGAACAGGATCAAACTTTACCTGGGAAAAGTCGGTGATGGCTTTCACTTCGCGAATGATGTTGCCGTCGTGTGGAGGCACAACCTGCGCGCCATCGGACCAGTAAACTTTATATCCGTTGTATTCCTTGGGATTGTGCGACGCAGTGATGACGATACCACCCTGACAACGCAGGTAGCGAATGGCAAAGGAGAGCATCGGTGTCGGCCTTAGCTCAGGGAACAACTTTACGAGGATGCCGTTGGCGGAAAGAACGTTTGCGGCTATGCGCGCCAGTCGGCTGCTGTTGTTCCGGCTGTCGTGTGCGATGGCCACTGTGACCTTTTGCCCCGGGAAGCTCTTTAGGAGATAGTTGGCAAAGCCCTGGGTTGCCATGCCAATGGTATATGGGTTCACGCAGTTGGAGCCGGGTCCCATAATGCCGCGAAGGCCGCCGGTACCGAACTCCAGGTCCTTGTAAAAACTGTCTACCAGCACCTTGCTGTCGGGGCTGCTCATCAGCTCCCGGATCTCTCGCTTGGTATCGTCGTCCACGAAGGGACTATCGAGCCACTTTTGGGCTTTTCGCTTTACCTCTTCCAGTACAGTAGTTTCCATGGTTAAGGAATGAGGCTCAAAATTAGAAAAGGCAGTCTAATCGGTGCCAACGGAGTGATATTTTTTGGCGAATGGCGCGGTCACAGGTTACCGCGCAGCGCCTGCTCACGTTCGATGGCTTCAAACAAGGCTTTGAAATTGCCCTTTCCAAACGAGGTTGCGCCCTTGCGTTGAATGATCTCATAGAAGACGGTGGGGCGATCGGTTACCGGGCGGGTAAAGATCTGAAGCAAATAGCCCTCGTCGTCGCGATCGATAAGAATGTTGAGTTTCCGGAGCGGGTCCAGCGGTTCGTCAATATCGCCAACGCGATCCGGTATATCGTCATAGTAAGCTTCAGGAACATGAAGAAATCCCACGCCTCTTTTCCGAAGTTCGCTCACCGTCTTGACGATATCATCGGTAGCGAGTGCAATGTGCTGAACGCCGGGGCCGTTGTAAAATTCGAGATACTCTTCGATCTGTGATTTCCTTTTGCCTTCAGCGGGTTCGTTGATGGGGAACTTGATATAACCATTGCCGTTCGAGACAACCTTTGACATCAGCGCACTGTATTCTGTGGAAATGTCTTTGTCATCAAACGTTACAAGCAGGCGAAAGCCCATTACCTTTTCATAAAACTCCACCCACCTGTTCATTTCCCCCAGGTATACATTGCCTACGCAGTGGTCGACGTATTTGAAACCCACCGGCGTTACGGACACTTCAGGTGTTACGGGATGATATCCCGGCAGGAAAGCGCCGGAATAATCGCGTCGCTCTACAAAAGTGTGGACCGTGTCGCCGTAGGTCTTGATGGATGATGTGACAACTTCACCATGTTCATCCTTCAGGCGTTTGGGTTCTGCGACTGGTTCGGCACCGCGTGTTGTGGTTTCACGAAAGGCCGCTTCAGCATCTGCTACCGTAAGTGCGAGTACTTTTACACCATCGCCATGAAGATGTACGTGTTCCGCTATCGGTGAATCGGGCCGAAGTGCGCTCGTGAGAACAAACACAACTTTGCCTTGCTTTAATACGTATGAGGCCCTGTCGCGCACGCCGGTCTCCGGTCCTGCATAAGCGATCTGTTGAAAACCGAAAGCGTGCTGGTAGTACGCTGCCGCCTGCTTGGCGTTTCCCACATAAAATTCTATGTGGTCGGTACCCTGGATGGGGAGGAAGTCTTCATTCATGTATGCACACGTTTAGGTTACGGTAAATTTAGGAAGGTCGACAGAGAACCCGAATCTTTTGGCGAAGAAGTTGGCCGGCGCTTTCCTAATCGCGCGATTTGTCCAATATTTATGGAAAAATTACTATTATCCCTTATCCCTATGGACGCGAAGGAGGTTGACCGGGCACTCGGCAGACTTGCTGAAAAAAGGCGGGAACTGAATGCCGTTGACTACAGCAATCCCAGGTACGACGAACTGGAAGAAGAGTTGCACGATATGGAAGATGAGTTCCAGGAAAAGTACGGAACCTATCTGGAGAAGGTACTCCAGGAAGTGCATAACAATCATTGCCCGGAGAACGACGTCCTGTTGCCTATCGCATACATGGGAGATGGTGTACCTGTGGAAATCGAACGCGGGCCGAAAAAAGAAGCGCGACTCATCCTGGAAGCCAATCCACTGCGCATCCTGCTCCGAACAGGCAAGGATCAGAACGAAGTGGTCTGGAAGGCTTGACCGTACTGCAATTTCTTTAGGCGAACCCAAGCTTTTTGCGAACGCGTTCTAACACGTCGCGGGCGATCACGCGCGCTTTCTCTTCACCCTTTTGCAACTTTTCTTCGAGCAGCGCTGCGTTCTCGTAATAAAGATTGAAAGTTTCGCGCTCTTTCGCATAACGAGTGATGATGAGCTCGAAGAGCTCCTGCTTGGCCTGACCGTAACCATAATTGCCATCAAGGTACTTGTTACGCATGCGCTTCACATCGGAAGGATCTGCAATCAGAGAATACAAAGCAAAGACCGTGTCGCTGTCGGGATCCTTGGGTGCTTCCATCGGTGTGCTGTCTGTAACGATCGACATGATCTGCTTGCGCAGCTGTTTTTCCGGAAGGAATATGTCGATGATGTTGCCGTACGACTTGCTCATCTTTTGTCCATCAGTTCCGGGAACAGTCATGACCTGTTCTTCAATCTTGGCTTCCGGAATGACAAAAGTTTCCCCGTAGAGA
>QGUY01000109.1 GCA_003242315.1 Bacteroidota bacterium
ACCTATGGCACATAGGGAGCACATAGGTGGAGTTGAGAGGGTTGTCTGCTGATGTCATCACAAAAACCCTCTATGTGACCTCTATGTGTCCAATGTCCTATGGGGTTCAGTACTTCCAGCCAGGCATCGCATCAACGCATCATACCAGTTGTCAATCTCAAGTCCAAACGTCGATCGGATCTTGCGCTTGTCAAGCACGCTGTACGCCGGCCGGCGTGCCGCGACCGGATATTCATCGGTGCGTATGGGCTGAACGACACAGCGATAGCTTTTGATTCTCACGACGGCACAAGCCAGGTCGTACCACGACGCGGCGCCCTCGTTGGCGAAGTGATAAACGCCGGGGTTGTCAACGGAGCCCTGATTGACTGACCGCATAATGCGGATTATCGCATCGGCAAGGTCTCGTGCATAGGTCGGCGAACCGACCTGGTCAGCGACCACGTTAAGCGTATCCCTTTCGCTGGCGAGCCGCGAAATGGTTTTTACGAAATTCTTTCCGAATGTGGAGTACAGCCACGATGTGCGCAGAACATATGCGTTCGGCAGCCGATTCAGAACAATCTGCTCGCCCTCAAGTTTTGAACGTCCGTATACGGATTGAGGGTTGGGCGTATCAGATTCCCGCAAGGGGACACAGCCACGGCCATCGAATACATAATCGGTGGAAATATGGACCAGCCGCGTGCGGCTGTGTTGACAAACGTCGCACAAGACTTCAAGCGCTCGCGCATTGATTGCGAATGCCAGATCTTTCTTGCTTTCCGCTTCATCCACCTGAGTGAAGGCGGCGGCGTTGACGATAAAGTCAAAAGACTTGCCATCAAAATAACCGCGTACACTGTCCTCGTGGAGGAAGTCCATCTCGTTGACATCGACGAATGTGAAATCAAGATCGTCGACGCGTGGGCTTAGTTGGCGAAGTTCGCTTCCAAGTTGGCCGTTAGCACCCGTCACGAGAACCCTCGCTGGCTTCATATCGAATTAATTTTTTCCTGGAGCCTGAAATGGACTCTTTTCCCGAAGCAGCTTCATAAGGTATGCGCCGTAGGAATTCTTTAGCAACGGGCTCGCCAGTTCTTCAAGCTGCGCGGCGGTGATGTATCCCTTGCGATAGGCGATTTCTTCAAGGCAGGCGATCTTGAGGCCCTGGCGCTCTTCAATGGACTCGACAAAGTTGCTCGCGGCAAGGAGCGATTGAAACGTTCCCGTGTCAAGCCAAGCCATGCCTCTGCCGAGCAACTTGACCGTGAGTTTGTTTTCTTCCAGGTAAAGTCTGTTCAGGTCTGTAATCTCCAGTTCACCTCGTTTGGATGGCTTCACCTGTAAGGCCTTGTCGACCACCGTGCCGTCGTAAAAGTAAAGGCCGGTCACTGCATAGCTCGACTTCGGCTGCTCGGGCTTTTCTTCGATAGAGATGACGCGACCCTGGTCGTCGAATTCCACGACGCCGTATCTTTCAGGATCGTTCACATAGTATCCGAATACAATGGCGCCATCGCGGATGCGGGCCGCTTCCTCTACTTGATTGGAAAGACTGTATCCATAAAATATGTTGTCGCCCAGAATCAATGCACAGGGTTGTCCCGCGACGAAATCACGACCAATAATGAATGCCTGCGCCAACCCTTCAGGTTTGGGTTGCACCGCATAGGAAATAGAAAGGCCGATCCATGAACCATCGCCTAGAAGTTTTTGAAACAGCGGCAAATCGTCCGGAGTGGTGATGATCAGCACTTCGCGGATGTTGGCGAGCATCAGTACCGACAAAGGGTAATAAATCATCGGCTTGTCATATACCGGGAGCAACTGCTTCGATACAGCCCGGGTGGCGGGGTATAGCCGCGTACCTGATCCGCCAGCAAGGATAATGCCTTTCATGTCAGAGGTTGCGATTCATGATTCATTGCGATCTGAAAAAGCTTCGCACAACGTCGCAAATATAGTCCAATTGATCAGTTGTCATCTCCGTATGGACGGGAAGCGAGAGTACAGATTCCGACAGCTTTTCAGCCACAGGAAAGGCACCTGCACCGTATTGCGGGTTCTTGTATGCCTTTTGAAAGTGAAGCGGAAGAGGGTAATACACCATCGAGGGGACACCCTTCTCCTGAAGAAATGCCTTCAGTGCGTCTCTTCTGCCGTTCGCAATCTGCACGGTGTATTGATTGAACACGTGGGTTGAGTTCTTCGCACGGAGAGGAAGCACTAACCCGTCGATGCCGTTAAGGCTTTCATCATAATGCGCGGCAGCCCGTTGCCGCGCGCTGGCGTACTCATCGAGGTGTGCGAGCTTCACTTTCAAGATCGCTGCCTGGAGGGTGTCGAGTCGACTGTTCACGCCCACAAGGTCGTGGATATACTTGACCCTTTGCCCGTGGTTTGCTGTCATCCGCAACTTTTCCGCCAACGCATCGTCGTTGGTGAACATTGCGCCACCATCGCCAAAACATGCGAGGTTCTTTGATGGAAAGAAGGAGGTGCAGCCTATCTGACCGATGACGCCTGCGTGTCGCAAGGTTCCGTCGGCGAAACGATACTGGGCGCCAAGCGCTTGAGCGGCATCTTCAATAATGGCTATGCCATGTTGCCGGGCAATACCCATCAACGGCTCCATGTCGGCGCACTGGCCGAACAGGTGTACCGGCACGATGGCTCTAGTTCGTTCGGTAATATTTGCTGCTGCTTGCTCAACGTCGATGTTGAAAGTGCGTGGGTCGACATCGACAAACACCGGTGTCAAACGCAACAACGCGATCACTTCAGCGGTGGCGACGTATGTAAACACAGGCAGAATGACTTCATCGCCGGGTTTTGGATCGAGCGCCATCAGGGCGATTTGGAGCGCATCCGTTCCGTTGCCGCAGGAGATGACGTACCGTGCTCCGGTGTACGTGGCAAGCGCAGCCTCGAATTCCTTAACTTGTCTCCCCTGAATGAAGGCCGTCTCGTTAAGCACCTCCTCGATAGCGCTGTCAACATCGTCCTTGATCTTCAGGTACTGCTTGTGAAGATCAACCATTTTGATTGGCTCCATGTCGTGAAGGTAGGATTCTACAAACGGGCTGTAACAGTCGATCGGTCCAGGAACGATTTTACATCGTAGACGACAGTGTTGTGATTTCGTATCTTACTCCAGTCGAGTTCTGAAAACTCCTTGTGGCTTACCGCGAGGATGATCGCGTGATACTTCTTGTCCAGCGATTCAACCAGCTTCAGGCCATACTCGTGTTCTACTTCCTTGCGGTCGGCGAGCGGATCGTAAACGTCTACTGAAGCCCCATAGCTTTCCAATTCACGGATGACGTCGATTACGCGGCTGTTCCTGATATCCGGGCAGTTTTCTTTGAAAGTGATGCCAAGCACGAGGATCTCGGACTTGTTTATGGGCAGTTCCTTTTTCGCCATCAGTTTTATGACACAGGTGGCGATGTGAATTCCCATGTTGTCGTTGATTCTCCTTCCGGACAAAATTACTTCGGGCCGGTAGCCAAGTCCTTCAGCTTTGTACGTGAGGTAGTACGGGTCCACGCCAATACAGTGTCCGCCTACGAGACCCGGCTTAAACGGCAAGAAGTTCCATTTCGTGCCTGCCGCCTCCAGCACCTCCGTGGTATCGATGCCAATTCTTTCAAAAATCATCGCCAGTTCATTCACAAACGCGATGTTGATATCGCGTTGGGAGTTTTCGATGACTTTGGCCGCTTCTGCGACCTTCAGCGACGATGCTTTGTGTGTTCCTGCCTTAATGATCTTGCGGTAGAGTTGATCTACACGTTCAGCGATTTCGGGTGTGCTGCCGCTGGTGACTTTCTTAATGTTGCTCACGCGCCGGTCCTTGTCGCCGGGGTTGATCCGTTCCGGTGAGTACCCGCAGAAGAAATCGACATTAAATTTCAGACCACTGACACGCTCCAGCTCAGGTACGCAAACTTCTTCCGTGCAACCCGGAAACACGGTGGACTCATAGATAACGATATCATTCTTCTTAAGAACCCGACCTACCGTTCTACTGGCACTGATGAGGGGAGATAAGTCTGGCTTCTTGAAAGCATCGACAGGTGTGGGTACAGTGACAATATAAATATTGACCGGGCGGAGGTCTTCCAGGTTAGATGTAAAGGTCAGCTTTTTCGCCTGCGATAATTCTGCAGGTTCAACTTCACGGGTTCGGTCATGTCCCCTTTTCAGTTCATCGATGCGTGTTTGATTTATGTCAAAGCCCACGACGTCCATGACCTTACCGAATTCAACGGCTAACGGAAGGCCGACGTATCCCAGGCCAATGACTCCAATTCTATCCATTCTATTTTATGTTATAGTATTCTTTGTACCAGTCGATAAACCGTCCCACACCGGTTTCGATGGGCGTAGCGGGACGGAAGTCCACTGCCCTGAACAGGTCTTCCACATCAGCATACGTTTCGGGTACGTCGCCGTCCTGCAAGTCCATGTGTTGTCGAATAGCCTTCTTTCCCAGCTTTTCCTCAATGATCTCAATAAAACGGACGAGGGGGACAGGCTGATTATTGCCGATGTTATAAATGCGATACGGGGCGAAGCTTGTAGCGGGATCCGGTGCTTTAGCATCCCAATTCGGATTGGGAGTCGGTGGCTTTTCGATGAGACGCGCGATCGACTCAACGATGTCGTCGATATAGGTGAAGTCGCGACTCATCTTGCCGTGGTTGTAAACATTTATCGGTTTGCCTTCGAGTATCGCTTTGGTGAATATGAATAACGCCATATCGGGACGGCCGTACGGACCGTAGACCGTGAAAAACCTCAGCCCCGTTGTTGGCATGCCGTAAAGTGCGGAGTAAGTGTGGGCCATTAGCTCGTTCGCCTTCTTCGATGCTGCATACAACGAGATAGGGTGATCGACATTGTGGTGAACGGAAAAAGGCATTGCGCGATTGGCTCCGTATACTGAACTTGATGATGCGTACACCAGGTGTTCAACAGGGTTGTGACGACATGCCTCAAGAACGTTGAGGAAGCCGTGCATATTACTCTCCAGGTATGCGTGTGGATTCACAAGGGAATAACGTACTCCTGCCTGGGCCGCGAGGTTCACCACTACCTGGAAGCGCTTCTCAGCAAAAAGATTGCTTAATGCTTCGCGATCCGTTAGATCTATCGGTTTGAAGTCGAAGGATGGTTCCTGCTTTAGGAGATTCAACCTTGCGTGCTTGAGGTTGGGATCGTAATAGTCGTTGAGGTTATCGATACCTGTAACGAGGTAGTCAAGCCCGCAGAGTTTCCTGCTGAGATGAAAGCCGATGAAACCTGCTGCGCCTGTGACTAAAATCCTTTTTTTGGACGGCATTTAAGATCTGGATCCGAAAAAATGATATGAAAAGCAGGCAAAAGTAATAATTTAGCGCTGATTTACTGCAATACAGAGTAGCCCGCGCATGAACCAAACACACCGAGAGGACATCGACCTGGTAACGTTGTTGGCAAAATCGATACGGGCACTCCGACGAAATCTTGTACTTATCCTCAGCTGCCTTGGGGTCACCATTGCGTTGGCTATATGGTTATGGAGTTCTTCCCCCAGGGTGTATGAAAGCAGAATGCTGATCTATTCATCCATTCTCACGGAGTCGTACTGCCTGGAATTAGCTGATAACCTTAACGCGCTTGTGCGCGATGGAAACTATCCAATCCTTGCACAACGCCTGGGCATTACAGAGAAGCAGGCTGCGGCCATACGCAAAGTTACTATGAGGGGTGCACTCGAAACCGTACCTGAGGAGGATCGTCTGGCCATCATAGTTACCGTCAGGATCAAAGACAATGGAGTTCTTCCCGACCTGCAAAGGGGGATCATAAACTACATCGCGCAGAACGAATTTGTAAAGGTCCGTGTCGAGGAAAGGAAGCGGGCTTATGAGGAACTCATTGCACGCGTTGCTGAGGAAATTGAAAAGCTTGAAGCCGTAAAACAGAGGATTGCGCAGGGCACTGGCAGTTCATCAGGTTCGATGGTTTTGATGAATCCGTCCGATGCGTACGTGAGAACGGTGGAACTCCTTGAGCGAAAGCTTGGGTTGGAAGAAAGGTTGAGATTGGTAAGTGGTGTGCAACTTGTGGAAGGTTTTACTCCGTTGAACAAACCGGTGAGTCCCAAGCTGGCGGTCCTGCTGGCGAGCGGCCTGATCGCGGGCATAATCCTCGCGGCCGTGATTATCGGGCTCCGGTATGCATGGGTCCTGGCTCAACGCGATGAATAATCTGGTTGCCTTGCTTCGAAAGGAGTTCACCCTGGAACTCCGCAGAAAGTCTGTCATCTCCGGCATAGGTTTATACCTTTTCAGCCTGGTGTTCATTTGTTACCTGACCTTTAATCTCCGGCAGAACGTGATAAGTCCGGCGACATGGTCTGCCCTGTTTTGGCTTGTGATTCTCTTCTCGGCTGTGAATACGGTGGCCAAGAGTTTTATTGGGGAAAAGCCGGGTTCACTGATGTACCTATACATGGTTGCAAGCGCCCAGGAGATCATCCTTACCCGGATTATTTACAACTTTATCCTTTGCCTGCTGCTGGGACTCCTGGGGTACGGCCTGTTCACACTTTTTGTCGACAATCCCGTGGCTGACACCTCTGTCTTTATGGCGGGGCTTGTCCTTACCTGTCTGGGTTTTTCTGCTTCCCTGAGCCTCATCTCAGGTATTGCGTCGAAAGCAAGAAACTCCAATGTCCTCATGGCCGTCTTGAGCTTTCCCGTGCTGATAGGCATTCTGCTTATGGCGATCCGGATCACCAAAAACGCCCTGGATGGCCTTGAGGCGGCTGCGAGCCGCGATGAAATGCTGAACCTGGTGGGAATAAATGTGATATCGGGTGCCCTGTCCTATTTGTTGTTCCCCTATATTTGGCGCAGCTAAGAAATCTAGCGCCGGAGGCAAATTCTTTACTCAAGTAAGTTCATTTTGGGAATTCAATGAAACTGTGGATGAAGGTTGCGGCAGTGGTCCTGCTGGTGTATGTGCACACCGCGGGCCTTCTGTGGGACGTTCCGCGACTGGACATTCTCAATGAATCCATTCGGGCCGTGTACTTCCACGTGCCTATGTGGTTCGGAATGATCCTGCTGTATTGCCTCTCGGTCTACTATGCCGTGCGGTATTTGCGCAATCCTCTGGAAGAGTACGACATCCGTTCAGTTGAATTTGCCCATGTGGGCACGGCCTTTGGAATCCTGGGCCTCCTGACGGGAATGCTTTGGGCGCGGTACACCTGGGGCGCATACTGGCACGGCGATCCCAAGCAAACCGGCTCCGCCATAAGCCTGCTCGTCTATCTGGCCTATTTCGTTCTGCGCGCTTCACTGGAGAACCAGGAGCAGCGGGGACGGCTCAGCGCGGTTTACAACTTGTTCGCGTTTGCCGCAATGATTCCTTTGATATGGATTATCCCCCGACTTCAAAGTTCGCTGCACCCGGGCAGTGGCGGCAATCCCGGGTTTAGAGCCTACGACGAAGATATGGACGCATCCATGCGTCGCGTCTTTTACCCCGCTGTGATAGCGTGGTTCCTCGTCGGCTACTGGATTTCGACGTTGCGAATAAAAATTCGCAAACTCCAACTGATTCACATCAATTCGTAACATGAAATACTTGCTCACGCTCATAGGTCTGCTGATTGCGACAGTCGCCAGTGCACAGAAAGACGTCGAAATGGCAGATGTCATGCGGTCTAACGGTAAGATCTATGTTGTCGTAGGTATTATCCTGATCGTGCATGCGGGCCTTTTGGTGTACCTGTTCATGGTTGACAGGAAGGTCACCAAACTGGAAAAGGAGCAGGCCAACAGAACCTCCTAGAGGGATTCCACGTTTTTTCCGTCGGTGGCCTGAGAGTATGGGCTTTTTGCCGTAATTTTGACCCCGAAAGCCATGAAAATCACGCATATCCTTCTTATAGTCGCCATCGCTGCCGCTATCGGGGTGATCATCATGAGCGCGGGCGATGCCAGCACCTATGTTACGTTTGACCAGGCCCTCGCGGAGGCCGAAGCGGGCAGGACGAGCAGCTTGCACGTCGTCGGCGAACTGAAAAAGGACGAAGAGGGCCATGTTGTCGGCATTACACCGGGCGCGGACAGGGTATCATTCTCGTTCGTGATGGTGGATGAAAACGGAACAGAACAGCGCGTGCAATACAATGAACCCATGCCAACCGACTTCATCAAGTCAGAAAAAGTGGTGGTTGTGGGTCGATACAGGGACGACACCTTCGTGGCCGACAAAATCCTCCTCAAGTGCCCCTCCAAATACCAGGAGCCCACGAAATTGACTTCAGGAGGCTGATCATGGGTAACGGGGGGATGGTGGTGTTATTCGTGGGGACTGACCAAAAGAAATGATGCATTATTTCATAGGTGACCTGGGTCACTTTTTTGTTATTCTGGCATTCGTCGCTTCGCTGGTTACCGTCTTCAGTTACTTTAAGTCAACCGCGACGGACGATCCCGAGAGGAAACGGCAGTGGCTCGTAAATGGTCGAGTTGGATTCTACATCCACGCTGCATCTGTTCTCGGCATTGTTATCTGCCTCTTCATCATTATTTCCCGACACTACTTCGAGTACTATTACGCCTTCAACTATTCGGACCGCAGCCTCCCGACGCACTACCTGATCTCGACATTTTGGAATGGTCAGGAGGGGAGTTTCCTGCTGTGGATGTTCTGGCAGGCAGGACTGGGTATTGTGCTGATCATCACGAACCGCTTCTGGGAAGCGCCTGTAATGACTGTCTTTGCGCTTGTTCAGGCATTCCTCGCATCGATGATCCTGGGTGTGGTGCTGCCGATTATCGAAGTCAAGATTGGCAGCTCGCCATTCATTTTGCTGCGTGAGGTGATGCACGATGCGCCGGTGTTCAAGATGAACCCTGAGTTTGTTCCGAAAGACGGAAACGGGCTGAATCCCCTGCTGCAGAACTACTGGATGGTGATTCACCCGCCGACGCTGTTCCTCGGATTCGCGGCAACGCTGGTGCCTTTCTCCTATTGTATCGCCGGTCTCTGGTTTAAACGCTATCGCGAATGGATACGACCCGCGTTGCCCTGGGCGATCTTTGCTGCAGGCTCCCTGGGTCTTGGTATTCTCATGGGCGGATACTGGGCGTATGAGACCCTGAACTTTGGTGGCTATTGGAACTGGGATCCGGTCGAGAACGCTGTCTATGTTCCGTGGTTGATTCTCGTTGGCGCGATCCATACGATGAATGCGTACAAGAACAGCGAAGTGGCGCTCAAGTCGTCAATCATTCTCGTGATCACCGTTTTTGTTCTCATCCTGTATTCAACATTCCTTACTCGCAGCGGGGTACTTGGTGAGTCGTCCGTACACTCATTCACAGATTTGGGACTATCGGGGCAGCTTCTTGTTTACTTATTCTTCTTCATGCTGGGAGCGATTGTGCTGGCGGCTGTTCGCTGGCGCGAAATCCCCACGTCCCAGGGTGAGGTATCGTTTCTGTCGCGGGAGTTCTGGATTTTCGTTGGCGTACTCGTGCTGGCGTTGATGGGCTTCCAGGTTCTGTTGGAAACTTCGAAGCCCGTATTGAATGCGATCTCCCGCCTCTTCGGGGGTGCGGGCAATCGCGCGCCGCGGGCAAACGCGGTGGAGTTTTATTCCAACGTGCAGCTGTGGTTTGCCGTTGTTGTGGCCATCCTTTCAGCGATAGGGCAGTTCTTCTGGTGGAGGAAGATGGATGCCGAAAAGCTCCGCAAAGAACTCATACCGCCCCTGCTTCTATCGCTCGTGATTTTCGCAGTTGTGATCACAGTGGGCCAGGTGTATACCGTCAAGTACATCGTGCTCACGCTCGCGGCGATCTTCACTGTCGTTGCCAATGGTGTCATATTGGCGTCATTACTTAAGAGCAGCCCCGGCCTTTCCGGAGGCGCGATCGCACACATCGGCATGGGGCTTATGCTGATAGGCATCATGGCTTCTTCAGGATATTCCAAAGTTGTGTCGCTTAACAACACAGGAATGCTGATATCGAAGGAACTCAGCGACGAGTTTAACCGTGACAATCTGCTGCTGTTCCTGAACGAGCCGCGTACTATGGCGGGCTATGAGATCGAATACATGGGTACGCGCGTAGAGCCGAGAGGAAAACGGGGATACATTGACAGGAATGACATCCTGCTGACGCCCACGCCGGGACGTGTTGTTGCGCGGCGTGACATATACTTTGAAGGCAAAAAGTTGTTCTCGGCAAATGAGGAGTTTGAAATCCATCCCGAGAACACCTACTACGAGATACAATTCCGCAGGAATGGAAAGGTCGAGTTCGTGCAATATCCGCGCGTACAGGCCAACGAACAAATGGGCATTGTTTCGTCACCGGACATCAGCCGGTCGCTTACCCGCGACCTCTACACGTATGTTTCGGTAGAAATGCCGGGTGAAGCGCGCAACGACTGGAATGAAATGGAGGAACTGCGCGTGAAGATGAACGAACCCTTCTTTGTGAACGATTACGTTTCGACGCTTGAAGGTATTGAACGGGTGAATGAAGTGTCCGGTGTCGAGCTTACCGATCAGGATGTAGCGGTGAAAGCTAAGGTAACGATCAAGGGTGAACGGAGGTCCTATTCGGCACAGCCCTATTTTGTCATCAAAGACAAAATGGTCGGCAGAATCCCGGACGAAATTCCCGAACTGGGCGTCCGGATATCGCTCGTGTCGATCCATCCTGAAACCGGCGACTTCACCGTGGGGGTAGCCACCCGGCAGAAGGACTGGGTGGTGCTGAAAGCACTGGAGAAACCGTTTATCAACGTATTGTGGGTTGGAACTCTGGTGCTTATGGCAGGGTTTCTTGTATCACTGGTACGCAGGTACCGTGAATTCACAAAGATGCGCGAAAAAGGGCTGGAATAGCCCCTTTTGCGGGCATTATAGTATCTTTGACCGTTGACACATGAGTATTATGAAAGTTACGGCTGACAACAAGCTGAGAAATCTGATTGTCGTGGGCGACCGCGTGCTAATCAAGCCTTTGAAGCAGACAGACCGAACTGACAGCGGACTCTATCTGCCTCCGGGTGTTCAGGAAAAGGAAAAAATACAGAGTGGATACATCATCAAGGTAGGCCCGGGCTACCCGCTCCCCATCCCTACGGATGAGGATGATATCTGGAAGGGCAGAGAGGATACCGTGAAGTACCTTCCGCTTCAGGCTCAGGAGGGGGACCTTGCGATATTCCTGCAGAAAGGCGCGATCGAGGTGATCTATGAACACGAAAAATACTATATCGTACCCCAGGCGTCCATCCTGATGCTGGAACGTGAAGAAGCCTTGTGATGGCGGGAATTTCCACAGACGTGCTGCGAACCGGCAAGAAGTACAGACTCGTAAATCACGGCGAGGTTCACGAGTTCACGGTGGAGAAAATCCTGGCTAACGGAGATTTCGTGGTGAAGGACTCACTCACCCTCGAACGTTATCATTTAAATGAACTAATCGCGTATGGAAAGGGCAAGGATTATCTCCTCGAAGAGATCCATCCGGACGAGTAACCTGTGGATTTGCATTCTGCTGCTCATACTTGGCAACGCATTCAACGTGTTCGCGCAGCTTCCTGACCTGCCGGAAGATTTCCTTTCCTCCGATTTTCACAAACAACGCCGTCAGAAGCTTCGCGAAAAACTTCCGCCGAATTCAGTCGCCGTATTCTTCGCAAACCCCGTCAGGAATCGCTCCAACGACGTGGACTATGTCTACCATCAGGACCCGGACTTTTTCTACCTGACAGGCTATCGCGAACCAAACGCCGTGCTGCTCATCTTCAAGGAAAATCAGACAGCAGCGAACGGAACGCCATACAATGAGATCATCTTCGTTCAGCCACGCAACCCCGCCCGCGAAAAGTGGGAAGGAAGGCGCCTGGGTGCCGACCAGGTCCGTACACGGCTCGGACTCGAGCAGGCATTCAACAGTACTGAATTCAAGAAGTACGACCTCGACTTCTCGAAGTTCAGCGAAGTGCTGTTCTTCGACTTTTACAATGACGTCAGGGACAATCCGGCAGATTCCGCGGATCTGTATGACCTCATCGAGGTCTTTAAGGCGAAAGCCGGCTATCCACGCAGCGATGGCACGACGCTTAGGACGGTCGAAAGCAGGCAAAACAATCTGAATACGCAACGCCTTGCCGGCATTATGGGTGAACTGCGCGGCATTAAAACCCGCGAGGAACTTGAGCTC
>QGUY01000391.1 GCA_003242315.1 Bacteroidota bacterium
AAGCAGCATCCAGCTTTTCGGTCGCCTTGAGGAAAGCGTTATCGACGTTGCCCGTGGCTTGCTCGTTGCAACTCCGATGATCAAAACAGAAAAGTCCGACCAGATCGATGCGGAAGAATTTGCTGCGATGGCAAAAGCGGAAATGGAATACCTCCGTCGGCAGTACGACGGACTTGAGCCCGCTGTGGAAATCAGAAAGGATGTTGTTGGCGTGCTCGTGTCGAGAGGGGTTCTCAAAATCAACAGCGGTTTTACCGTACAGCGTCGCCGCGCGAAAGCCCTTATTCAACACGAGGTCGGAACTCACGTCGTTACCTATTTCAATGGTAAGGCACAACCATTTAAGTTGTTTCACCTTGGTGTTCCGGGATACGAGCAACTTCAGGAAGGACTCGCAGTTCTGGCGGAGTACATTTCAGGGGGACTCACCAACCCCAGGTTGCGTACACTCGCGGCGCGGGTAGTGGCCGTGCAACACCTGGTGGCAGGTTATCCTTTTGAAGAGACATTTTACATGTTGATTGACAAGTACGACTTCAAGCCGGAAAGTTCATTCTCGATCACAATGCGGGTCTATCGCGGCGGTGGTTTTACGAAGGATGCGGTATACCTGAAAGGTCTTTTGAGTCTGCTGAATTACATCAGAGAGGGCAACGATATCGAACCTCTGCTGATCGGAAAGATACGGCAGGATTACCTGCCCATCATCGAAGAGTTGGTGCACCGAAAGGTGCTTCGCCCTATCCCCATCAGGCCGAGGTTTCTTGAAGACGACTACAGTAAGGAGATCCGCCGTGTGAAGAAGGGCATTACAGTTTTTAACATGATACAGATATGAAAATAGGATTCGTCGTCAACAAGGTCTCACAGGAAAGTACTTCCTACACGACCACCGGCCTGGCGCTGACGGCACATAAGCGCGGCCACGAAGTGTATTACATAGGTGTTGGCGACTTCACCTACACAGCAGACGGTCAGATGGGTGCTCACGCCCGAAAGGCCCCTGAAACCAAGTTTCGTAACGCCGGAACATTCCTTACGGAAATCAAGGAAACGCCGCAGACTATGATTACAGCGGCTGACCTGGATGTTCTGATGCTCCGCAATGATCCGGCCGAAGAGATCGAGAAACGACCCTGGGCACAGTCCATGGGCGTGATCTTTGGACAACTAGCCGTAAAGCAGGGGGTAATTGTGCTCAACGATCCGGGTACATTGAACGACGCCATCAACAAGATGTACTTTCAGCACTATCCCGAAAAGGTCAGACCGCGCACGGTAATCACCAGGAATGTCGATGACATCACCGAATTCTTTAAAGAGTCGAAAGGCAAAATGGTGCTGAAGCCACTGCAGGGATCGGGGGGAAGGAACGTATTTCTTGTCACCAAGAAGGAAGCCAACAACATCAATCAGATGTTCGAGGCTATTAGTCGCGATGGGTACGTTGTGGCGCAGGAATATCTGCCTGAAGCGCAGGAAGGTGACGTCAGGTTGTTCCTCGTAAATGGTAGGCCCATCGAGGTTGATGGCAAAATCGCCGCACTCCATCGCCTTCAGAAAGACGGCGAGATTCGCAGCAACATCCACCGCGGCGGTAAGGCAGGAAAGGCCACCATCACCGACGAGGTTCTTGAAATTGTTGAAACGGTTCGTCCGAAGCTAGTCGGCGACGGCATGTTTTTCGTAGGTCTCGACATTGTCGGTTCTTACCTCATGGAAATCAACGTCTTCAGCCCCGGCGGTCTCAACAACGCCAGCCAGCTCTACGGCGTCGATTTCATCACACCCGTGATCGAAGCGATTGAGCAGAAATTACGATACAGGGAGTTGTATCCGAAGGAGATTAGTAATAAAAAGATTGCGACGATCTGACGCGTTTAGGTATTTATGTGTGTACGTGTTTACATTCAGTAATAATGGAGTTTGGTACGCTATGGTGTAGCAGGGGGCTGAACGTTAGGGGTTCTACAATTTGTGTAATTATTGTCCACAATCATACTCGCGTCTCGTGTAGGTGGGCGACGCTCGTCCTGTATTATGTTCGTTTACAGGCGTATTTCCGGGTGTGCGGGTTCATTTCCGCTGCGGATTAGGCTTTTGGAATGGTTATGGTAGTTCAAACAAGTTCATGTATCACCATAACAACCCGAATTCATGAAAACAAAACAAATCACCGGATATCGGTCAATCGCGTTCATCGCAGGATTGATTATGTGTATCGCTTCATCCGTCACGTTTGCCCAACAGCCGCAACAACCATATCCACCGGACAATCAGCCTGGTCCCACACAACCTACGCCTGACCCGAACTTCCCGCAGGACCAACAACCGCCGTCGCCGGGCCAACAACAGCCCGGAAAACAGTCGCTTCCGCAGGACCAGGGGACGCCTCAGGTAAATGTTCGCGAGGATTATTCTGACCAGGAACTTGAATCGTTTGTGAATGCAAACGAAAAGGTGGCGACGATCCAGCAGCAAACCGAAGAAAAGATTATCGGAAAGATCCAGGAAAAAGGTCTTACCGTAGATCGGTTTAATCAAATACTGCAAAGTCAGCGCGACCCCTCCATCAAAGAGCAGGTCAAGGCCACCCCTGAAGAACTGGCAGCCTTCAACGCTGTAGCACAATCAATTGTTGACGAAAACCAAAAAGTACGTGAGCAAATTGAATCCAGCATCCAGGAAGAGGGACTTAACCTGGCCACGTACGAGGAAATGATGGTGGCGTATCAGTACAGCCCCAAGGTTCAGAAGAGGGTGCATAAGCTCCTCGAGGAAAGAGATAAGTAGAGGAAGGAGTGTGAGTGTGAAGAGGGGAGCCCCATAGGGGCGAGCGATAGTAAAGATTCGAGTAAGAGTCGACCGTCGGAGGACGTCATTGCGCTTCCGGGGTCGGCTCTTATCATTTAGCCGCAATTCATTGGCAGACACCTGAAACCTAACAGCAAACGATCAAACCGTAGAGTACATTTA
>QGUY01000110.1 GCA_003242315.1 Bacteroidota bacterium
CGAAATGCGTGTCTGAGTCCACTTTTTGCTTGTTGTGCCTGGCGGGTGGCGGGTCCACCTCCGGTTTTCACGCTTTTCCCCGCCGGCACCATGGTGACTGCCGGTGTGTATATGATTGCGCGAAGCAACATTCTCTATACGCTGTCACCGCTGGCGCTGGATATTGTTGCCGTTACGGGTGTAGTCACGGCGCTGATGGCTGCCACTATCGCCCTTCGTCAAAATGATATCAAGAAGGTCCTTGCTTACTCCACGGTCAGTCAGCTGGGACTCATGTTCGTTGCGATGGGAACCGGCGCGTATGCGACAGGCATGTTTCACATGATGACGCACGCGTTCTTTAAGGCGTTGCTGTTCCTGGGTGCGGGAAGTGTAATCCATGCCATGGCCGGTGAACAGGATATTCGCAGGATGGGAGGCCTTGCAAAGCATCTGCCGGTAACGTGGCTGACGTTCCTGATCGCGACGCTGGCGATTTCAGGTATTCCTCCCTTGTCAGGATTCTTTTCCAAAGACGAAATCCTCGCAAATGCTTTTGCTGACAACCTCTCGTTGTGGATTGCAGCGGCATTTACATCGTTGCTCACGGTGTTTTACATGTTCAGATTGCTTTTCCTGACTTTTAAGGGAACGCCAAGGATGAGCGAAGATGTAAAAAAACACCTTCATGAGTCTCCCAGGAGTATGACAATCCCGCTAATCGTATTGGCCGTGTTATCCGTAGCGGGTGGTTGGGTTAATATTCCGGAAGTACTGGGAGGAGGACATGCATTCAGCAATTATCTCGCTCCGGTGTTCGCCGACTCACAGCGACTAATGGAGCAGCATCATGTTTCCCACGGCACAGAGTTGACCCTGATGGGTGTGATTGTGACACTCACAGTTGTGGTGATTGTGCTTGCCTATCGGGAGTACGTCAGAATGGGACGAGTACCCGAGCCGGACGAGGCGAAATTGCGTGGTGTGGCACGATTGCTCAATCGCAAATACTTCATCGACGAGATATACGAAGCGCTCATTGTGCGCCCGCTTTTTCTCCTGTCGACAGTGCTGTATGAAATCGTTGATCGTGCGCTGGTGGATCGGGTCGTCAACAGTACCGGTGGGGTGGTGCGTGGACTGGGTCAGGCTTTCCGCAAGGTGCAGACGGGGAACACTGGATTTTACGTGTTCGTCATGGCTGCTGCCGTGTTGTTGTTGATCACACTTAAAATGCTTGTAATGTGATGGCGCTCACGTTGTTGATATTCTTGCCTCTCATAGCGGCGATCATTCTGATGACGCTGAAGACGCGGCATGCGCGGACCTTTGCAGCCTTCGCGGCGTTTGCGGCGTTGCTGATCAACCTGTGGGTGGCGTTTCAATTTCGTACTGACGCCTCGGTTCAGTTTGAAACCGACGCATCATGGATAAGTTCTCTTGGCATTCGCTATCATGTCGGCCTTGATGGCATCAGCCTGTTGCTCGTGTTGTTGACAACAGGACTGACACCATTTATTATACTTGCCTCCGATACAACGCGATCGCGTTCCTTTTACGCGCTCATTCTTGTCATGGAGATGGCCCTCGTGGGAGTGTTCAGCGCGCTGGATGGATTTCTCTTTTACATCTTTTGGGAGCTGGCACTTATCCCCATTTACATTCTGTGCCTGCGATGGGGAGCGGCCAACAGTGGAGTGATTACATTGAAATTTTTCATTTACACACTCGCTGGCAGCTTGTTGATGCTCGTGGCGCTTATTTACGTGTACTTCCATACCCCTGCGCCGCATACATTTGACATTCAGGCTTTGTACGATGCCGCCCGCGGTCTTCCCGCCGGACATCAACGGATGGTCTTCTGGGCGTTGTTCATCGCATTTGCGATTAAGATGCCGGTGTTTCCGTTCCACACGTGGCAACCCGATACGTACCAGGCCGCTCCTGCGCAAGGAACGATGCTGTTATCAGGGATCATGCTGAAGATGGGTGTCTACGGTCTTATCCGCTGGCTCATTCCACTGGTGCCACAAGGTGTTCAATCCGAGGGTACAACAGCGTTGACCCTCGCAGTGATTGGGATTGTGTTTGCCTCGTGCATTGCAATCGTGCAAAAGGATTTGAAGAGGTTGGTGGCGTACTCGTCGATGGCGCACGTTGGCTTGATCGCTGCCGGCATTCTCACACTCGATCGCATCGGTATTCAGGGCGCGATGATACAGATGATCAGTCACGGTATTATTGTGGTGGCACTGTTTTATGTCATCGATATTATTCAATCGCGACTGAATACAGAAGACATGACGAGCCTGGGCGCGATCAGACTGGAAGCGCCCGTTTTCTCAACGGTGTTCATGATCGTGTTGTTGGGCAGTATAGCGCTGCCGCTGACGAGTGGATTTGTCGGGGAGTTTATGCTGATCAACTCATTGTTCAGGTTCGATTCGTGGCTCGGCGTTTTCGGTGCTCTCACGATGATACTGGGTGCGGTGTACATGTTGCGCAGCTACCAGGTGACAGTGCTTGGCGAGGAGCGGGAGGCTGCGGGCCTGTTTGCGGACCTGACTACACGCGAACGCGTGGTGTTGTATCCGCTGGTGCTCCTGGTACTGGTGCTCGGTGTGTTCCCTTCACCGGTGTTGAAGGTATCGGAGGCCGCTGTCGACTCAATGGTTACGATCCTGCAGCAATACTATACGATGCGTTAACATGATTGCGGTATATATACTTTCCGGACTGGGCATTTTTTCGCTGATTGCCGAGATCGCGAACCTGAAGCGGTGGTTGCTCCCCATAGCGGCGATCGGCCTGCTGTCCGCCGCTGGATTGGCAGTGACCGAGTGGAACACGTCGCAGGCGTACTTCCATGAGATGTTGCGATTCGACAACCAGGCGTTGGCCTTTAGCATCATTATCGCTCTTGCGGGACTGCTTTGGTTCCTGATGTCTGCACAATACGTGCGTGAACGCACCGACATAAGCGACCACACTGCGCTCATTATGTTTTCGCTTGTAGGCGGGGTATTCATGGTGTCCTATTACAACATGGTGATGTTGTTTCTGGGCATCGAGATCCTGTCGGTGTCGCTGTATGTGCTGGCGGGCAGTCGCGTTCGCGATGTGTTGTCCGGCGAAGCTGCAATCAAATACCTGATCATGGGCTCGTTCGCCACAGGCTTCCTCCTGCTGGGGATTGCGCTGGTGTATGGTAGTACAGGATCATTCCACCTGGATGGCATTGGCGAAGCGATGGCATCGGGAGGAGGGAGGTTTCCGGTTTATGCCTACGCGGGCATATTGTTGATGGTGGTGGGACTGGCCTTCAAATTATCGGCCGTGCCTTTTCATTTCTGGGCACCCGATGTGTATCAGGGTTCGCCACTGGTGGTGACCGGCTTTATGCTTACTGTCGTGAAGGCAGCGGCTATCGGTGCGTTCTATCGACTCTTCTCCCTTGCGTTTTCAGAGGTATCTTCTCAATGGCTGGACGTTGTTCAATGGATAACGATCATTACGCTGATCGTGGGTAACACTACTGCGGTAATGCAGCAAAACGTGAAGCGTATATTCGCTTATTCAGGAATTGCACATGCCGGCTATCTGCTCATTGCCGTGGTAGCCCCAGGAAGTAACGGAGCGTCGACGATAGGCTATTATGTTGCCGCTTACGTGGTCGCTACCCTTGCCGCGTTTTCCGTGTTACAATCCGTTTCAGATGATGACAATCCTGCTGAGATCGGCACCTTTAACGGACTTGGATCGAGAAATCCGTTCCTGGCATTTGTGATGACGGTAAGTTTGTTGTCGCTCGCCGGTATTCCTCCGCTTGCTGGTTTCTTTGGCAAGTATCTCGTGTTTGTCGGCGCGATAGGAGAGGGATACATCGGATTAGTGCTGATAGCAGTCGCCGCCTCACTTGTAGGCGTTTATTACTACTTCCAGCTGATTATCGCCATGTACTTCCGTCCCGCCGCCGATCCGCCTGTCACCATCCCTCGTGGGCAAGTGGTGTTAATGATTGTGCTCACTGCCTTGACGTTGGTGTTGGGACTGTTGACGGAAGTGTTGCTGTGGCAGTGTACCCCCTAAAGGGGTCCGGCGCGCATGACCACTGATTACCGGTTACCTTCCTGTAATGTAATGTTCGAGATGCTCAATAATGTACCTCTGCTCGTCAATAATAAACCTCACGACGTCGCCAATAGAAATTACGCCTACAATCTTATCGCCTTCCATGACGGGCAGGTGGCGTATGTATTTGTTCGTCATGAGTGACATGCACTCTTCTATGGAAGTGTCCGGAGTTACTGTAATGGGATTGGGGGTCATGAGTTCGCTCACGGGTATCTCCCGTGATGTCTTTCCCTTGAGAATCACCTTGCGCGCGTAGTCGCGTTCCGTAAAAATTCCCACGAGCGTATCCTGATCCACCACCAGCAGCCCACCAACATTCATATCTCGCATCACTTCCAGCGCGTTAAACGCCGTTATCGAAGGAGGAACCGACACCACCGCATGCCCCTTTTCCTCAAGGATATTTCGCACCCATCCCATGATATTCAAATTTGCGTGAGTCTCAAAATAGCGATTTCAAACGTTTTCTGCAACCCTAATGTGTTGAAGTGTTGACGTGCCGGGGTGTTGATGTGTTGATGTGTTGGAGTTGTCTCAACGCTAAGGGTCTGCGAGGGAATAGGGACCTATTGCAAAGTATGATACACCGCCTGTACATCATCATCCCCTTCCAGTGCTTCAATCAGCTTGAGCACATCGTCCTGCTGATCTTCGGGTAGGGCGGTGGTGGTGTTGGGAATGTATTGGAGTTCGGAGCTGCGTGCGTCGAGGCCGCGGGCTTCGATGAATTTCTGGAAGTTGCCGAAGTCGACGAACTTGGTGTATACCGTGATCACATCTTCATCCACTTCGATATCCTCGGCGCCGGCATCGATAAGGTCCAGTTCAAGTTCTTCGAGGTTCAGTTTGTCCGGGTCGAATTTGAAAACACCCTTTCTTTCGAACAGGAAGGTAACGGATCCTGACGTACCCATGGAGCCGCCGTTCTTGGAGAAATGCAGCCTTACGTTGGCTACCGTCCGGGTGGGGTTGTCCGTGGCGCACTCTACGATCACCGGAACACCATGGGGCGCATAGCCCTCATACACCACTTCCTGGTAGTCCTTTTCCTCTTTGGATGAGGCTCGCCGAATGGCCGCCTCAATCCGGTCCTTGGGCATGTTCGCACCCTTGGCATTCTGTATGGCCAAACGGAGCTTGGGGTTGTAGTCGGGATTGGGACCGCCCTGCTTGACGGCTATCGAAATCTCCTTGCCTATGCGGGTAAACGCTTTGGCCATACGGTCAAAGCGTGCAAACATCTTATGCTTCCGTTTCTCGAATATTCTGCCCATGGCGATTTAGCGGCTGATGAGACTCGGGCGCTAAAATTAAAACTCTAAGGGGTTTGACCCAAATGATAGGGGGTATACACAAACCGGTCATTTTTTCATCCTAATGACCGTTAGGGGTGCCGTGCATAATCTTACCCGGGGCCTGCTTATTGATGTAAGATATTTATTAAATTTGTCGGTCTATCAGTTGGTTCGAATGCGAAAACTCTACTTTTGCCCGCTATTCACTGGCATACTGTTTTTTTTGTCGGGTAATATTTTACCCGCACAACCGCCAGAAATCACCGGACAGAACTTCATACCCGAGATCGATGAGGACACTTTTGTTGACCTTGATATCAGTCACCTTGACGTAACGGATGAGGACGGCGGTTTCCCCGTCGGATTTACACTCAATATACTTGCCGGATCAGATTACACAGTCGAAGACACACGGGTAATACCTAACCCCGACTTCAACGGTCCCCTCACCGTAGACGTCACTGTGACTGACCCGGACAACGAAACATCTGAGGTGTTCGGGTACCAGATCGTTGTAAGGCCCCTAAACGATCTGCCCGTGGTCAACGGCCTCGTTGAATCGGATATTGAGATCAATGAGGAGACCACGCTTACCATCGACCCGGAGGATCTTATTATTTCCGATGTCGATGGTGACGCGACGTTTACTGTCACCATCCTGGATGGCGTGAATTATTCCGCATCAGGAAACACGCTCACACCAGACCCCGACTTCTACGGCACCCTTGATGTCACCCTTACGGTGAACGATGGGACAGCTGATAGCCAAACCTTTCCGTTCGAGGTATCAGTAAGCAACGTTAACGACCCCCCCACGATGGACGACATCGGGTCGCTGACCTTGAATGCCGGAACATCGGACGACGTTGCCCTGACGGGCATCTTCAGCGGGGCGGACAATGAAGACGACCTGCTTACAGTTACTATTGAAGGGAACACAAATGATGGTCTTTTCAGCAATGTCACCGTCGATTATACATCGCCCGACCCGACCGGCAGCATCACATTCCAGGCTAATCCGGGCGTATCCGGATCGTCAGATATAATCGCTCGCCTTTCGGATGGACAGGCGTTCGTAGATAAAGGCTTTACCGTCACTGTGCAGAATGTAAACGCCTCGCCAACGCTTGATCCGATTGCCGATGACGACATAGATGAGGATGCCGGCGAACAGGTGGTGGTACTCACGGGCATCACACCTGGAGCAGGTGAAAGTGGCGTTCAGACCGTCACTGTCGAGGCTGTATCCAGCATGCCCTCGGTCATCCCGAACCCGATCATCAGCTACGATGGAACCTCCACCACCGCGGAGCTGCGCTATCAACCGCTTCCCAACCAATTCACCACGGGCGGTCCCCCGGTGACCATAACAGTTACGGTAAGGGACAGCGAAAATCCTCCTCTTGAAGTGACGCAGTCGTTCACCGTCACTGTGAACAGCGTCAACGACCCGCCGGTGATCGACGGCATCGTCAGCAGTGACATAACAATTGATGAGGAGTCTATGCTGACAATCGGCGTCGAGGACCTCATCATTACCGATCCGGACGACAACACATTTACAGTGACGGTACAGCCGGGGGCAAATTATACCGCGTCCGGCGCCAGTCTTACACCGAACGAAGACTACGTCGGCGTTTTGAATGTCAGCGTTGTTGTTAGCGATGGCGAAGCTGAAAGCGCGCCATTCAATTTCAGCCTGACGGTGAGTGCAGTCAACGATCCGCCTACGCTTGACGATATCAATGACCTCAACCTTACTGAAAACGGGCCAGCAGGAAGCGTGACGCTTACCGGTATTAGTTCTGGCGCGGCAAACGAGTCTGACGTGCTTACCGTGAGCGTGCAGAGCAACAGCCAGCCGTCGCTCTTCAGCTCAGTAGTGGTGAATTATACATCGCCCAACCCCAGTGGCGCTATAACCTTCACGCCTGCACCGAATATGTCCGGTGAAGCCGTCATCGTCGTGCGCGTCTCTGACGGCACCGACTTTGTCGAAAAGGACTTCACCGTGTCCGTGGACGATACAAACGCGCCTCCATTCTTCGATCCCATCAGCAATGCCTCCATCGATGAAGACGCACCGGAGCAGGAGATTGAAATCACGGGAATAACGCCAGGACCGGGAGAAGAGACGACGCAGACGGTAACATTTGAAGCTGAGTCGAGTTTGCCTGACGTCATTCCTCCGCCGACCATCTCTTACGGAGGAGGCACCGAAGGTATGCTGCGCTATCAACCGCTTCCGAATCAGTTCACTTCAAGCGGTTCCCCTGCTGTCATTACGGTACGATTGAGAGACAGCGGCGTCCCAGCCATTGAGTTCTCGCGGTCTTTCAATGTTGTTGTGAACAGCGTCAACGATCCACCTGTCATTGACGGCGTCATGAACATGGGCGTGACCATTGACGAGGAAACGACACACACAATAGACGCGTCCGAACTTATTATCACCGATCCTGACGACGAAACGTTCACGGTAATTGTTGGCCCAGGTGATAATTACACGGCTTCCGGCGCCAGTCTCACACCCGTTAAGGACTACTTCGGACCGCTGACCGCCAATGTCATCGTAAGTGACGGGGAGGCCAACAGCAACTCTATTAACTATAACCTGACCGTAAACAACGTCAACGATCCGCCGACGCTAAACGCTATCACTGGTCTTCACCTGATGGCAGGGCAGACGGGTAATGTTATGTTGACGGGAATTACGACGGGCGCCCCGAATGAAAACGACGCCCTGACGGTCTCAATCCAGAGCAATTCAAATCCAGGATTATTCTCGAACATCACTACGAACTATACGTCACCACAACCCACGGGCAGCATCGCCTTTACTGCCGCCAACAACGCCTCAGGGCAGTCCAACATTGTGGTGCGCTTATCGGATGGCGTCGACTTCGTGGATCAGCCGTTTGAAATGTCTGTTGAAGACATCAACGCGCAACCTTTCATTGCAGACATTCCCGATCAGCAAGTTGACGAAGATTCCGGTCCGCACGTTATCAACCTTACTGATATAAGTGCCGGTGCTGGTGATGAAGGACAACCTGTTACAGTAACAGCGGTCTCCAGCAATCCAGCTATTATTCCGGATCCGGTCATTAGCCATAATGGCACGTCCGAGACGGGTACGCTGACGTTTCAGCCAGTGGCCAACCAGTTTACAAACGGAACACCCGTGACAATAACCGTTACGGTAACCGATGAAGAAGAGCCACCCGCCAGTTACAGCGTATCGTTTGACGTAACTGTTAACGCAGTCAACGACTTTCCGGAACTGGCAGCGTTGGCAGACATAGGCGTCGATGAAGACACCGGCCCCCACACAGTTAATCTTACAGGTATCTCGCCTGGTCCGCTGGAGGATAGCCAGACCGTGACCATTACGGCCACGTCCAACAACACGGCGTTGATTCCACATCCTACGGTTAACTACACTCCGGGTTCTAATTCGGGATCGATTTCATTTACACCCACTGCTGATCGCTCGGGTTCGGCTCAAATTACCGTCACGGTTACGGACAACGATCCAACGGATCCCAAACAGGTCAGCCGCACGTTTAACGTTACGGTCGATGAGGTTAACGATCCACCCACGATAGATCCTATTGACGATCAAACGTTTCCTGAATCCAGCCTCCTTCCCGTAGTACATCTTGTAAACATTTCAGGTGTTACCGACGGTTCTCCGAATGAACTTCAGGAACTTGCGTTAACCGTCACCGTTACGCAAGACAATCCCGGGTTATTTACTTTTTTACCTCCGGTATTTGTGCCGGTTCTCGGAACAGGTGTGATCACCATTACGCAACTTCCAAATGTTTCGGGTTCATCCACCTTTACTGTTACGGTAAGCGACGGGGTCACAACGATAACTGAGGACTTTACGCTCACGATAACGAGTGTGAACGATCCGCCATCTTTTGATCTTGTTGATGAGGTCCAGGTAAACGAAGATGCCGGACCGCAAAACATTACTATCGAAAATGTTTCACCGGGGCCGGGTGAGTCGCAGAACCTCACGTTCACCGCGGTGTCATCCGATCCTGCCATTATCCCGAATCCCTCCATAAGCTATACACAGGGACAAACGACAGCGACACTAACCTTTGAACCCGCAGCAAATCGGTCGGGCACAGTAACTATTACCGTCACTGCTGAGGATGAGGAGGGACTAGACTTCTCCGATGTACTTACCGTGGAGGTGACGCCTGTAAACGATGCGCCAACGATAAACAATCCCGGAACAATTGATATCGTGGAAGACGCTGCCCAGCAAGGCATCGCGCTCACCGGTATATCCGCCGGACCTCTGGAAACGCAAACAATAGACATCAGCGTGTCGGCGGTCGATCCCTCGTTATTCGAAATCCTCGAGGTAGTGTATACGAGTCCAAACGCGACAGGCACACTCAACATCAAGCCGGCAGCAAATCAATCGGGTTCAACAACCGTAACGATCACGGTAACCGACGATGGTCCGGGCGGTTCACCCAACGTGAACACTACGCAGGTAGCGTTTACCGTGAATATCACGCCCGTTAATGATCCGCCCGTTATTGTTGACCAGGCTGCTGTTTCCGTCAACGAAGACACGAACTTTACGATACTGGTCAGTCATCTCGTCATTGAGGATCCTGATAACGCCTCGGGTTTCACTATCCAGACACAACCCGGTGCCAACTACACCACCAGCGGGCCCGGAGGCAGGGTTATTACACCGGCACCGAATTACTACGGCGACCTGTCGATTCCCCTTACTGTTAGTGACGGTGCAGGTGGTGTGAGCCCGGTATACAATTTTCAGCTCACGGTAAATCCGGTAAACGATCCGCCGTCGATCGTCGGACAGGTTCCCATCACCATCGATGAGGAAGAATCTATCGAACTTACAGTGGAGCATCTTCAGATCTCCGATCCTGATCCGGAAGATGTGTATCCGGACGACTTCACGCTTATTGTTGTCGCTGGTCAGAATTACTCCGTTACACAGACGACGATCACGCCTGCGCCAAACTTCACAGGCGTGCTTGAAATACCTGTGTTTGTATCGGATGGTACAGCAACGAGCGGCATGTTTACGCTGAACGTAACTGTCGAGGATGTTAATGACCCACCGATCATTCTGGGACAAACAGTTGCGCTCAGTATTGCCGAGGATCAATCCGTGGTACTAGCATTGAACCAGCTGAACGTGACCGATCCGGATACACCAGCGGGTAATTTGACACTTGTTGTTCAACCGGGTCCAAACTACACGTTTAACAACCTTACCGTAACGCCAAGCGAGGACTTCAACGGACCGTTGCATGTGAACGTCGTGGTGAATGATGGTTCACTCAATAGTGCGCAGTTCCAAATGCTGGTTACTGTGACACCCGTAAACGATCCACCCCAGATCGTTGGTCAGAACATCGTGACGACGACCGAAGATGAACCCATAACGCTTTCTCTGGCAGACCTGATCGTCGTGGATCCGGATGAGGATGATCCCTATCCGGATGCCTTTACCATGTTTGCATATCCCGGCGCAAACTACACATTGGATGGACTAACAGTAACACCTGCGCTCGACTTTACGGGCGAGCTTACAGTGCCCGTGGAGGTTAGCGATGGTACTGCGGTTAGCAACAGGTTCAACCTGAAAATACAGGTTACAGACGAGAACGACATCCCCATAATCGTTGCCCAGGTCAACAAGCCGCTGCAGACACTGGAAGACACGCCTGTTACGATCGAGCTTTCGCACTTGCAAGTTACCGACACAGACAATACGTATCCAGATGATTTCAGTATCGTGGTCCAATCGGGTCCTAACTACACCCGTTCCGGCGCTACTGTCACACCTGCACCTGACTTTACCGGTTTGCTCATTGTTACGGTTCGCGTGAACGACGGACAGAACAATAGCCCGGCGTTCCCTTTTGAAATCCTGGTCATTGGCGATAATGATCCGCCGACAATCACCGGTCAGAAGACTCTGAGCGTAGCTGAAGACGGCGCGCTTGAAATCAAACTCACGGATCTTACGGTCACAGATCCTGATCCGGAAGATGTGTATCCTGACGACTTTACGCTGACCGTACTTGAAGGGACCAACTACACGGTGGAGGGCACTACCATACGGCCCACCGCAAATTACTTCGGCCCATTAACGGTCCCCGTACGTGTCAATGACGGGGTTAACGATAGTGCGCCATACAACCTCGTGGTTACGGTGACACCCGTTAACGATCCGCCATCCATTGCTCCGATTGCGGATGTGACCATCCCCGAAAACACGGAGAACTATGCCGTTCAGATTACGGGCATTTCGCCCGGACCCATGGAGACACAGAATCTGAGCATTACTGTGACATCTTCCAATGAAAGCCTACTGCCGTCTCCGACGTTCAACCCTCCTTATAACGGCACGAGTTCAACAGCAACCATAATCCTGAATCCCGTTCCCAACAAGACCGGTACGGTTACGGTGACGGTCAGGGTGATCGATACGGGATTGCTGGAATTCACGCGGACCTTTACTGTTACCATCGAAGACATAAATGCCGCACCAACGCTTGACGAGATTGTGTTCGGTCCGATTCCGGAGGACTCGCCCGTACAGACGATCCCGTTGACAGGTATCTCCGCCGGACCGGGAGAGACCCAGGTGCTCACGCTTACCGCCGAAACGGACAGGCCTGAGTTGTTTGAAACGTTTACCTGGTCATACACGAGTCCGCAGTCTACAGGCTCCCTCCCGGTGTTGCCAAACCCTAACTTTATG
>QGUY01000111.1 GCA_003242315.1 Bacteroidota bacterium
ATTTTGAATAAACCGGAGGCGGTTGTTAATGCCACCCGTTATCGGTTCAAAGTCGTGAATAGAAAACGCATAGGGCCAGAGAAAGCCATCCCAGCCTACAAGATCCATCGGACTAAAATCGTAATGGTAGCTGTGAAGGAAACCCTGCTTCTTGATCCTGATGAGCCACTCACGCTGTGACGTGTCAGTGACAAGTTCTTCAGGAGGCCTGATGTCGCGTTCACAGTATGGCGAATGCTCGAGGAGCTGACCCAGCTCGTTCCGATAGCGTCGAACGGTTTCGATGGGAGATGCTGATTCAATAATGAGTAGTCGGAGCGGGCCTTCGCCAAACTCTATCCGGTAGATGACCGTACGCGGAATAACGACATAATCGCCTTTACGAAAGGTTAGCTTCCCAAACGGAGAGTAGAGTACACCTTCACCATCGTGAACGAAAAGCACTTCATCGCCTTCCGCATTCTTGTAGAAGTAATCCATGCTGCGCCTTGCCGGAGCGCAGATGGAAATCGCGCAATCGGCATTTGCCAGCAAGACCTTTCGCGCTGACAAGTAGTCGTCGCCAGTAGTCTCGACGCCGGAAGTATTGAGATGTGTATGACGAAGACCGTAGTTTGTGATCAGGCGGGGCCCATACGGTACTGACTCTCCTATAGCACGCACCCGCGTAGGTGGGTTGATGTGGTAGAGGATTGAATAAATCCCGGAGAATCCCTTCGAGCTGACCACCTCTTCGCGGTACAGGCTATTATCCGGTTGGCGAAATTGGGTATGCCGTTTTGGCGGCACACGACCGAGTCGATAGTAGTACATAACGTTCAGGTTAATAATGCTTCAAGTTAAGCAATCGGCCTTAACCTGACGAGTCGCCCGGCGTTACATGTTCATGCGATCCATCTCAGGCGCCCTGTCGAACAACCTGAGTGCCTGCTGAAGAATTTCATTCGTTTCGTTGAAGATCGGATAATATCCGTCGTTCTTCCAGACGCCCTTGGCAATCTGTGCTTTCAGGTGGATTTGGAACAGGCGCTTCTTTTTCCGAAGCTCAGCATAGTCGGGACGCGCTTTGTTGCGCACGCCAACCTGCACAAGCTCTTCCAGCATTTGATCTGTTACGACAAAGTTTCGCCGGTAATTCTCATACCCCATATCCTCGAGTTCCTTTTTATGCTTTTCAGCATAGTAGAAGGCATACTCGAAAATTGCATACGTCGAATACAGCTCGTTGAGGTAATGGCTGTTCAGCGAAGTGTCCAACGGAACGAAATAGTCGGGCATGATTCCTCCACCGCCATAGACAGACCGCCCTTTAAGTGTCAGATATTTGAGCGAGTCATTCAGATGAATGCTGTCGGCATGGAAGAACTCTCCGTGATTATACCTGCTGATGATGTCGCGGGCATAGGCCTGCTCATCATCATAGGGTTTTTGAATGGAACGACCACTTGGTGTATAGTATCTCGATATGGTAAGTCGTATTTCAGAGCCGTCACTCAAGTCGAAGGGACTTTGCACGAGTCCCTTTCCGAAGCTGCGTCTTCCTACGATGAGTGCGCGGTCATTATCCTGCAATGCTCCGGCTACGATTTCAGATGCCGAGGCGCTGCCTTCGTTTACCAGAACGATAAGATCGCCATTCTCAAAGCTGCCGCGTGATGTCGCGTTGGCCGACTGATCATAGCGGCTGTTGTTTCCTTTGGTGTAAACGATGCGGCGCGATGCGGGGAGGAATTCATCCGCGATGTCGATCGCGATGTTCAGGTAACCTCCCGGATTACCCTGCAGGTCGAAGACAAGTTTCTTCATCCCCTGCTCTTTGAGTTTGCGAATTGCCTTCGTAAACTCATCGTATGTCGTTGCGGCGAACCGGCTCACCTTGATATAGCCGATCTCATCGTCGATCATATACGCGGCGTCGACCGAATACTGCGGAATCTTGTCGCGGACGATGTTAAACACGAGTTCCTGTTTACCGCGAAGGATACCCACTTCGACCTCGGTGCCTTTGGGGCCCTTCAGGTACCGCATGACATCTTCGTTGGTGATCCCTATCCCACCGACATTCATTGTGTCGACGCGGATGATCTTATCCCCTGAAAGTATGCCGACCGCCTCGGACGGTCCGCCGCTCAGGGGTGACACCACGACGATGGTGTCGTTGAAAATCCGGAATTCGATCCCGATGCCGTCAAAGTTGCCGCGCAGATCTTCGTTGGCGCGTTCGCGATCCCTGGCCGGAATGTAGGCCGAGTGCGGATCGAGTTTCGACAACATATCCTGGATCGTCTCCTCGACGAGATCGTGTGTATTCACCTCGTCTACGTACGACTCCTTAATTTGTGTAAGTACCTCCCGGAATTTCCTGACCTCCGGGTCGACGTCCGTGTCGTCTCTTTTTCCGAAAGTGGCGCCAACGAGTATCCCTGCCGCCAAGCCCGCAAAAAGGACGAACGGAAGCCGGATTTGACTCTTCGTATTCGAAATCTCCATACGCCAATAATGCCGTTCTGTTTAATAATCAACGAAATCGTCCGCAAATTCATTCTTTGCAGCACCCATCGCGCCAAAAATCAAAAATAGTCGATGCCATAATGGAAAAAGACAAAAATCAGACAGAATTCATTTGGCTATGATTAACCGCATAAATTTTAAAGCGATTGCCTATCTTTACCCGTTGCAGTATGGAAAAATCGGCCTTCAGGGAAAAGAGCATCAGCGAATTGGTAGACGAGAACTACGTACACGGCTACGTGCTTTACTACCTGGGTGTGCGGTTCTACGAATATTCCGGGCAAACCCTCGAACAGGTCTGCC
Organism: Bacteroidota bacterium; assembly: GCA_003242315.1. Classification (GTDB taxonomy): domain Bacteria; phylum Bacteroidota; class Bacteroidia; order Cytophagales; family Cyclobacteriaceae; genus ZC4RG29. The sequence goes on from QGUY01000111.1 coordinate 2,815, forward strand.
GGGAGCGCAATCTTAAGCTCGACCAGGTAATTCGGGAACTGGAGTCACCTACCCTACTCCAGGAGGCTCAACTGCCGCTGGTCGACTATCCCCTTGACCTTATTATCCAGTACCTGAAGCATGCGCACTTTCTGTTTATAAAGCATAAGCTGCCCTACATCGGTCGGCTTGTCGAGTCGTTCAAGGCCAACCACCCTGACTACATCCATTTGGAAAAAGACCTGAAGCTGGTGTTCCCCCTGTTTGTGGAAGATTTCATCGAACACATCTACGAAGAGGAAGACACCCTGTTTAGTTACATCCGGCTCTTGGAACGAGCGCTGAAGGGCAAGGCAAATCCTTCCCGACTGTACTACGAGCTGGAGAAGAATTCCATCCACAAGCTTTCTGTTGAGCACGAAGCGCACGACGACGAAATGGAAGGCATCCGGAGGATCACAAACGACTACACACTTGATCGCAGTGCCCCCCTGCACATCCGGGTAATCTTCCAGGAACTGCAGGAATTCGAGAAAAGTCTCATCACACACGCACGGATTGAAAACGAAATCCTGTTCCCAAAGGCGATGGCATTGGAAAACAGGGTGAAGCAACTCTTTTTTGAAAAGACCCGCTTCAACTGAAATCCGTAATGCGACAAGTCCTCCTTAATCTTGCGATCACGATCGATGGCCTTATTGCCGGCCCTAACGGCGAGTACGATTGGTGCCTGACGGACAACGATTACGGACTTACTGCCCTCAACAAGCGCGTTGATACTTTCATTATGGGTCGAAAGACCTGGGAAGTTGCGCAACAGTATTTCGCAAATGGATCGACGGATGGGTCATCTGACTCGACCATCATCGTGTTCTCGCGAACACTCAAGGAAGCTCCGTCTGGCAATGTCCGCATCGTTAGCGAGGATCCCGTCTCCTACGTGAGGGAATTGAAGCGGCAACCCGGAAAGGACATCTGGTTATACGGCGGCGGTGAAATTGTCGCGGCGTTTCAAAAAGCAAACGTCATCGATGAAATGCACCTGTCCGTTCATCCCCTCCTCCTGGGTGACGGCATTCCGCTGTTCGGGAAAAGCGACCGCATACCCTTCGAACTGGTGGAATCCATTCCTTATCCCAGCGGCCTGGTGCAGTTAATATATCGGAGAAAGAACCCCGGCCCTTGGGACGACTGATCGGCATAGACTACGGACTAAAGCGTACCGGGCTCGCGGTCACCGACCCTTTGCGCATTATCTCGACTCCACTCGAGACCGTCGCGACAACGGAACTCCTTTCTTTTCTCAAGTCGTACCTTGCCCGGGAATCCGTCGACGCCTTTGTCGTCGGCATGCCACGGACCATGTCCGATGCCGACTCACCCGTGGCCCCGCAGATAAGAAAATTCGTGGAGCAGCTGCAGCAGACCTTTCCTGACAAGACCGTCCACCTCGCTGACGAGCGGTTCACGAGCTCGCTGGCAAAGCACGCGCAGATTGCGGGAGGCATGAAGAAGAAAGACCGTCGTGACAAGGCCAACCTCGATAAAATCAGCGCCACTATTATCCTGCAAGGTTTCCTGGAATCAGGCCGGGGTGGATAACCGTTCCCGCACCGTTCGGATTTTATCTTTGCGAATATGCGTTACCTTTGGCGGAAGACTGAAAAAACATGATTTACCCCATTGTACTATACGGAGACCCCGTACTTCGGCAGCCTACTACCGAAATTGCTCATGGCACGGATCTGAAGGAACTCATCCGCGATATGTTTGAGACGATGGAGCACGCGCAGGGTATAGGCCTCGCCGCACCCCAGATCGGCAAATCGATCCGTCTTTTTGTCGTTGACGGAACAGGGTTGGAAGACGAGCCGGGGATGGAAGGTTTCCGGAAGGCCTTTGTCAACCCCGTAATGCTGGAGGAGTTAGGCAACGATTGGGAATGCGAGGAAGGCTGCCTCAGTATCCCGAACATTCGCGAACCCGTTGCCAGGAGGGAAAAGTTGCGCATACGCTACTATGACGAAGATTGGAATCTCCACGAAGAGGAGTACGACGGCATGAAGGCGCGGATCATCCAGCACGAGTATGATCACATTGAGGGCAAGCTGTTCATTGACTATCTCACGCCCCTGAAAAAGCGACTCCTGAAGAGCAAACTTTCCGATATTTCCAGGGGGAAGGTCGATACTGAATACCGCATCAAATACAAAGTGTGACCCGGGCGTTCCCCGCCGCCGGACCTGCCGCACCTATGAACGTTCGATCAAAGCTGCCAGACGTCGGAACAACAATCTTTACGATCATGTCGCGCATGGCAGCCGACTATGGCGCCATCAACCTGTCGCAGGGATTCCCGGATTTTCCTGTCGACAAAAGACTCACCGCACTGGTAAGCCGCTACATGGACGAAGGCTACAACCAGTATGCGCCGATGGCCGGGCTGCCTGAACTTCTCGAAACTATCGGATCGGTGGTCAGCCGCACTTACGGTTTCACACCTAACGCCGAAAAAGAAATTACCATAACCGGGGGCGCAACAGAAGCGCTGTTCTCATCCATTGCCGCCTTTGTCAACCGCGACGAGGAGGTCATCATGTTTGACCCTTCCTATGACTTGTATGACCCGGCCGTCCGACTCTGCGGAGGCAGACCCGTGCGTATTACGCTGAGGCCACCCGACTTTGCCATCGACTGGGATCTCGTTGAGAAGTCGATCACCCCGACAACCCGGATGATCATGATCAACACGCCTCACAACCCGACCGGACGAATCTACACGCCGGAGGACCTTCAGGCGCTGGAACGGCTCGCGCTGCGGTACGGTTTGATCGTATTAAGCGACGAGGCGTATGAGCGCATTATCTTCGATGGCGCTCGACACGAAAGCGTTTTGCACTACCCTGCGTTGCGGTCGCAGAGCGTCGGGGTTTTTTCTTTCGGAAAGACCTTCCACGCCACCGGATGGAAAATCGGGTACACAGTCGCGCCAGAAGTGCTCACCCATGAAATTCGAAGGACGCATCAGTTCATCACATTCAGCATCAATACACCCATCCAGAAGGCTTTATCGGAATACCTCAAGGATGAGTCGAACTACAATTCGATAGGAACATTCTACCAAAAGAAGCGCGACTTCTTCCTTGAACAACTCCGGGGATCGTCGTTTGAGCCCATTCCGAGTCACGGTACATACTTCCAGCTTGTGTCGTACAAAGCACTTTCAAACAAGCCGGAAATGGATATGGCGGTGGAAATGACGCAAAAGCACAAGGTCGCCTGCATCCCCGTCTCCGTATTTTATAAGGACCAGTTGAACCAGCAGTTGTTGCGATTTTGTTTTGCTAAGAAGGATGAGACGCTCGCAGAAGCCGGCAGGATACTGCGTGGCCTGTAGTAACATCCAAAGGATGGGTAGGTTTCTTCTTCTCATTTGTTTTATTTGCGCCGAACTATGACGGACCTCAACATCACGATCATACAATCCGATCTGCACTGGGAAGATATCGGCGCCAACCTGGCCATGTTCGAGGAGAAAATCTGGGGCATTGGCGGTTCCACAGACGTGATCATTCTCCCTGAGATGTTCACGACCGGGTTCACGATGGCTGCTCCGCGACTGGCTGAGGTTATGAACATGAGAACCACGAGGTGGATGCGTCAGATGGCCGATCAGACCGGCGCGCTCATCCTGGGAAGCTTCATCTGCAATGTGCATGACCGCTATTACAATCGGCTGTTGTGGATGGAGCCGGGTGGAAACTTCAGAACGTACGACAAGCGCCACCTCTTCAGGATGGCGGAGGAACAAAAGACCTACAGTGCTGGTGAAAGCCTGCTGATCGGTACGTGGAAGGGATGGCGGATTTGTCCTATCGTGTGTTACGACCTCCGTTTTCCCGTTTGGTGCAGGAACCGTTACGACCATGCATCGCGCAGGTTGTCATACGATCTCCTGGTGTGCGTAGCTAACTGGCCGACGGCGCGGATCGAAGCGTGGGATACATTGCTAAGAGCCAGGGCAATCGAGAATCTCTGCTACGTAGCCGGAGTGAATCGCGTGGGAACGGATGGCAATCGCATCGAATACAATGGCCATTCTGCAGTGGTGAGTCCGAAGGGCGAGCCGATATTCACACTGGAAGGTATTGACACGAGCAAGTCCATTGTGCTGAACGCACATTCCCTGCAAGCGTACCGCGACAAGTTCCCGGCATACCTGGATGCTGACGAGTTCTCCATCGATTTCGAGCCTTACGAGACGTCAGGCTATCTTCATGGATTGAGCTAGGTTGAGTCGCGTTAGCCGCGCGCGAATTGCTTCACCATTTTCCGGATCAGTTCGTCCTCATTATTCTTGATGAATTTTTCGTCGAGTGTACGCAGGAGTTTTTCCGCGTTGGCGTGCTCGCCGGCAAATACGGCAAGGTGAATTTTTTCCTGGCATTCGAACAGGTGACTGAACAGGGAGAGAACGTGATTCAAGGGCTGATCCGGCTTTTTCGCGTAGACAAGCAGGAAAGTATGTTGCGACTGGCTGACCAGCTTCTTGACGAGATCCACCACGTGCGGCTCGGACAGGGTATCCACATCGGCACCGACAACGTCATCCGCGAGGGATGAGGCGAGATGCAGCATGGGCCGCTCATAACCCTCATCCTGCCAATCACCAATGTTGATCTGTAAGAACAGTCGCATAACCAAAACTAAGCAGGCAAACCAAATATTCTAAAAATTCAGGTCCTAACCTTTTACTAACTTCTTGAGCGCTCCCTCATTTTTGATAGTTTTGCACCTTTCAATTCCCGCAGCATGACCAGAAAAATCTCCCGAGTATTGGTTTCCGTTTTTTACAAAGAGAAACTTGAAACCATTATCGAGGAGCTTGCCCGACACGGGGCAACCTTTATTTCCACCGGGGGCACCCAAACCTTTATCGAAGAACTCGGGTATCCTGTCACCCCTGTTGAGACGCTCACGGGGTATCCCTCAATTTTCGGAGGTCGCGTAAAGACGCTTCACCCTGCAATCTTCGGCGGAATATTGTTCCGTCGTGGTGACACGGTTCATGAAGAAGAAGCTAGTCGGTTTAACGTGGCCCCTATTGACCTCGTCATCGTTGACCTTTATCCGTTTGCCGAAACGGTAGCAGCGGGTAAAGGGGAAGAAGAGGTCATCGAAAAAATTGACATTGGTGGTATATCCCTCATCAGGGCAGCCGCCAAGAACTATCGCGACGTACTCATCGTGTCTTCACGTTCCCAGTACGATGAACTTCTGACCCTGCTCAGGGAAAAGCAATGCACCACGACACTCGAAGACCGGAGGCGCTTCGCGGCAATGGCGTTTGACGTCACAGCAGCCTATGACACAGCCATATTTGAGTACTTCAATGTGCAGGAACAGCTGCCTGTATTCCGCAAGTCGTTTGCCCCGGCACGCCAACTTCGCTATGGCGAGAACCCGCATCAGCAGGGTGCATACTACGGCGACCTCGACGCGCTGTTCGAACAGTTAAACGGTAAAGAACTTTCCTACAACAACCTCGTAGACATCGACGCGGCGCTGGGTCTCCTGCGGGAATTCCAGGATGACACAGCTTTCGTTATTGTTAAGCATACAAACGCCTGCGGCGCTGCGACGGCGGCAACGGTTCAGGAGGCATACAAGAAAGCGTTCCAGGCCGATACTTTGTCGGCGTTCGGCGGGATTCTGGTTACCAACCGCACCGTCGATATGGCGGCGGCGACGGAGATGAACTCATTATTCTTTGAGATTCTTGTCGCCCCGGACTTTGAACCGGAAGCGCTCGAGCTCCTGCGCTCGAAGAAGAACCGGATAATTCTCCGGCTGAAAAGCTATCCCGACAGCAGGAAGCAATTCCGGAGTCTGCTCGGCGGCGTGATCGAACAGGACGCCGATCTGAAAACAGATAGCGTCGACGACCTGAAAACGGTTACGAAGAGAGCGCCTACTATGGAGGAGGTCAAGGCTTTACTGTTTGCGTCGAAGGTCTGCAAGCATACCAAGTCGAATACCATTGTTCTTGCGACCGACGGCCAGATGCTGGCCAGCGGCACGGGTCAGACGTCCAGGGTCGATGCCCTGAAGCAGGCGATCGAGAAAGCCCGGGCTTTCGGGTTCGACCTGAAGGGAGCAGTAATGGCTTCTGACGCATTCTTCCCATTTCCTGACTGCGTCGAGCTGGCATGGAAGGCTGGCATCACAGCGGTCATTCAGCCGGGAGGGTCAGTTAAGGATAAGGACTCGATTGCCTTTTGTGATGAGCACGACATGGCCATGGTATTTACAGGTATCCGCCACTTCCGTCACTGAAAAGACCAAGTAAGTCGTTCAGCGAGACGTCTCCTGCAAATGGGCAAAAAACTTACATTTTTGATCGCTGAAACAATAATTTGGTAAATTGAGTGCAATTTTAGCGAAGCGCGGAACCGTTAGCCCCGAGCAAGCGGGCATTTTTCAAAACCTTATCGCAGACTGAATACATGGGATTTTTTGATTTTTTGACCAGCGACATTGCCATAGATCTTGGCACTGCCAACACCCTTATTATCTACAAGGATAAGATTGTAGTAGACGAACCCTCCATTATCGCCATCGACAAAACCACCAATAAGGTACTCGCCATCGGGAGGGAGGCCATGCAGATGCATGAAAAAACTCACGAAAACATAAAAACCATACGACCCCTGAAAGAGGGTGTCATCGCCGACTTCCACGCGGCGGAAATGATGATCCGTGGTCTGATCAAAATGATCGACACGGGTAAGCGGCTCTTCCCACCCTCTCACCGGATGATCATCTGCATCCCTTCAGGGATTACCGAGGTGGAGAAGCGTGCGGTACGCGACTCGGCCGAGCACGCCGGAGCGAAGGAGGTATACATGATCCACGAACCCATTGCCGCGGCCGTGGGTATCGGGATTGACATCGAAATGCCTATCGGAAACATGATCGTGGACATCGGAGGTGGAACGACCGATATTGCCGTCATCGCCCTCTCCGGAATTGTCTGCGACCAATCCATCCGTGTGGCTGGCGATACTTTTAATCGCGATATCCTCGACTACATGCGACGTCAGCACAACCTGCTGATCGGCGAACGGTCGGCGGAAAAAGTCAAGATCGAGGTAGGCTCCGCTCTCACCGAACTGGACGACGCTCCTGAGGATTACGAGATCCGTGGCCGCGACCTGATGACAGGAATTCCAAAAACCATAAAAATATCTTATTCGGAAGTCGCCTTTGCCCTCGACAAATCGGTTTCCAAGCTGGAAGAGGCTGTCTTGAAGGCGCTGGAAACCTCGCCCCCGGAACTTTCGGCCGACATATACGAACGCGGCATCTACCTGACGGGTGGCGGCGCCCTGTTACGCGGGCTGGATAAGCGGCTGGCTTTGAAAACCAAATTACCCATCCACGTAGCCGATGATCCCCTCCGCGCCGTTGTACGCGGTACCGGTATGGCACTCAAGAACCTGGAGCATTTCAGAGCTGTGCTGATGACGTGATGGCATGGAGCGGTTATTCCTATTTTTTTACGAGAACCGTGCCTTCTTCACGTTCCTTTTGCTGGAAGTCATCTGCGGATGGCTGATTGTCTCCAGCAACCACTACCAAAGTGCCCAGTTCTTCAATTCTTCGAACAGTCTCGTGGCAGCCATTAATGGCTTTTCACACAGCGTAGGTGAATATTTCTCTCTGCGAAAAACCAACGAAGCCCTCGCGCGCGAGAACGCCGACCTGCGCACAGCCCTCGAACGGCAAAATCAGTTGCTCTCCTCCGTAAGAGCCCAGGGCAGCGCCGACACGACCATCATCAACCGCTTCGAGTTCGTAAGCGCAAAAGTTGTCAACAATTCCGTCGACCGCGTCATCAACTTCATCACTATCGATAAGGGATCCACTTCCGGCATCAGGGAAGGAATGGCTGTAATTGGAAACGCCGGTGCCGTCGGCAAAGTAAAAGCAACATCAGATCACTATAGCGTGGTGATCTCCATGCTGAATGTCGACGTGATGACGTCGGCGATGCTCAAGCGCACCGGACACTTCGGTACCGTTCAATGGGATGGTAAGGACCCATTGTTTGTAAATCTGAACTACATCCCCCGTCACGTGCGACCGGTTGTCGGAGATACGGTCGTCACTTCCGGATACAATGCCGTATTTCCTGAGGGCATTATGATCGGCACCATCGACCACATCGCATTGAATGATGCCGATCCTTTCTATGAATTGAAGGTTCGGCTGTCGCAAGACTTCCAACGACTGTCATACGTCACCGTAGTGAAGAGCTACCTGAAGTCGGAGCAGGACTCACTTGAAACTCCATTTCTTGAAGTAGAACGATGAGCAGGCTTGGTATCCGACATATTCTCTCGTTCTTTCTTTACCTGGCCCTGCAGGTGATCATCATGAAGCATGTCGTTCTGTTTCACACGGCGTTCTGTTTCATCTATGTTGCCTATCTGCTGCTGTTGCCTGTTGAAACGAATCCGCTCGTGCTTATGGGACTGGGATTCATCCTGGGCTTTACCATAGACATCTTTTACGACAGCCTGGGCATGCATGCGATGGCTTCGGTACTCATCATGTACTTAAGAAACCACTGGCTGAAACTGATCACGCCACAAGGCGGCTATGATACCAACGCAGTGCCGGTTTTGTCGATGAACGGCGTGCAATGGTTTTTGATATACCTTGTGCCGTTAGTATTTTTGCATCATACCGTACTTTTTTTTATTGAGGCCGGCGGCTTTCAGCTCTTTTGGTTTACCTTGTGGAAAGCCCTGGCAAGCACGCTGCTGACCACCCTTATCATCGTCATTTTCCAATTCATGTTCGGCGAAAAGAGGCGGGTATGAACGAAGGAAGAAAAGAAATCATTCAGGTTGTTTTCGTACTGGTGGCTATTGTCTTCCTGTTGAAGCTGTTTGTTATCCAGGTAATTGATCGCACTTACAGTGACCTTGCTGAAACCAACGCCATCCGAAAGGAAATCCTCTATCCTGTAAGAGGGCTTATCACAGATCGCAACGGTAAGCTCATGGTCTACAACAGCCCTGAGTATGACCTGCTGATCATCCTCAAGGAAGTCCAGCACCTTGACACGGCGCGGTTCTGCCACGTATTCGACATCACGCCTGAACAACTTCGCCAACAGTTCGCACAACTGTACGCTGACATTCGAAATAAGCGAGCATCGGAACTCCAACCCACGCCGTTCTTAAAGCAGCTATCAAATCGCGACTTCGCCAAGATCCAGGACCACATCGACGAGTTCGAAGGTTTTTACATTCAGGCGCGGACTACCCGAGCTTATGCATCCGATGCTATTGCTAATCTGTTGGGTAATTTAATTGA
>QGUY01000112.1 GCA_003242315.1 Bacteroidota bacterium
CCTATAAAAAATCTGGCCCCCCTTTTTCCCGGCGTACATTATAGCCCTTAGGCCCTTTAAACGCGGGACTTTGGTATCCCAGTGGTCCGCTGTGTACGAAACAAATTTGGTTGGGATTCAGAGTTTCCTGCCTTAAAGGAACATAGGCGACCACGGATCCCATGCTGTGTATCCGCGTGCTTCGAAAGTACTTCTGATTCCTCCGCTGGGGAATGACGATGCATCGGGTTCCTGCTGTACGAGCTCACTGCCCTTGAACTTTTCTATTTTCGTCGAACCATCGAAAAAGCTGTCGTGCTTTTCCGCCGTCCCTCCAGTCAGTGGTTGGAACCAGTGCGTGAAATGCGTCGCGCCCTTTCCAATGGCCCACGATTTTACAGCGATGGCAACTGCATCAGCGGTTGTTTCATCGATCTTTTCCCCTCTTTTGATGGCCTGGCTGACCTTGTTAAACACAGATGGAGAAAGCGTGGCCCGCATTTGCTCCATGTCGAAGACGTTCTCATTGAAGAAATCAGAGACGCTGTTGGACGGAAGCTGTGCAGGAATCGGCTTTCGCGAATTCAGGATTTCTAATGCCTTGAATCTCAGGTACGCCATAGGTCAGTGTTTGGGCCATAAAAGTAACGGCGAACGGGGAAATAAAGAAATAACTGACCTGGCCCGTACCCTCGGGGTACGCTCTCCGTTAATAGGATTTTTTCACGGATCCGCCCGTATTAGAATCTGTTCGGCTTTTTGTGGGATTACCGCGGAAGCGGATGTTACCGGCCGAGCTTGCCCTGGCTTCAAGTTCCTTGACCACATACACCTTGGCGGAGCCCGCTGAGCTGGCCTCAACGGAAAGAATATCTACCTGGAGGTCATATGCGTCGATTTGACCGGCGCTGCTTACTTCAAATTCACCCTTTTCGGCCTTACCCTCAAGTTCCACATCGCCCGCGCTGGAAACACGAACCTCCAGTTCATTGACATCGATCTCAATTTCAACGGACCCTGCGCTGGCGCATTCGATCTCGAGGCTCCGGGTCTTGAGAACACCATCCGTATAGACGTTGCCAGCGGAACTGGCGGAAATCCGATCGATATCGCGATACGTGACAAATACCCGAGCGTTAACATTCCTCCGGAAGCGACCATCGCTCACGTGAATTCGCAGGTAAGTGCCCGTAACTTCGGTGACAATATGCGACAACTCCGTGTTACCACCGACTTCCACACGTACCGACTCCCGGTCTCCTTTTTTGAGGTATACATCAATTCCCTCTGCCACCCGGACACCCCGGAATGATCCGACTTCACGAACTTCACTTTGCTGCCCGTAGGCAACAAGCACCAGCGTCGAGAAAATAACAGTTGCAAGAATTCGCCTCATGGCTCTAAACTTTGTCTATAGACGCGCCTTGAATATAAGGGTTGCATTTCAACGGATACATAGCCCGGAATTCTGACGATGTACCAAATACGCGCATTTTTCAATAATTCGACGGCTTATTTTTCCCAAATTTAGACCCTAATAAACCGCTATTGTATGATCTTCGACAAGAAAGCTGAGCTAAATGTACTGATAAACCTCGCCGCAAGCGACAAAAATGTGGCCGCACGGGAAGCCAAGCTCATCCACCTGATCGGAAAGGCAAACGGGATTCCCAAGGAAGAGATCGACGCAATGCTTCAAAAGCCGGCGCCCATTTCCGGCCTGAATTCGCTCACTCCCGATGAAAAATTTGAACACCTCTATTACCTCATCCAACTCATGAAGATGGATGGTCAGGTTTTCCGTAGCGAAATCATTTTCTGCGAGCAAATAGCGGAACGCCTCGGTTACAAGAAAGGTGTCGTTGGCGAACTTTCACAACACATCTACAGCGATCCTTCAATCACGGCCGATCGCGACATGCTTAAGAAGAAAGCAGAGAAATATCTACGAGTAGAAGAATAATAGATAAAGCCCGAAGAAGTTCGGGCTTTTTTTTGTTACCCCCGGAAGGGATCAATGCTCTTCGTACACGACCTTACCTCCGACGATGGTCATCACTACCCTGGTGTCGAGTATTGAATCCTCCGGCACGGTCATGATATCGCGAGAAAACACGGTGAAGTCAGCCAGTTTGCCCGGTGCGATGGATCCTTTGATATCTTCTTCAAATGCAGCATATGCCGCATCAATTGTGTATGAGCGCAACGCCTGTTCCCTCGTCATTTTCTGATCCGGTTCATAACCTTCCGCAGGCTTACCTTCAAGCGTCTTGCGGGTAACCGCGGCGTAAAAGCATGTAACGGGGTTGATAGGCTCAACAGGAGTATCAGTACCATTGACGATGCGTGCTCCTGATTGCAGTAGTTTCTGCCAAACATATGCACCCTCGGCAATACGCTCCGGCCCCAGGCGGTCGATAGCCCATGGCCTGTCAGACGACATGTGAATGGGTTGCATCGATGCGATCACACCCAGTTGGCCAAATCTCGGGATGTCTGCCTCGTCAAGATGCTGCGCGTGTTCAATCCTGAAGCGCAATTGCTGTGAGGGCGAATCCACTTCGCGAAAGGCTCTTTCGTATTGATTCAATACTTCGCGGTTGGCGCGGTCACCAATGGCATGCGTACACAATTGAAACCCACGTTCTGCTGCAATGCGAGCCGTCTTGTACACGGTGTCCATGGGCAACGTTTCATGTCCCACATGTCCGGGACGATCGGCATACGGTTCAAGTAGCCAGGCACCGCGCGATCCCAGTGCGCCGTCAGCACTGAGCTTGACAGCGCGGATGGTAAGCATATTGTCAGGATCAATGCGTGGCCCGCGCTTCATCCAGCGATAGAACATGTCGCGATTGCCACCGTCAATCATTACATAAAGCCGCACGCTTAGCTTCCCCGACGCAAGGAAGGACTGATACAGTTCAATGTTTTGCTGTGTTGCGCCGGCGTCGTGAAAACTGGTGATCCCATTTCGGAGGCATGCTGCAAGAGCGAGCTCCAACGCCTGCGCGTCACGCTCCGGTGTGCTTCCTGGAATGAACCTGGTGATCAGTTCCATTCCCCGTTCAATAAAAATTCCAGTAGGGTGCCCCTCTTTATCGCGCAAGACTTCGCCCTTCTCTTTCAGCAGTTCAGTCGTGTGGGCCGGCGTAAGCGCATAGATGCCTGCGAGCACCATAGCATTATCGTTGGCAAGCGCTGCGTGTCCGCTGGCATGTTCAAGGAATACGGGATTTTCCGGAGAGACTTCAGAGATGCCGTCGTGTACCGGCAGACCGTTAACCTGAGGAAAATCTCCCTTCCATTTGTCCTGGTGCCACCCTCTTCCTACGATCCATTGCCCCGGTGCAGCACGACCTACCGCTTCCTTTACTTTGCGAATCAATTGCTCATAGGTGGTTACCGCCGAGAGGTCGAGGTTCAATTCCTTATAACCCGTCTCCATGAGGTGCCCGTGACTTTCAATAAATCCGGGTGTCATCGTCTTGCCATCAAGCTCTATGATTTCTGTGTCTTTGCCGATGTATCGGCGCATCTCATCCTGTGAACCGGCAAAAACTATCGTATCACCACGGATGGCCACCGCCTCAACGACAGGGTTTGATTCATCCATGGTGTAAATGGTACCCCCACGAATGACAAGAGCAGCCGGATCACGCCGTACCTGACACGACGCGAGGATAACAACAAGAAGAATGAGAAGACTTCGAGGACCCATGCTTGAGCAATGTAAATGCGCCACCGCGAAAGCGCAAGCCCAAACTTTCATTACTTTGCACAAAAACGCGACATGAAGCACCGCATTGTATTGGTCGCCTTCCTGGCTTGCCTGTCCACTGCAACATTCGCCCAGGATCTCGGCCTATCCTTCTCCTACTTTATACCCAAAAATGGCTATTTCTCCACGCCGATCAGCCCGTTCTCCATACGCGGTGTTGGTGTCGATATCACGCCCTTTCTCGCTATCGAAACCGGAGCGTCGTTATACCGGATGTCAGGCCTTAACGTCAAGGATCTCCCCTTCGAGTCAAAGTCGCCTCTCGTCGGTCCCAATTTTACGATCTTCATTCCCCTTGAGATCGTCTTTCAGCTCAAGGGGGCTGCCGTGGAATTCGATGTTAAAGGAGGTGGATTCTTCTTCTATGGTTTCGACCAGCGGATAAACTACGGCAATATGGACCGGGCGATCCGGAGCCACGAAGGTTGGGCTGTTGCCAATTCATCGTTCGAATTCGACAACAAACCCGGCTTCGGATATCATGGTGGCGTAGAGCTCACAGTGTACGCGACAAACCAGTTCGGCGTCACGTTGGAGACGAATTACCTGGTGGGTCATTCAAAATTTCCATTAACCGGCGCATACTCCGGCGGGAACAACACCATCGAAACTAAGAACGTCGAATTCAGCGATGCCAAAATCGACCTGACTGGTCTTGAAATATCACTGGGCGTTATCTTTACTCCCGGAGGTCAGCAACCTCCTAAACGCCGCAGAAGGTAGAAACTCGCTCAACACAATTACAATGATAACTTCAACCGTCCAATATCACGGTGATCTGAGAACAACCTGCACGCACGTTCGTTCATCCTCATCGATCATCACCGACGCTCCAGTTGACAACCACGGAAAAGGCGAGGCCTTCTCTCCCACCGACCTGCTGGCAACGTCTCTTGCGTCGTGTATGCTCACGACCATGGGCATTCGTGCGATGAAGGAAAACATCCCTTTTCCAAAAGCCAGCGCGGAAGTGACAAAGATTATGGGTTCAAATCCCAGACGCGTTACGGGCATTGTCGTCACCGTGAACATGTCCGGGCTTACCCTCACAGATGAACAGAAAAAAATTCTCGAAGACACGGCGATCAATTGTCCCGTGGCCAAAAGCCTGCATCCGGAGATTAGGCAGGAGGTGAGTTTTGTGTACTGATGTGTTCATGTGTTCATGTGTTGATGTGCTGATGTGCCGAACATCTACTCAAAATCATTCAGCGGATAGACCGGTCCCTAGCCCGTCGAAGGGACCAATTACTTAAACGATTTCTCAGTTAATGCCTATGCCGGACCCTGAGCTTGTCGAAGGGCTTCTTACTCCGTACTCATTTTCCTATCTTGTCCGCTCAACCAGAAACCATGACACACGAAAACGAGCGCATCGCGGAGGTGTCTGTTGCGGGGCAGCGGTTTGTATTGTATCCGCAGCGGGCAGCGTATTGGAGGGAGGAACAGGCGCTCCTGGTGGCGGATTTGCATCTGGGTAAAGTGAGCCATTTTCGCCGTGCAGGGATTCCGGTACCCAGCCGCATAAATCGCGACACACTGGATTCACTGGTGGGATTGATTTCAATGTCGAAGGCCCGGCGGGTGATCTGCCTGGGCGACCTGTTTCACAGTCATTACAACGGCGAGTGGGAGGAATTCGGCGAAGTGGTGCGCCATTTTCCGGGAATAAAGTTCGAACTTGTGCTGGGAAATCACGACATCATGAGTCGAATCCAGTACGAGCGCAAATCGTTGACGGTTCATGAAAAACTGAAAATAGGTCCTTTTCTGCTGACCCATCACCCTCGCGAAGAGGACGGCGGCGACTATAATCTTGCCGGACATGTGCACCCGGCGGTCCAACTCAGCGGAAAGGGCAGGCAAGCCATGACATTGCCCTGCTTTTACTTTGGATCAAGACAAGGTTTCCTTCCCGCTTTCGGGGGCTTTACGGGCTTCGCCCGAATCAAACCCGAAAAGGATGGTCGGGTTTTTGTAATTGTTGCGGATAAGGTGATGCCCGTAAACTAACACATCACACCGCCATTTTTTGGATCGTACATTATGAAACATTTTTTGCTTCTCCTGCAGGTAGGGTTGTCATTCACTACAGGTGCCCAGGACACCACGCGAATCTCCCTTCTGTTTGCAGGCGACATTATGGGACACGACAGCCAGATTGCCTCCGCATACAACGCGGCGACCGGCCAATATGACTATACGTCATGCTTCGCTGGCATGAAACCATACATCGAAAGTGCTGACGTCGCGATCGGCAATCTTGAAGTGACGCTGGCGGGCCCTCCATATAAAGGATATCCGCAGTTTAGCTCTCCCGATGCTCTTGCTGTGGCTCTTCGCGATGTTGGTTTTGATGTTCTCGTCTCCGCCAACAACCACTCCGTCGACCGTGGAAGGAAAGGTATCCTCCGTACCATACGTGTGCTCGACAGTCTCGGCATACCGCATACGGGAACCTTTGCCAACGAAGCAGCGCGCAACAATGAATATCCACTTATCCTCAACAAGAATGGCTTTACCCTCGCGCTGTTAAACTACACGTACGGGACCAACGGAATCCCCGTTCCAGCACCCGGAATGGTAAACCTGATTGATACGGCACAAATGCGCGCCGACATACAAAAGGCCAGGCAAGTCAATCCCGACGCCATCATCGTCTTCATGCATTGGGGCAATGAATATGAAAGTCTTCCAACGCGTGGACAACGACAACTCGCCGATCATCTTTGTCGCCTCGGTGCCGACCTCGTGATCGGTTCACATCCGCACGTTCTTCAACCGATGGAGTGGCGAAAGGATCAAAACAAACTCGTCGTTTACTCGCTGGGAAATTTTGTATCCGGACAACGCAAGCGTTACACCGATGGCGGAGCTACGGTCTATACTGAGTTGATGAAGATCAGGTACAAACCTGACAGTGTGATTACAACCATCGATTCCGTTGGCTATTTCCTTCAGTGGGTATATCGAACGGAGGATGAGAAACGCAACTATTACATGATCCCTGTGCCCCATGCCGAAAAGGATATTGCAGCATTCAGGATAAAGGGCGCGACGTCACAAGCGGCATTTAAACAGTTCGTTGCTGACTCACGAGCATTGTATGGAAAGCACAATATCAACGTGCCCGAAATCGCGCAAATACCACCTGATTCAGTTGTTCGTTTCCGCATACACGTTGCTTCCACTGCTCCGTCAAACGGTGGCGCATCAGTGCCTGCGCTTGATGAATACCATTTTTACGGCATCGAACCTATCAACGACGAATTCGGTACAACACTTGTGATTGGAAACTTCAGCAATGCAGGCTCCGCCAATGTTCTCTGCAAGAAGCTCATTGAAGCCGGCCACACAGCAAGGGTGGTGCAGTATGTCGGAGGAAGGAAGAGAATCCTAAGAAATCGCCCGGAAGATTAGAAACAACGTTCCGGACAACACCATCACGACTGGCAATGTGAGAACCCAGGCGATGACGATGTTTCGTACGGTGTTTGCCTGAAGATTTTTGATGCCCTTGCTTGCAACCATGCTGCCGGCGATCCCGGAAGATAAAACGTGCGTGGTGCTTACGGGAAGTCCAAGATTGGTTGACAGCCCGATCGTGCTTGCGGTCACGAGCTCTGCGCTCGCACCCTGGGCATATGTGAGATGCTCCTTGCCGATCTTTTCGCCAACAGTCTTAACGATACGCTTCCAGCCGATCATAGTTCCCGTCCCGAGCGACACAGAAATCATCAGGATCACCCAACTCGGCGAGTAATCCGTAATCGTGCGCAGCGTCCCCATACTCGCAGTTAGCGTCTCACGATTTTGCGGGCTTAGGCTTAACTCGGGTACATCGAGAATATGTCTTACCTCGCGGTCGAGGATCATAATGTCTTTCCTCACGAGGAAGCGTTCGTCCTTCGGGATTGCTTCAACGGTCGTGATTCCATCAATGCGCTCCTGCAATCGCTGGTTGAGCAGTTTTGCGTTGTTAAGTCGGGTACGATCGTTGGCTGAAAACGGGGTATCATCGATCGTGTTCATGATCGCAAGACTTTTGGTCAGAGGCTCGACAAGCGCCGACGGATTTGCCTCCGACTTAAGGGCGAAATAGCTCGGAATGATTCCAATCAGAATCAGCATCACCAGTCCTACCCCCTTCTGACCATCATTCGATCCGTGCGAAAAACTCACGCTCGTACACGTGAGAATGAGAATGGTCCGTATCCATGTCGGAGGTGGGGCATTTTTTTTCGGCTCCTTGAAAAGGCTTGCCCCATACGACGTCTTCTTCGTCAGGTTACGGATTATGAACATGACAATGATCGTAACCGAAAAACCAAACAAGGGCGATATCAGCAGGGACAATCCTATGTCTTGTGCTTTCGACCAGTTCACAGCTGCTTCCGTAGCACCGGGAAGGAGCGAATACGCAATCCCCACCCCCAGAATGGATCCAATCAGCGTATGCGAACTGGAACATGGAATGCCGAAATACCATGTAAAGAGATTCCAGAAAATCGCACTGATCAGCAGGGCCATCACCATGGACAAGCTATGGGTGATGCTTTGGTCGACGAGTGATTCTACCGGCAACAGATTTACAATGCCAATGGCCACCCCAATACCTCCAAGCCAGACACCCATGAAATTGCAGATACCCGAGAGAACAACCGCCGCCCAGGGCCTCAGCGAATTGGTATAAATAACCGTAGCCACCGCGTTGGCGGTGTCATGAAAACCGTTGACAAATTCAAAGCCGCAAGCTGCAATAAGGCAGAGGACCAGCAGTACCGAATACGCAAGATCGAGTTCAAACATGGTTCGGGTTTGCGACGCAATCTAATTGTTAATCCTCAGCCCGATGTTAAGGGGACGTTAAGTTTTTTAAGAAAATGTGGAAAAGAGGAACGTTATACGCTGATAATCAGAATTATACAGTAGGCAGGTTCCGCAACTTCAACACTTGCGCACTTCAACACATTTAACCATACTTCAACGCCATTTTCCTTATCCTATCCTCCACTTTTTCCGTCGTCAGTTTCTCCCTCAACCGGTCTACAATGATTGGAAATGCGAAGGGTGTGGGTACATCGGGATATGTGATGACAATCCGTTGCATGGCGATGCGCTCCAGAGCGCGGCGGAGCCTGGCTTCTTCGAGTTGGAAGTCGTTTACCTCTTCGTATGCCTGGCGTAGCAGGAGATTGTGCGCTTCGTAGTCGTGAAATACGCTGAAGAAAAGTTCGGAAGACGACTGGAGGTGTCGATCCTTTACGGGTTTGCCCGGATAACCTTTGAATACCAGTCCTGAGATAGCCGCGATGTCGCGAAATTTTCGTCGCGCCATTTCCGTAGAGTTGATGCTGGCCTGGATGTCGTGCGAGAGATTTTCAACGCCCAGCACGTTCGTCTCAACAGCCTCTTCTATGGGAATGGGTTGATCGGAAAGCAACTCAAATCCGTAATCGTTCATCGCAATCGAAAATGTGATGGGTCGGATTTGTGCGATCCGGTAAGCCACCAACGCTGCAACACCTTCATGCACGAATCTTCCTTCGAAGGGATACATGACTACGTGATATCCCTCCGAAGTCTCAAAATATTCAATGAGGAACTTATCCTTATCGGGAAGGATGGATCGCTGACGTTGAAGATCAAATAGTGGTTCAAGAAATTTCAACTCGTCATCCTCAGCGCGCCCATGAACAACCTCGTCGAGTTTCAATCGGATCATATCACTGAGTTGTGACGACAGTGGCACCCTTCCTCCCTGCCACGAAGGTACGAGTCCCGACTTGCGGGAACTCTTGCGCACGAGGGCATCCATTTCGCGAATGCGTATAAGTTCCAGGTTACGTCCGGCGAACCAGAACACATCACCCGGATCCAGACGTGAGAGGAAATACTCTTCGATCGTTCCAAGATATTTTCCTGAAAGGAATTTTACATGCAGTTGCGCGTCTCCGACAATGGTTCCAATAGAGAGTCGGTGACGCATCGCTATGGCGCGGTTTTCAACGCGATACAGGCCGTCCTGCCGTATCAGACGCCTGTATTCATCGTAGGCGCGCAACGATTCACCGCCCGTCGTAAGAAAATTAAGCACCCACTGCCATTCATCGTCAGAGATACTGGAAAAGCTGAACGTCGTTCGCACCTCGCGCAACGTTTCATCGGGATCGAAGCCATCCGAAACGGCCCAGGTCATAAAATTTTGAACGAGCACGTCGAAGGACCGTACGTACGGTACGCGATCCTCGACAATCTTCCTGCGAAAGGCCTCACGCAACGCTGCGGCCTCCATCAGCTCCAGCGAATGCGTTGGCACAAAGTATATGCGGCTCACTGCGCCAGGCTGGTGACCGCTGCGACCCGCGCGCTGAAGGAAGCGAGCCACGCCTTTTGGGCTTCCAATTTGAATGACGGTTTCCACCGGCCGAAAGTCGACGCCCAAATCCAGACTCGATGTACAAACCACCGCCTTGAGCTTTCCCTTGTGAAGCTGATCCTCTACCCAGGCACGGATATCATGACTGATTGACCCGTGGTGCATCGCGATTTGTCCGGACAGTTCCGGAGCGTGCGCCAGCATCTTCTGATACCATATCTCAGCGAAAGATCTCGTGTTAGTGAAAATGAGCGACGACGTACTCTTGCGTACAATCTCCGTTACCTGGTCGAGCAGCACGATGCCAAGATGACCCGCCCATGGCATACGTTCCAGATCGGCCGGGAACAGCGAGATGATTTCTACCGTTTTATCAATGTTTTCGGCGCGGATGATTCGGCGCGGAGTATTGTCCCGCGGGACGCCAAGCAGCACATCCAGGGCTTGCTGCATATTTCCGATGGTTGCCGATATGCCCCATATTCTAAGGTGTGGTGCTATGCTTTTGAGGCGAGAGAGCGCGAGTTCTACCTGAACACCGCGTTTGGATCCCATGAGCTCGTGCCACTCATCCACTACAATGGCGCGCAGGCTACCAAGAAGCTCACGGTATCCTTTCCTCGCAAGGAGTAGGTGAAGACTTTCCGGTGTTGTGATCAGCAGGTGCGGAGGATTGACGCGTTGTTTTTCGCGCTCTTTTGCGGAGGTGTCACCCGACCTGATGCCGATAGTCCATTTCAAATCCAGGCCACGCGCAAGCTTCGTTGCCGACAACTCAATTTCACGCGTGAGCGCGCGTATTGGGGTAATCCAAATTGCCTGAATGCCTTTTGGTCCGGTCTTACCTGGCGGAACGCGGTCAAGGTAATCCAGCATTATAGGTGTCATTAACGAATAAGTCTTGCCACTTCCTGTGGGAGCGTTGACCAGGCCGCTTTCACCGCGCAGAAATGCTTCCCAGGCCTGGAGCTGGAAGGGAAAGGGCTCCCATCCCTGGTCGCGGAACCAAGCCCTGGCTGTGTTGAGGTGTTGATGTGCTGATGTGTTGATGTTGGTTGCCGATTAGAGCGTATGCAAAGGTAGGAAGTGAAGGGTTATTTGATAAGCATCAGTACTTTTTGGGACAGGGGTTGTCATGATAGTTGATGAATAGGGTTTGTTGGCGGAGGATACTACAGCCTTCATCCTGGTCTGCCCACTACTATCAATCCGTTCCCTGGCCCCAGTTGATACAAGCCAACTTTATGAATGCCAAACGCACCAACAGATGGCGAATTCCTGCGGCATCACAGTTGATCTTTACTTTTGACTTGTGTTGTCGAAGCGCCCGCTAGGGCGGACTGCCTCTGCATCTGCTTCTGACCTAAGCCGGCAACCTCTTCTCTCTCCTGACGGTTTTCAAAAAATCTTCAGCAGATCTTCCGGTCAGGGATTTGACAGTGGTTTCGAGATCTTGAACTGTCATGTTCAGATTGCTTGCCAACCGGTCGGCGGTCATGGCTTCATCCTGCAAGTGTGATTCGATGGCGTTGAAGAGTTTGGCTATCGTCCCTTCTTCATCGGGACGAAGAATCCGGAGAAGGAATTTTTCTTTTGGTTCTGTCCCACCCTCGCCCTGACAAAGTTCGTGGATGAGAGATGACAGAAGCACCTGATTTTCGCCGGCGATATTGCAGATGCGGTGTGCGAGTCGTAGCGCTTCTTCAAAGAAGTCGCTCGTTTCTGTTAGGGGTTGCCCTGCGCTGAGTCCGATACGAAAGACGATGTTCCAGGCGTCGTCTTCATCGCTCAAGCGGGTCAGCAGCTCGCGTTGTATTTCCATGGCGCACTGGACGGCGTCGATGGACGCATCGAACACTGCCACGATATTGTCGTCTCGCATGGGCGCGGCGAAGCGACCCTTGTATTTGAGTACGGCGCTTACAATAAGTCTCTTTGCCTCGCCTGGCACGCGAAGGTTTTTGTATTCGTCGGGTCTGCTGATGTCTGTATTTCCCTGGATGTTGGC
>QGUY01000113.1 GCA_003242315.1 Bacteroidota bacterium
GTACCTTTATTAACGCAATCAAGCGCCTGTGGCGATCAGGTGACGATTACAGCGTCGCCTTCCGGCTCCTTCCTCTATCGATGGTACAGGAATGGAATATTTGACAACACGTTGGCAGGTCCACAAGTGATTGCTACCCAGGCAAACAACGGGCAGGCCTATACCGTGGAAATCTACAACCCGGTTACCGGATGCGCGCCTGCATCTCAACCATTGGTGGTTTCAATCATCGGCACCCTGGAACTTGACCTTGAAGTAGGACTTGCCTGCGAGGGAAGTCCGTTTACCATTACCGGCACAACGAATGTCCCGGCAACTTATGAGTGGTGGTATGAGGGTGCGATGATCAATGGACAAACGTCTTCAAGCCTTACCGATACACGAGCCGGCAACTATCAGGCCCGGGCGTTCTACCAGGGCTGTGTAGCCGAAGAATCTATTGATGTGACCTTGTCACCGGTTACACCCGGTTCCCTTCCTTCAGGAGCGACGATCTGCAATGATCCCGCGAACGCTGATGAAGAAACTCGTCAGGTGGAACTTGACCCGGGTGCGGGGTTTGCAAGTTACGCGTGGTTCAAAGACGGCGTACCGTTAGGCATCACCGACCGTGTGTTGACGGCGACAGAACCAGGTACCTATCGCGTTGACCTGGTGAATCTGGTGGGATGCACGTCGAGCGACCAGACCATTGTTGAAGTCGAGTGCTTCCCGAAGATCGTGGTACCCAATGCGTTCCGTCCCACTGGCCGCGATGAAAACCGGGAGTTTTACGCATTTACCTACTTCATAGACGATACCGACTTTGAAGTGCTGATCTTTTCACGCTGGGGCGAACTGATCTTCCAGTCGACCGACCGTGAGTTCCGGTGGAATGGTGGCTACAACAACAACCCGTCGAAACCGTTGCCCCCGGGAACGTACGCGTACGTGATCAAGTACAAGAGTTCTTACCAACCCGAACGCGGCATCCAGGAAAAACGCGGCGGCGTTGTTCTTATTCGGTGATCTTCAGCCTTTGGATATTTCCAGGAAATGGGGATAATTGTCCCTGAAGCAGACCTCCCTGCGGTCGGTCGCTTCAGGGTGTATCCGAAAAACCACTGTTTATGAACCGATTGAAATATCTCGCCCTCCTGATGATCGTCGCCATCGCGGCATCTGGATTTCAGTTAATCAAGACAACGCTCAACATCACCGTACGGGACGGACTGGGAAATACCGTCGAAGGTGCAACAGTTCGGTTATTCGAAAATGAAGACGACTACAACAAAGAACAAAATGCCGTCGCCGAAGGTGTAACTGACGACAAGGGCGTTGTGAAATTCAAAGACCTGAAGGACATCGCCTACTTCGTCCTCGCTGAGAAGGATGACTTGAATAATTTTGGTGGCGGCGAAAAAACGGGGAAGCTAGAGGCGAAGAGGATCAACAAGGTTACAGTAGTCATCCAGTAAAGTGATGAAGTCTCTGACTTCCAAGTTCCTGCAAAGAGGAAAAAGTGTTTACGTGCGTACGTGTTTATGTGTTTACGTTGTGTGGCTTCCGAGCTTCTGCATCCTTGCCAGTGATTGCTTAATCCAAAGGCTGTATTTGAACCCTCGGATTCCGCATTAACTTTCCACAGAAGTACAAGATTGGAAGTCAGGAAACGTAAACACGTACGCACATAAACACGTAAACACGTTAATGCCACTCCTCCGCTCCTTCCGCCGGTTTCCATCCAAAATCTGGTTCAAAATAATTCCAAAGCAACCGTGATACATCGCGCAGGAGAACATTGCCGGCATTATCGGGCGTCCAGCGGGTATCTTCGAAACGATCGGCGATGACGCAAAAGACGTAGTCACCGTGGGGAGCGTTGACGAGCACCACTTCAGAACGATAGTGATCCAGCGATCCGGTCTTTGATGCAGCCTGCACGTACGGAGGCAACTGGGAGAGCGATGAGCCGTCCCAGAAAATGCGTACGAGGTTGCGGTATATTCGCTCGCTGGCACGGGGACTCACCACCTTATTGTTTCGTATCATCGATACAAGATTCGCCATCTCGCGTGGTGTCGTTTGTCCCCATCCATATCGCTTCCAGGCATCTTCGCGACCGGGCGTTCTTGAGTTGACGCGAGTATGAGTGAATCCGTTATTCTCCAGCCAGGCATTAATCGTGACACCTCCACCCGCCATCTCCTGACTCCAGATGCTGGCGGTGTTGTCGCTTACCGTGATCATCAGCATAAGCACTTTCGCCAGCGAAATTTTTTGGCCATCCTTAAACGAACCCAAAACATCTTCACCCACTTTCGACGCGAGGGAGTCGCGATACGTAAGCACTGTGTCGTATTTCAATTCACCCTTTTCGATTTTGTCGAAGATGCCGATCGTGATCGGAATCTTGATCATGCTTGCCGTCGAGAACACCGTGTCCGCATTGATGGCCACTTCTTCTCCGGTCTTCAGATGTCGGACATAAATCCCAACGCGTCCTGGAAATTCAGACACGAGTTGCTGAAGTGAACGATTGAGATCACGTTGCTGCGCGACAGCCACATTGCAGCATACGAACAGGAGAAAGAAAAGTGGTTTCATGGTTAAGGTTCCCGGACAGTAATGAACTCAAAATACACAATATCGTGTACCCCTGCATCTGCGACTGCATCTGTATCAAAACCATTCAGCGGATAAAAACCATTCAGCGGATAGCAGAAAAATCGGTTTATTTGCGGCTCATGGTGGAGATTGGAACGGATATCGGAAAAGCAGCTGAGCACCTGAAAGCAGGGCGTTTGGTGGCGATCCCCACAGAGACGGTGTACGGTCTCGCGGGCAACGCGCTCGATGACCGGGCAGTCGCGACCATATTTTCCGTGAAGAATCGGCCGCGCTTCGATCCCATCATCGTTCACATAACCGGTCTTGCCCAGGCCGCACGGCACACAACAGACATCCCGCAAAAAGCCAGGGCGCTTGCAGAAGCATTCTGGCCGGGTCCCCTCACGTTGCTCCTGAAGAAGAACGAAACGATACCCGACCTGGTCACGGCGGGCTTTCCTGAAGTAGGCTTGCGTGCTCCTGCGCATCCCCTCACACAGGCACTGCTGGAGCAACTGCCTTTTCCATTGGCGGCACCAAGTGCAAATCCCTTTGGATATATCAGTCCGACGCGCCCCGAACACGTCAATGAACAGCTGGGCGACAAGATCGCGTACATCCTTGATGGCGGGCCGTGTACGATCGGTATCGAGTCGACCATCATTGGATTTGATGGAGACGGACAAGCTATACTGCACCGTCTCGGGGGCCTGAGCGTTAATCAGGTTGAAGCCATCATCGGCAAGGTCATCATCCGCACAAATGCATCATCCGATCCTCGTGCGCCGGGTCAATTGAAAAGTCACTACGCGCCGGCAAAACCATTGATCATAGGCGACATCGACACGATGCTCGCCGCCTACGATCCCAACGACGTTGCCGTGCTCTCCTTTCGAAAGTCGTATGACCTCCCCTATCAGACGGTATTATCCGAAGTCGGCGACATCGAAGAAGCAGCGCGCAACCTTTTCGCCGCCATGCGAATGCTTGAGAAGATGCCGGTGAAATTGATTCTGGCCGAGTTCGTCCCGGATGAAGGGCTGGGCAAAGCGATTAATGACAGGTTAATGCGAGCCTCGGCGAAAGGCTGAAACCCTATGTACCGTATGTGTGCCCTATGTGGTTCAAAGGATTGAATTGTTATTGAACCACATGGGGCACATAGAAGGCATATAGAACACATAGATTTTTTTCCCAACTTGTATTCCTGGTAACCAAACTCAACATGAAGAAGGCGCTGATTCTTACAGGCGGTGGCGATTGCCCCGGACTGAACGCAGTGATTAGAGCAGTTTACAAAAGAGCGAAACAAGAGCCCGACTGGGAGTTGTATGGAAGCATCGAAGCCTTTAACGGGGTTCTTTCCGAGCCTCGGCAGATCATAAAAATCACAAGTGAGCTTGTGGCCGGAATTCACGTCAAAGGTGGAACGATCCTTAAGACCACTAACAAGGGTAACCCGCTCAATTTTCCGGTCGAGAAGCCAGATGGTACGGTAGTATTTGAGGACAGATCGGACGCGCTGGTGGAAAAACTGAAGGCGTTGAAGTTTGATGCCATCATCAACGTTGGCGGAGACGGATCCCAGCGCATTTCAAAAGCGCTGTTCGACAAAGGCATACCGATGATCGGCGTCCCCAAGACGATCGACAACGACCTCTCGGCCACCGACGTCACGTTTGGCTTCCAGACAGCCGTGCAGGTGGCGACGGATAGCTTTGACAAGCTGGTTACAACGGCCGAGAGTCACCACCGCGTAATGATCATGGAGGTTATGGGCCGTGATGCAGGCTGGATCGCCCTTCACACTGCCATTGCAGGCGGGGCAGAAATATGTCTTATACCAGAAATTCCCTACGACATTAAGAAGATCCTTGAGCGGATCAGCCAGCGCTACTCCAGGGGAAAGGGCTTTGTAAACATCGTAGTTGCTGAAGGTGCGCACGCTATCGGTTCCACGACGGTAGGAGAAGGAGAAAAGGGATCTGAACATAAGAGGCTTCGCGGAATTGCCTACCAATTGTCGGATGAGCTCAAAGCAGCCGGATGCGTGGCCGAAGTCCGGGAGACGATCCTCGGGCACATTCAGCGTGGCGGAACGCCCACTGCGTACGATCGCGTGCTGGCCAGCCTTTTTGGTGTCAAGGCTTTCGAGTTGGCACTGGAAGGAAAGTTTGGTCAGATGGTAACCTTCCGGAACAACCAGATCAGTTCGGTACCCCTGGAAGAAGCTACCCGGGAGTACAACTACGTCGACAAGAATTCCTATCTCGTGAAGGCCGCCCGTGGGTTGGGGATAAGTTTTGGTGACTGATTCCGGACCGTCAAAAGATGTCTCCGACATTGTCGCGCGATTTGTTAACTTGGCGGTCTCAAAAAAATCAACAACACGCAATACACCACAATGAAAACAGTCGACGACATTAACTTCAGCGGCAAGCGCGCTTTGATTCGCGTAGATTTCAATGTGCCTTTGGACAAAGAATTCAACGTTACCGATGATAACCGAATCCGGGCGACAATCCCCACCCTCAAGAAGATATTAAAGGATGGCGGCAGTTGTGTATTGATGTCGCACCTCGGCAGGCCCAAGTCCGGACCGGAAGACAAATATTCGTTGCGCCATACCGTCGCGACGACGGAAAAGCTCCTCGGAACAAAGGTGAAGTTTGCCGGCGACTGCATCGGTGATGAAGCCTTCAAGTTGTCGTCAGCGCTGAAGCCCGGCGAAGTACTCCTGCTGGAGAATCTCCGTTTCTACAAGGAGGAAGAAAAGGGCGATGAAGGATTTGCTGAAAAACTTTCGCGTCACGGAGACATTTATGTAAACGACGCATTTGGAACTGCCCACCGTGCCCATGCCAGTACTACCATCGTAGCGAAGTTCCTTGATGAAAAATGTGCCGGTTACGTGATGGCAGCGGAGTTGAACAACGCAAAGCGTGTACTGGAAAACGCGGAGCGGCCCTTCACCGCGATCATGGGTGGAGCGAAAATCTCAGATAAGATTCTGATCATCGAGAAGCTGCTTGACAAGGTCGACAACCTGATCATCGGTGGCGGTATGTCATACACCTTCTTCAAGGCGATTGGCGGCAACGTCGGCAAGTCGATTGTTGAAGAAGATAAACTGGATCTCGCGAAGGAGCTTATTCAAAAGGCAAAGCAAAAGAATGTAGACCTCATGCTTCCTATTGATTCGGTGATCGCGGATAAGTTCGACAATGACGCACAGACCGAAGTAGCTCAAAACGGCAGCATTCGCGACGGATGGATGGGACTGGATATTGGTCCCCAGGCCGTGCAAGTCTTTTCAGAGGTGATTGAAAAATCAAAGACGATTTTGTGGAATGGCCCGATGGGTGTCTTCGAGATGGAGAAATTCGCTACCGGGACGAAAAAGATCGCGGAAGCCGTCGTCCGCGCTACCGAGAAAGGTGGCTTCTCTCTCATCGGCGGTGGCGACTCCGCAGCTGCTGTCAATCAACTCGGCTTCAGCGACAAGGTAAGTTACGTTTCAACCGGCGGCGGCGCGCTGCTGGAGTATTTTGAAGGAAAGGAACTGCCGGGCGTGAAAGCGTTGGATTAGCGATTTGGCACCCATCAAACTAATCAGCCTTCCCCCATCTTTTACCGCGAAGGCGCAAAGACGCAAAGGTGCGCCAGATATTTTGACTCTTTGCGCTGCTTTGCGTCTTTGCGTCTTCGGGGTTTAAGAAAACAGGTACGCGTCCAGCCAACACCAACTTACATCCATCGCACGACACGTCGACCTGGCCCCCGCAAATCACAAATCGTACCTCACAAATCGAAAATCAAATCTAAAATCACTAATCACTAATCACTAATCACAAATCAAACGCCAGCGTCCAACCCTCCGCACGCCCCTTGTCCCCTAAAGGGGCCCACCGCTGAATTGCCCAAGAGACCCCGATCTCCGATTCACGAGCTACGATTTGCGTTCGACAATTATTTAAACACGATTTCAATTCCAATAGCCCGGGCTTTATTGCAATTCGCGAAAAGCGTTCTATGAGATTTGAATCGCAAATCAAACACCCCAAAAGAAGAAGGCCGCCCTCCTGGCGGCCTAACCCCAAACCTAACCTACACTACTGTAGAGTCTTGAATATCTTTTTGTGGAGAACTCTTTGCTTTTAAAACGAATGATGCTGCGCTGGCGTATATCCTGTCGGAATTTTTCCCGAAGGTAGTTTGCGGAATTGTCCTGCAACTTTTCCTTTCAGCTTCTTCGCTTTGGATTTCATCTTAAGCACACCGAGGTCGAGCAGTTCGGCCTCGTCAATGTCGATCTTCGGAAACATGACGCGAGCCAAGCCAACCGCGAGCGCCATGAAAGCAACATAGGCAATGATTATCCCCAGAATAATGATTAAAGCGTTCATACCTTTTCTTTTCTGCTGAAGGAAAAGGAAAAACTGTGCCAATCTTAAAGTATGCGAAAATGAGCCAATTCGCGGGGATTTAGCGGGGATTGATGCGGACAATATCCCCAGCGGAAATGTATTTCCACACCTCGTTCCACGGTCTGCCGGGTGCCATCTTAAATTGTCGTTTTAACACAATCAAGCGACGAGGCTCGTAGTTGTAAGGTACATCCGCCATGATCCCGTGAAGTACACATTCAGTGACTTCACGGCAGTCGGGAAGTACACCTTCGTTGACTCCGCGGCTAGGAAAACAGCGAATTAATTCTAAATTTGTTAGATATCAGTTTTCTCTCATTTTGTTATGAACATCTTTGTCGCCAAACTAAACTTCAAGACACAACAGGCGGAGCTTGAAAAAGCTTTCGCGCAGTATGGCCGCGTTAAGTCGGTAAAGATCATCATGGATAAAGAGACGGGCCGATCCAAAGGTTTCGGTTTCGTTGAAATGCCCAATGATGATGAAGCACGGAATGCAATCGACGGTCTCAATGAAAAGGAACTCGATGGCCGCGTCATTGTTGTGAAGCCGGCTAATCCAAAGCCCTCATATTGATCGCCTTATAGCTCCCGCCCCTTTCTTTGCTTTTTTTCCTCAATGAGATAGGCTGCTCCCAGCCCAAGACCTCCGAAGATAAACAGCATTGAAAAGTAAGCTACTGCCTCCATGTGATATGCATTATCGAGGAAGTAGCCGAGCAGAAGACCTATGCCCGCGCCAATCAGCAGCAGGGATGCTCTGAGCGGACCAGTGTCGTCGCGTCTGGGTCTGCTGAAATTGGAAGGGTCGACTCCTTTTTCAATCATTATTCTGCGTTCGTCATAGGAGTATTTTCGCAGATAAATAATGGTAATAACAGCACCAATTATGAGAATGATGGGAATGAATACCCCGATAATTTCTACGCCCATAGTATTGTTGTTTTGAGTTTCTGTCGCTTTGACGCCGGTTTGCTCAACCCAGGTTACACCTCCTTCAAAAATTGATGACCAATATAATTTGCGCCTATAATCGCAAATCCGGGACAGGGGTGTAACTTGATAAGGTAGACTGGCGTCCAAGCGCAGGAACATGTCCCGGGAGATTGACGATCTGCAGCTCATCGACAGGGTGCTGGCGGGTGAGCAGAACGTGTACGCACAACTGGTGGAGCGCTACAAAAGCTATGCATTTACCATAGCCTTTAAAGTGCTCGGCGTCCGGCCAGACGCGGAAGAAGCGGCCCAGGATGCGTTCGTTAAGGCCTACCACAACCTGGGGAAGTTCAATCGGGAAGCAAAATTCTCGACCTGGCTGTACCGGATTGTGTTCAATACCGCCATCAGCATGCGGAGGTCACGAAAAATGACCTTCCAGGACATCCCGGAAACCGTGGCCGCCCAGGGGCACGACACGGAGAAAACTTTGGAAAAAAGCGACAAAGAACGCTTCATCCAAATGGCAATGGCCCGGCTGAGCGAAGCCGATCGGGTAGCCCTCACGCTCTTTTACCTCAGGGAACTATCCCTTGAAGAAATCGGCGCCATCACCGGAATGCCGGCCAATACCGCTAAGGTGCGCATCCACCGCGCGCGGTTGCGACTGGCCGAGGAAATGAAGACTATTTTGAAACATGAAGCGTTATTGCTTTGACTCAGCAGCGCATGAGTAAGGAAGAAGACGATATCAGACTCCTGGAATACATCGACGGCCAGCTTGGCGCCGAAGATGCTGCACAACTGCATCGTCGCCTGGAAAACGAGCCTGAACTGAAGACGCGCCTTCGTGAGTTGCAGGCCCTGAATGCCATGGTCTCGGACCGCACCGTTGAACAGCCTTCAGCCAGCTTCACCGAGTCGGTTATGGTACGCGTAAATCAGTATCCCCGCGGCGCCGCCTCTCCTATTCGCAGGGGTATCATGCTCCTTGCCGTTCTCCTCGCTACTGTCGGCCTCGCTTCATGGTTGGTATCTATCGGCATGTTCGACAACACCAGCATCAACGTGAATTCCGTCATGTTCGGCAATGACACCTCACGTTTTTCCCTCCCCTCTCTCACGTTCGATGGAAAAATACTCGTCAACGTAATCATCATTTTTAATCTCGTTGTCGCGTTCTTCCTTTTCGATCCCACGGTGCTGAAACCGTGGTTCCAGCGCCGCTCACGGCTCAATTACTAGCGAGGCGGGAAACATTTTACCGCCTCTGCTGTCGATTTACGCATGGGTGGCCCATATTCCTCGCGGATATTGTAACTTCATGAAATTAATCGATACAGGAGAATACTTTCTATCTCGTAGCCTATGCTAAAGGGGGTCAAGGGCAAAGTAATCGCTGCGTTTGTTCTGGCCAGTGTGGCCATCATTGCAGCGCTCGCCATTACAAAATACAGTTTCGAGGGACTCCTCGGGACGGTAAACAGCCTCGCCCAACCCAATGAAAAGCTCCGCGCCCTCAACAATCTTTATCAAAAGGTAATTCAACTAGACCAACTGCAGCGGGCTGACGCAATTCGCCGACCGCATAAATCAGCCGAAGCACTCCTTCACGAATCCGAACCTATCATTCTCACGCTCGATACACTGCGGCGCATGCGATGGAGCAGCGCTGAGCAACTGGTAAGGCTAGACGAGATGGAAAAGCTTATACGGGAAAGGGAAAAACTTCTCTTCTCATATTTTACACTGAAATCCGAATTCGTCCTCAACACAAAGTTCTCACGCCAGCTCGACTCTCTTGCGGCTATCATCACCTGGAGTCAGGCAAACCGTGACACCAGTGTGACAACCACAGAACGCAGAACCGTTACCACCACCTATCCAACTGCACGGGAAGTCGAAGACAACAGAACCTGGCTTGAAAAACTGTTCGGCAGCAAGAAGCAACCGGCCGTGGATCCGGAGACGCGCTTCGAAGTGCAGGAAGAATTCAATGTCAGGATCGATACGATCTACATGGCGCAACAAGACAGCGCTATCGCGGAAGTCGGACGGATCATGAAAGCCATCGAAGATGATCACCGGCTTCAAAGTCAGCAGGTGGCACGAAGGGAGCTTGACCTCGTGAATGCAAACACACGACTCATCAATGAACTCGTATCCCACATCCGCGAAGTGGAAAGTGAAGAACGCGCGATCGAAAAAGCAAACAGCGATATGGCGCTGGAGCTCACAACGAAGAGCATCACGCGAATCGGATTGATCCTTATCATCTCATTTCTCGGATCCGCATTGCTGGTGTTTCTGATCCTGACCGATATTTCGAAAGCCAACGCCCTGCGAAAGCAGCTTGTTGAAGCAAAAGAAAGAGCCGAGGAGCTCAGTCATGTGAAGCAACGCTTCCTCGCCAACATGAGTCACGAAATCAGAACGCCTCTTCAATCGATACTCGGCTTCTCGGAACAACTCAGACAACAACGCACTGCCGACCCTGAAGCTGTGGAAGCAATACACAGCAGTTCGGAACATTTGCTGCACATCGTAAACGAAGTTCTCGATTTCAGCAAGATTGAATCCGGCAAGCTTACCATCGAACGCGACCCCTTCGACCTCGGCGCTGTGCTTAAAGAAGTGGAAGCTGCTATTCGCGTACAAGCCGCAAAGAAGGGACTGGAGTTTGTGCTTTCGTACGACTCTTCCTGGAACATTCCGCTGATCGGCGACGCATTTCGGCTGCGTCAGATCCTGTATAACCTGTTGGGCAACGCCGTGAAGTTTACCCTGAAAGGACGCGTAGGGCTGCAGGTCGACATTGAGGAACAGGATTACGGCGTACACTGCACCTTCAGCGTCTCAGATACAGGATTGGGAATGACGGAGGAAGAGATCGGCAATGTGTTCAACCAGTTCGAACAGGCCCACGCAACAATTGACCGTCAATTTGGTGGAACGGGGCTCGGTCTCACCATCGTCAAGAAACTTGTTGAAGCCCAAAACGGTCATCTCACCGTAGAAAGCACGCCGGGTGAAGGTTCTCTCTTCATCGTCAAACTTCACTTCGATAAGGCCTCGCACGATGCCTTGAGCGTCCGGAAGGAATACGAAGAAGAAGAGGAGGCACGACCCGTCGGCAAGGTGTTAGTCGTCGATGATGACCTGATGATCCTCCGCCTTTGCCGGATCATCCTGGAAAAGCATGGAATTCCCCATGAGGCACACGACGATCCGATGCGTGTTATCGCCGAGCCTCTGGATCCGGAAATCAATTTCATCCTTCTTGATATCCGGCTGCCGGGCATCAGCGGCGTTGAGCTCTGCCGGGAGCTGCGTCGGAAGATGGGAGGCGACACAAAAATCATCGCGTTGACAGCGCACGTGTTACCGCAGGAGAAACATCAACTCATCGAAAGCGGATTCGATCACGTGCTGACAAAACCATTTCGCGAAAAAGACCTCCTGCAGCAACTGGGCATCAAAGGTGGTGACACGCCGACACGCCGCAGTGAATCCGGTAAACCCGACCTCCACATCCTTCGCCAGATGACAATGGGCGATGCGGAGCTGTATCAAACCGTATTGCAACAGTTCCTCCAGGAAACACAGGAGGACTCAGACAAACTGGAAGAAGAGATGAAGCAATTGGACTATTCCCACATACGCGAACGCATTCACAAGCTGGCGGGACGTATTGGGCAGGTTGGTGTTGAACGTCTCTCAGCAACACTGCGACAAATCGAAGATGACATCGTCGAAGGCAAGAGTATACAAGAACTCACGGACAGGATTTACGCCGCGATGCGTGAAGTAAGGGTCCTGATTCAGCAAGTGCGTGAAGAAGAACTCGTGAAGCCTACGTGATGCCGTACTTTTCCATTTTCAGGTACAGCGTCTTCCTGTCGATGTTGAGGATTCGTGCTGCGCGCGACTTGTTGTACCGAACTTCCTGCAACGTCTTAACAATAAGTTCGCGTTCCTGGGATTCCTGCAACGCTTTCAGGTCGTAAATCGGCGATGAAGTTTTCTCCGGTTGTTCGGCCGGACGCTGTACGGTCTCAATCATTTCCCGCGGCAGCGAATCAAGCGTGATGACAGGGCCGTCCGTCAGCAAGACGGCGCGCTTGATCACATTCTTCATCTCGCGGAGGTTGCCGGGCCAGTCGTAC
>QGUY01000392.1 GCA_003242315.1 Bacteroidota bacterium
CATCTACGGAGCCGACGGAATCGCAAATCGCCGAGTGTCAGCAATGGGCTGCATATTATTGGGCTTGGAAAGACACCGGCCAAATTCCCCCGGGCGCAGATGAATTCTCCTTCTCGTTCACCACCGGCGGTGCGTTCGATCCTTTTCAACCGACCGTTGTGTTGTTCACGCAGCTCTATGCGAGCCAACTTTCCTCTACATATACAATTTGGAATCTCATCGAAGATGATCCGGAAGTACTTGCGGCATTTCGTTACCATTCGCTGACCGGAGAGGTCACGACATCGTTTAACAGCCCAGCGACTATCGAACACCTGAATATGATCGCCCAAGCGATCAGTGGTGGGACTACGACTGTCGAATGTGAGATTCTGCTCGAATACACATTCCCGGATGGAGACGGTGAAATTAGAGTTGAGGGAGACAACCTAGTATCAAATGTCGTTACAAAGAAGAAGAGGCCACCATTCCCTCCAGGGCCTGGCCCAACCGAACCCGATCCCGTCCGTGAAAGATTGCGTCAGAAAACTAATGAATCTAAACTTCCTTGGTCTGATTGCTATCGCGATGACAGCGGTTGGCCTTGGGGGACACCAGGCTTCGACTGTGATGATTACGCGCAGGCGCTGAGGAATTACCTTCGCAACAAGCTGATAGGCGAATACCCTGACATGCAGGCGTATTACCTCTGGCTCACTTGGTGGCGCGATGGTCATTGCCTAAACGTCATCGTGGTCAATGGCAAATACTATGTCATTGACGCACAGACTGGTGCCATATCAGGACCATACTCCACATGGGAGGAAATGGTTGCAGCTGCATGGCAGATGATGCGAGATTTGGGCTATCTTGAGGATGACCCTTGGTTTCCGAGCGCAACGAAGAGTGACACACCGCGCCGTTGGCGTGAGCCAGGACCATGGTTCACCGACCCTGACCGACGGCAGGAGATCATCAAAGACTGTTTAGGCATCGACGACGATACACCTTACCTTGATTAGGGGCTGGCTATGCGCGGATCTGTCACGGTAACTTTGCGATGTACGGCGTTGTGTCTCATTGGTGTGACGGCTTGTAGCAAAGACCAACCCCAAACGCCGTTGCCTCCACCGTCGAGCGTTGCACATAGTCCTCAGGTCGAAAACCCGTTTCAAATCGCAGAGGCTGAGGTTTACGTCGGCAGTTGGCGAATAGACCGATCAGCTTATGTCGGGCTGTCCGCGTCATCTGCTGAGGCGGCAACGGCGTACTTGCGAGCCGCATTGTCCGCTCTGCCAAAGGATGCAGCGCCCAAAAGAGATGTTTACCAACGCGTTGATTTGGATGCAGGGCCTGTTTACCCAATGGATGTGGCATGGAAGCGAATTGGGTCCGAATCTGTCCCTATTCTTCTCTTACCTGCCGCGCATCAAATCCGATCCACATTGTCAAGCCCGGATTTGAACTTGGCTTTCAGCGGAGCTCCCCAAGTGCTGGGGCGAACCGTCTTGTTCCAGCCAGGCAAATCGAGCGAAGCCCCAGTGCATGTTCCTGCGCTTCCGCGCGGTTCTGCAATTTCCGCTGGCGTGTTCAAGCATCAACCTCCACATCTCAAACTTGGAAAACTGGTACTAAAAGGGCGCGATGCGGATGCTCCAGATCGAGAACCGCTAGCGCCACTGCGAATTGGAGAAAAACGGGGCGCATCGCTGGTTGCCATGCTACGGACAGTTCCCGCGTTCCCGCAAAATCCCATTTTGCGAATCGCGCAGATCGAAATGCCAAACCAGCCGCAACGCGCCTGGGTGTCCTACGCCATTCTTGATGCCAATGGAGCCAGACGAGGCACTACGTCAGTATTGCCCAGCGGTGAGTCGAGCTTTGCAAAACCATTTCATTCTGAGATACATGACCCGCACGTCGGTCGACACAGCTTGTTACGCTTACCTACCCCGATCAGGCTTGGCACAAATGAGGGACCGTACGAGGAGATTGCGCTGGACGAATGGTTTTGCACCGCTAAACCTGCCATGTTCGTAGTGACGCTCGATCCGTCATCGACGCCGTTCAGGGAATCATTTAACTTGAGGCATATCGAACCCGACGTGCCGATTGACGAGCCGATATGGATGGTGATTGTATTTAGCAACATTGAACCAACAGACCTAATTGAAGGGCTACGGTTTCTTGCGCCTGGGTCGGAATTGAAAAACGAAGATTCTCTTTTGGTACAGCTTCAACAATTGCACAAGCAGGTGCTGACTCAGTAATAGACGTTGGGCTGTCCACTGCTGGGAATGGCGGGTCTCTTACCGCGCCGTCGCCTCCGCCCTCACCTCGCGCAGCACCGTCACCTTGATCTCGCCGGGGAAGGTCATCTCGGCTTCCACCTTCTTGGCGATCGCCTGGGCGATGCCGAAGGCGTCGGCGTCGGATGCCTTTTTCGCATCCACGATCACACGCACCTCGCGGCCGGCTTGAATCGCGTGGGCTTCGGTCACCACGCCGCCGCCGATTTCCTTGGCGATGCCTTCGAGTTGCTCGAGGCGCTTAATGTACATCTCCATCGATTCACGCCGCGCACCGGGTCGGGCGCCGGAGATCGCATCCGCGGCCATCACGATGGGCGTATAGGGCGTGGTGGCGGGCACATCGCCATGATGGCCGGCAATGGCATTGAGCACCGCGGGATTCTTCTCGCCGTACTTGCGGACAAACTCCATGCCGCCCCCGGAAGTTGCGGGGCGGCCGCCTTCCATTGGGGGGGCGTGATCCATCGCCTTGCCGATGTCATGAAGGAAGCCGCAGCGGCGGGCGATCGCGCCATCAAGGCCGAGCTGATCGGCGATGATCTGGCTGATGTAGGCAACTTCAATGGAGTGGCGCAGAACGTTCTGGCCGTAAGAAGTGCGGAAATGGAGCTTGCCCATGGCTTCGATGATCTTGGGATAAACGACTAATGACAGGTTACCC
>QGUY01000393.1 GCA_003242315.1 Bacteroidota bacterium
GGACCAAAGGGTATTCAATCATTAATATTTCCGGGCTGGCAATAGGCATGACGGTCGCCCTGCTCATCGGTCTGTGGGTTCTGGACGAACTTTCATTCAACACTTATTTTAAACATCGCGACCGCCTTGCGCAGCCTGCGGTCAGAGTAATTTTTTGAACCACATAGGACATAGGGCACATAGAGGGCACATAGGTTTTATTCTTCAGGCAATGAAGCAAACAGGTCGTTGACCAGAGTCCTTTGTCCTTCTTTGAATATGTTCGTGCAATGAAAGTTAATCAGGATTCCTTTCGGTTTCTGCAACATTCGCATGTAGGAGAGCAGAATCGCATCATGTACAGGAAGCAGCCCTTCCTGGGCTTTGAGTTCTACGCATAGGGCGTCTTCCACAAGAACGTCCAGTCGCAAATCTGCCGCGAGATGAATTCCTTTGTATTCAAGTGGTACAAATACCTGATCCAAAGCTTGAATGCCCCTAAGGGCCAACTCTCTTAGAAAGCATTTTTCGTAGAGACTCTCGAGAAGTCCGGGTCCTAGTTGTTTGTGAACTTCGATAGCGCAGCCGATAACCTCATATGTGAGGTCATCCAGGTATCTTTTTGTTAGAGTCATTGGAGTAGGGTCTTTTACTCCAAAGATAGCAAATAGGCACAACGTTATAAATCTAGTCAGAAAAATTCCTATGTGCCCTCTATGTGCCCTATGTCCTATGTGGTTCAGTCCTGTGCCTTAAACTTCTCGAAATTCACCCTTGCAATCAAAACCAGCATAATAGCAAGCAACAGCAGCGGAAAGGTTAGCCCAGTCCGAAGCCCAAAGCTGTCAGCCAGGTACCCAATAACAGGCGGCCCGACAAAAAATCCAGCATAACCAATTGTCGTAGCCATCGCAATACCGACGCTTGGAGAAACGCCCGGTGCGTTACCGGCAGTTGTGTAGATAAGAGGAACTACGGTGGCAAGTCCAAGACCTACAAAGAAAAATCCAACGAACGTCGACCAAACGGAAACAAACCCCAGCACAATAGACATGCCCATCATGGCAAGTATACTATCTGCGATTAGAAGATTCTTCTTACCATAGTGCAGTGTGAAGTAGTCACCGGTAAATCGTCCGATGGTCATGCCTGCGGCAAAAGCCCCGAATGCCAGTGCACTGAATGATTCAGTAGCTCCGATAACCTTGTTCATGAAGATCGCAGACCAATCGCCCACCGATCCTTCCGACAACATCCCGCAGAAGGCGATGAACCCTAACGGTGCGATCATCTTTGTGGGAAGCACAAAGGTTTTTTCGTTGCCGGTTCTTTCAGGCTTGCTCTTGATCAGATATCGTGCCGCCCACATCAGGCAAGTCAGGGTAACGACGGCAACGGTGATGAAGTGCACGGGCAGTGAAATGTGAGTTTTAGAGAAAAGTGCTCCAACGCCCGCGCCGCTCGCCATGCCCACACTCCACAGTCCATGGAACGACGACATAATCGGTTTCTTCCACATTCTTTCCACCAGCACGGCCTGTTCGTTCATGGTGACGTCCATGCCCCCGTTGAATAAACCTATGCCGAAAAAGATGACTGCTTCAACGGCAACTGACGACGGAAAACCGATCGTGGAAAAGGTGAAGCACAGGGCAATCGCAAATAGCTTTGTTATGAATGCGCTTCCGAACCGGAATGCAAGCCAGCCGGTAAATGGCATACCGATAACCGCACCAACGGCCAGGATGAACAGCAACGTTCCCAACGACGAGTGCGAGATGCCCAGGGATTCCTGCAGCTCAGGGAGGCGTGCCGCCCAGTTGGCGTAAAGAAACCCGTTAAAGAAAAAGAATGCAGAAACAGTAATGCGCTGAACCTTCAAGGCAGTGGGGATTGGTGCGGCAAATATAGTGCGCCCGTTTGACTTTTGCCGAATCGGGGAAGGTGGTGGTTGGTAATCTGTGATCGGTGATCGGTAATCGTGCTGCCACCGATTACTGATTACCTAATTTACTGAGACGGAGGGGAGGCGTGTCAGACGCTCAACCCGATGGTTCTGATGGTCAGTACGCGTCTTCCAGTATTGCCACGAGCTTTTCCGGCATGGAGAAGAATGGGGAATGGCTGCTTGGTAGTTCGTACACCTTTTGGCACGGCATATTTTGTATGATACTTCTTCTGTCCAGATCTTTGGATTCGGTACAGCGGATATAAATTTTTGGAATGCTGCCATAGCGCTCCGCGGAAGCAGTGATAGGTGTAGCCAGGGCTGCTACAGGTTGCCAACGAAGTTTTGTTTTGACTAAAGTCACATCTTTGATTTTATTCCTTACTTCAAGATGGAATTATCAAAGGTATGAAGGTGTCGATAATTGCTCATTCGTATTTCAAGGCCTCCACAGGATTGCGGGTTGCGGCTTTCCATATCACTACTGAGATCGTTGAGAACATAATCAAGACCAGGATGGCAACCGGCAACGCTTCTGACTATCGCCATATAAGGATAATCGCCAGGTACCCGACCACTCAATGTAATTTCTGATGTGTTTGATTCCGACTTCAACTGTTCGGTAAAGGCGATCATTTTTTGAACACCATCTTCTTCAAGGCCAATAACCGGAGCTTCAAATACTACGACATTCTCCTTGTTGATGCCAAGCTCCTTTGATAGGATGAACCTCAGTTGCGTATGACTAACGAGTATAAGAACAATGAGACTTAGAGCGGTCGCGTATTGAAATGTTGTCAGAATGGACGTGAGCCATAACCCGGACGTTGAGGATTTATTGTTGATTAATTGACGCGCTGTGTATTTTGTGGCCACCCAAGTGGGATAAATTGCGCACGCAATAATCCCCGTGGCAAACACGAACAGAAAAAACAGCATCATTCCAGGGCCATACTCGCTGAACGGCACAAGGTATATATTAAAGAAAAGCAAAAATGAAATTTAAAAGAATGA
>QGUY01000394.1 GCA_003242315.1 Bacteroidota bacterium
GTATTGCCTCCGTTTTCCTCGGTGCGTTTTGCGCCCCTGCATTGAAGGCGCGGCTGGTTGCTGCGGGACGACTGGACACATATAACCTGGCCGTTGAATATCAGTTCTATCATGCCCTCGCATTGCTGGCTGTTGGATTAGCATGTCAGGATGAAGGAACAGGGTTGTTACGCGCATCGAGCTGGTGCTTCGCGGGTGGCATCCTCATATTCAGCGGAAGCCTGTATGTACTTTCTGTGTTCAACATGCCCGCGCTGGGAGCAATCACGCCGATCGGAGGCACCGCTTTTATCGCCGGATGGCTGCTGCTTGCCTTGGGGCTGGCACAAAAAAAGAGGTCCTGAAAGGACCTCTTAACTGATATCGGATCGCATTACGGATTCTCGGGTCGGATCACATTTGCTGTGAATGAAATCTGGTTCGTGGTGCCTACAGAGTTTGACACAACCGTCACAACCTTGTTCTGTTTTCCCACTCTACCGGCACTGTTGAAGGCAACGGTAATCTCGCTGGATTCACCCGGGGCTATAGGATCGCGGGGGAAGCCTTTGGGAGTGGTGCAACCGCAGGTAACCTGAACATTCGTGATGATGAGAGGTTCATTACCCGTATTCGTGAAGACAAAGGTGTGCTCGACCTTTTCTCCCTGGCGGATGTCGCCAAAGTCATAGCTGCTTTCCTTCCAGGTGATAACAGGACCGTTGGTCGCCTTCTTGGCCACTTCCTGGCTGTAAGCGGAGAACGTGGCGAGGCAAACCGCAAAAAATATGATATGCTTCATGATACGCTGTTTTTTTGTCCAAATTTACGACAGATCGTACAACTATATTGCCAATTCCTGTGAATTTTCAGGGTTCCGTGACTTTTCGTTCGATTTCGAATTTAATTAAAAGGTAACCGCCGATGGTCCCTGAAATCGACCGAATTTACGGAAAGCGGGTCAGAGTCCGTGCCTGCGGCATCTGCTGGGATGGCGACCGGGTGCTGGTCGTGAACCACCAGGGCCTCACCGACGGCGATTTCTGGGCACCTCCGGGAGGCGGAGTCGAGTTCGGGTTCAGCGTGCCTGAGACAATCACCCGGGAATTCCGCGAGGAGACGGGCCTGGAGGTGGAAACAGGCAGGCATTTGTGTGTGTTTGAATACATAAACACACCTCTGCACGCTGTGGAACTGTTTTTTGAGGTGGAACGGAGAGGCGGAACCCTCAGAACGGGGACCGATCCCGAATTGCCACCCGACAGACAAATTATTACGGCAGCCCGGTTCATGTCGTTCGAGGAACTGGGCAGGGTAAGCGCGGCCGAAAAACATGGAATCTTCCGGATTTTCAACACGCCGGAAAGCTTGAGAACGGCCTACGGGTACTGGAAAATATAAGACCGCCGCCGCGGGTTCATATTGCGATTTAACGGCCAAAATCTTTATTATTGTAACTCTTAAACCTGTAAGAATGAACGTTACTAAAATCGTATCGATCGTACTGCTCTTAGTCGCTGTCGCATTGGCGGGGTACCTCTGGAACAGCATCAGTTCAACGATAAAGGAGCAGGAAGCCATTAAGGAAACCGAATCGCAGATCACTGCGAAGCTGGCCGTAATCCGGGAAGCGCAAAAAGTCTTTCGTGAGCAACACGGTCGATACACCTCCAATTGGGATTCATTGATCAATTTCATCCAAACCGCCCAGGTGCCCATCACCGTGCGGACCGAAACGATCATTCCTCTCAGCTATGGTCGGGATAGCATCCGCGTTCAGATCGACACTCTGGGATTCACGCCGGCAAAGGATCGGATCTTCAAGAAAACCACGACTATCAATTGCGCTGACGACGGCACATTCCTGGGCTTTGGTGCAAAGGTCGGTGACCAGGTCTTCAAGGGAGGCAAGTCGTATTCGCTGCGCCGCGAAAGCAACGGGCGTGTTGAGGACTTTGCGTTCCTCGAAAAAGGAATCATCAGCGGACTCGCAAATGTAAAGCCCGGCGACAAGGTCACGAAGGGACAATATCTCATTACGCTTTGGGATTGGCAGTTTGATCCTAACCTGGATGTCAGCCAACTGAACATCGTTCCGGGCTCCGGGAAGGAATTCGGAATCTACACGGGTAAGATCGACCGCAATGGTGTGCTGGTTGATGTTATTCACGTGTGGGATCCTGCTCCGATCAACCCGAACCGCAGACCTTCTAATGAAGCCAGGAACAGACAACCTCTCCAATTCGGATCAAAGACAGACGTAAACACGTCGGGTAACTGGGAATAATTTGCAGACCACGGGCCTTCAGTATAAGCTGATCAAAAAAATCAAGGACGAGCGGTTTGACGAAGAAAACCTTCACCTTTACAATCTGCTCATCCACATAGGCCTGCGCGACCTGCAGGTAGCGGTTGTCGGCGCCGCCGAACAACGGCTGCTGTGGCTCGAAGATTACGTCCTCCCTGGTGTGCAACAGCACAAGGACCTCATGTCGGTGCTTGACTTGATATTTGATTCTCATGAATTGCTGAAAGCCGGATTCTGGAATCAGGTCAAGGTATCCGTTAAGAATGCGAAATTCGTTCAGGTTCCGGATACGCTTTTCATCGCGGATGCTGCCGCAGACTACCTGGGGTTCAACGCCGCGATGGACACAGCAAGGGAAGACGTGCTATACGTAAACAACCCCAGGGCGGAAGCCAAAACAGTCTTCGCTATCCAGCGGGATCTGAAGGAATGGATCACTCGCGTGTATCCTTCCCGACAGCCGGTGTTTCTCCACCAGTCGGCCTGCCTAATCGAAAGCGTAATGGACTACGCTTCCTCTCGCCAGGATAATCCCCTGTATATTTTCATCGACCGGTTCAAGCTGCACATCCTTTCCTGTGCGAACGACCGCCTGGTATTTTACAACCATTTCGAACTCAAAAATTTCCCGGCTTTTTAAA
>QGUY01000395.1 GCA_003242315.1 Bacteroidota bacterium
AAATGGGGCCTGATTTTATTGAGTTTCTTGGGGATTGATAAAATTTTCCGGTGTAAAGTTCTCCCGGGTGTACCGGTACCCGATTTCGAACATCTCCTTCGCCTTCCCAATATCGAACCCGCTATACCTTCCCGCGTCGGGAGGCTCGATAAGCACATCGCACATTTCCTTGCTTACGCGTGTGTTACCATTGATCGCCATCAGCAGACACCTTTCAATAATCGCCTTTACATTTCGCTTGTCAAAGTGATCTACGATGGAATTGCAATGTGATCCGACGACCAGCCGGCAAAGCTCTCTGATCGGCTTGACGGGTAAGTTGTCAGTAATTCCTCCATCCACGTAGAGCGTATTGCCCACCGTAACCGGCTTGAAAACAGCGGGTACGCAGCATGAAGCAAGCAAAGCAGGAACAAGGGGCCCGCTGTTGAAGTACGTTACCGACCCGGCTTCGAGATTGGTAGCAGTGACGACAAGCTTAATGCGTAACGATTCGAAACTATTTTCCGGCATGTGACGCACAAGCTCCTCTCCCAGCGCATCAAGACTGAGCAAACCTGAGACAGTCCATGCCGGCCTGATGAACTTGAAATAACCCGTAGTGATAATCTTGAAAATCTCATCAACTGAATAGCCGTAGCAATACAGCGCACCGAGCAGCGAACCTGCGCTCGTTCCCGACACGGCGGAGAAACTGACACCCATCTCCTCAAGGGCCTTGATCACACCCAGGTGAGTAATGCCACGGGCACCACCTCCCGACAAGACCAGCCCCGCTTCGGCTTTTCGCTCCATCACAAGATTTCGCTGAGTGGAAATGCACGCTCCATCCGTATCCCCTTCTCCGTCCTATGAACAGTGCAGCATTCAATGCCCGGATCATGTTCGAAGAAGAGGACGTATTGATTATCGACAGCTTCATTCAAAAATTTTTGCTTCTCTTCCATCGTAAGAAGAGGCCGGGTATCATAAGCCATCACATAAGGAATCGGAATGTGACCAGTCGACGGAATCAGGTCGGTGACAAAACATATCATCTTATCCCGGTACCGGATACGCGGAATCATCATGTGATCGGTATGACCCGATGAGTAGATGATGTCAAATGCATCGAACGGCTCCTCATCGACAAACTTCAGGTGACCACTTTCCTGCATGGGCATTATGTTCTCCCGAAGGAAACTTGCCTTCTCGCGCGCGTTAGGTTCCGTCGCCCACTTCCAATGATCGCGATTGGTCCAGTATGTAGCGTTGGGGAACGTCAGCACAGGTTTGCCGTTTTCCAATCGCACACCTCCGCCGCAATGATCAAAATGAAGATGCGTAAGAAAAACGTCGGTGATGTCTTCA
The DNA here is from genome assembly GCA_003242315.1 of Bacteroidota bacterium. Lineage (GTDB taxonomy): Bacteria > Bacteroidota > Bacteroidia > Cytophagales > Cyclobacteriaceae > ZC4RG29. The sequence goes on from QGUY01000395.1 coordinate 1,351, forward strand.
GGCTTATATCCTGCGGCATTAAGCGAGCCGAGGAGTGAGTCATCGCCGTGGAGGTAATAGAAGCTGAAGAATCGCGCATCTTGTTTGTCGCCAATACCATTGTCGATAAGTATGCGCCGATAACCAGTATCTACAAGCAAACAGCGCATAGCCCATGTACAAAGGTTGCGTTCGTCGGCCGGATTGAGTTTGTTCCAGATCGATTTGGGAACTACGCCAAACATGGCGCCACCATCAAGCTTGAAGAAACCGGTATTGATAACGTGCAGCTTCATGGACACACATGACAGAGGAACAGTTTACCGACTTTGGAATGACCGGTCAGAGATCGGGCCATCATTCCTTCACAACGCCCATTGCACAAAACTTGTCGATCCGCTGCCGGATGCGTTCGGCAGGATCCATGGCCGACAACTCTTTGGTTGTCTCGAGGATAGTCTTTTTGATTTCGGCGGCCATCCACTTCATATCGGTATGAGCGCCGCCAAGCGGTTCGCGGATGATGCCGTCGATGAGTTTAAGGGAGAGCATGTCTTTAGCGGTGAGCTTGAGCAGTTCTGCCGCCTGCTCCTTGTAGTCCCAGCTTCGCCACAATATTGTGGAACAGTTTTCTGGTGAGATCACCGAGTACCAGGAGTTTTCAAGCATAAGCACCCTGTCTCCTATCGCAATACCCAAAGCTCCCCCGGAAGCCCCTTCGCCAATGATAATGCAGATGACTGGCACTTTGAGGCGAACCATTTCCTTCAGGTTTCGGGCGATGGCTTCGCCTTGTCCCCGTTGCTCTGCTTCCAGTCCCGGGAACGCACCCGGAGTATCGATGAAGGTGACGATGGGTTTACGGAATTTTTCAGCGAGGCGCATGAGTCTCAAAGCCTTCCTGTATCCTTCAGGATTTGGCATCCCGAAATTGCGAAACTGGCGTTGCTTTGTATTTCTACCTTTTTGTTGGCCGATCAGCATGTACGTCTGGCCATCGATGGTGCCGAGCCCACCCACCATAGCTTTGTCGTCCCCAACGGTACGATCGCCGTGGAGCTCGATGAAGTCGTCTGTGATCTCGTATATGTAGTCAAGTGTGTAGGGACGGTCGGGATGGCGTGACAGCTGAACGCGTTGCCAGCCGGTCAGGTTTTCGAAGGTTTCTTTCTTGAGTTGTCGGATCTTTTTCTCCAGGGCCTTGATGGCGTCCTTGACGTCCGCGTCGCTGTTCTGAGCGATGCGTTTCATGTCCTCCAGCTTCGCTTCAAGTTCAGCAATGGGTTTTTCGAAATCCAGCAGCATAGCGTCAACTTAGTCGTGCAAAGTTATAAGGAATGGGTAATATCGGTAATTCCTGAGGAGAATTCCGACGAAAAAGGCAGGCTTTCAAAAGGCTGAATATCAGTGGCTTTATTGTACCGCAAAGGCACAGAGTCACTGTATTACACAGAAAGAATTGAGGGTGTGAGAAGCGGTCCGGACGGGACTCGAACCCGCGACCTCCTGCGTGACAGGCAGGCATTCTAACCAGCTGAACTATCGAACCAAAAACGAACCCACGAAACCCTAACAAAT
>QGUY01000396.1 GCA_003242315.1 Bacteroidota bacterium
ACCGGCTATCGGAGTCTGGTTCCCTTTTCTGGGTCTGGGGTTTTTTATAAGCGCGATGCCTCCCACATACCGCCGTAAGACTTCAACGCCTTTTCGAGTTCCGCCTGAAACCCGCGCGGGATTGTGTATCCACCACCGGTTGTGGTCGTGGTTTGAGTTGCGGCAAGTTCAATTCCGATCTTTTTCAGTTCGGCCTTGATCATGTCGTTGTCGTTGTCCTCCTTCGCTGCCGGGGACATAAACTTGTGAAGTTCCCTGGGAACCACCCCTGTGCTGAGGAAAGACTTCATTGCAAGCTGTTCAACCTTTTCAGATTCTTCCTTGCTGAAATCCTTCTTTACAGTGGTGGTGACCTCTTCGGCCTGAGACTCCATGATCTCCTTTTTCTCAAAGGCTTCCGCCTTCTTTGCCTGTGACATCAGGGACTCGTACTTGTCGTCGAGTTCCTGCCATTTTTTTTCCTCGTCAGCAGAAAGCGTCTCCTTGGCATACAACTCCTTCATTGCTATGTATACCTGCTCCGCCTGCTTGCGTAGTTCCTGACTCTTTGCCATTTTAGATAAGATTTAATTCGTGATTTATTAGAGACAGTCTTTTTTTGAGCTTGTCTTTGTTGAGTTTTGCCGGTGATGTTTCATCGGCTTTTGCGCTTTTCAGAATCTCATCAAGTTTCGAGTTGAGAGAATCAAGCGTGGACTTGATTGAATCCTCTTCTTTTGGTTTCTCGAAAAGGTTCTTAATGAATATCTCCACCGAGAATCCTTTCAATTCACCCGCTAATGCTTTTGCAAAAACTTCTTTGTCCTCGATCTTGTAGGCGACAAACCATGCGCCCTTCACAGCGTCTTTAATTCCTTTTGCTTTCAGGTCTTCGATGCGATGATCTGAATCGACAATGAATGATTCGACCATGTAAGCGTTGATGAACTTGTCTTGCTTATGGTCCACATTCACCCTGTTGGTCATCAGCTCCTTGTGAAACTTATTGCGAATGCGCTCGATACCTTCTTTTGTGAAGTAGGCTACATAGGGCTCACCATTGGGAGTGCGCCTTGGAATGTCCTTATCAGGAATGAGCGCAAGTCCGGCAAGGATTTGCTTGTAAGGCCCGGCCAGTTCAACAAGGGTCGCCTCCTTTGAAAGCGTTACAAAATTTGAATCAATCGCCGGGTCATCGACTATACTAATAGCCTTTACGCCGGTGGTGTCATCGTTCTCGTCTATATCAAATTGTATCCGTCTCATTGGGTTGGTGCAGTTTGAGTTTGTTGTCGCTCAGCGTTTGCGATTATGTTTTTTACCGGCATCATGGTTGAGTTCATGAAGAACTGATTGATGTCTTCTGTGTTCTCCATCTCCCATCCTTCCTGTTCGCGAGGTTCAGCGGGACGAAGGATGCCCCTGTCGATTGCCATTCCGTATACTTCGTAGCGTGTTTTGATGTCGCCTTTGATCAGGTCGTCGAGGTTGAATTGCGTCATGAACCTTCCGCGTTCTCCCTGGAAAAAGAGTTTACGATCCAACTCCTGCTGAAATCTTATTGCCCACGGCACTATGCAGTCCTTTGCGAAGGATCGATCCTGTGATTCTATGTTTGCATAATTCGCGTCCTGTAGGTTGCCTATCTTGTGAGGCGGGACGCGGAACCATCCGCAGATGTCTGTCTGATCGAACTTTTTGGACTCAAGAAACTGCGCGTCGTTTTGCGGAATGGTTAGCTGTTGATACTTGACTCCTTCTTCGAGAATGATCGTCTTGAATCGGTTCGTAGGTCCCTCGGTGGCTCTTTGGAAAGAGTCTATAAGGTTGGAACGCTCTTTATGCCCCATAGATCCAGGAGTCATCAGTACTCCCGATGCTTTTGCGCCGTTCGCGTAAAACGCACCTTCCTGCTGAATCTTTGCGATAGCTGCACCAATCGTTTCGCGCTGTATCTGTGCGGTGGAGAACCCGACGACACCGTTAACACCAAGGTTCTTCAGGTGTATCATGTTCTCCGAAAGGATTATTTCGACAGAACCATTGTCGTTCTGGTACTCGTAGTAGAGTTTACCGCGCTCGGTAATTTTGGGGGTGACCCTGTAGGCCGGGAGCAATTCCAGTTCTATTGCGTTGGCAAACCTGTCGCGCTTGATGCGGGAGTAACCGTTACCCCACGATGCGGCCCATATCACCATAGCCTGAACCCATTCGAACCGGTTGTAAAGTGGGGAGGGTTCGGCATGGAGTAACCAATAATTTGGATGGGAAGTGTTCGCCCTTGTGGCCTTGCCGACTTTTTCAACGACCTCCAAATCCATTTGGGCCATTGTTTCACCAAGCACTTTCAGGCAGGCATAGTAAGTGCCGACGCCGAGGGCAGTTTCTTCAGTTACGTTTACTCCAGTTATGATTTGCCTTTCCTGATCGTATGAAGAAAGAGGGGTGGCGGGATTTTCCAGACTTGCCGTCGCCAGCAATTCAGGGTAAAAGTATCCAAGCGCATGGCGAATGAACCCCATGGACACGAAGTTCCACAGGTGCGCTGGTTAGCTACTGAAACAAAGTTTCAAAAAGTTTACTCAGGTAAAATCATAATGTTTACCCAGGTAAAGCCTTAGTTTCCACAAGTTTACCGTGTTCCACAGCATGGTGGTACCAGTCGCACGGGTAGATTGCAATTTTCTTTCTGATTGACTGCGGGCATTCCCAAAGTTTGCAGGTGGCTTCATACTCGTGCTGCCATGGCGATTGCCCGTTTTTAAGAACTGAGATAAGGAAGGACTTGTCCCAAAATGACGGATTGTGCGCGATGAGGTACTTTGATTTTGCTTTTTCGTGGAAGAATAGCGGGAGTTCTCCGCCGTAGAGCGAGTAATACTGATTGACGGGGGATTTTTTGGTCTTTAATACAATTTTCAGA
>QGUY01000114.1 GCA_003242315.1 Bacteroidota bacterium
TTTGTTTTGCCCAATTTTAGGGAATGAGCGCAACATCTCTTTCGATCTGGCGCGCATGGGCTACAACGTCGCCAAGTATGTTCCGTACGGGCCCGTGCGGTCCGTGATGCCCTATCTTTTCCGACGCGCGGAAGAGAATACTTCGGTTTACGGGCAGAGCAGTCGCGAATTGACGCTGATCCGCAAGGAACTTCAGCGGCGCGGCGTTTCCCGCTGAGCGGGCATCTCGCGGATATCCCGAGGTTTTTTCCGTGCGACCATGATTTTCCTTTATTTTTGCCCGGAAATTGAAAATCATGCAATTTAGCGAACACGGGATTTTCCCCAAGGAAAGTCTGGAAGAGCTCATTAGACTGGGCATCAACCCTTATCCTGCCGAACCCTTCCCGGTGAACGTATCGGCACGCGACATCCATCAGAACTACGAACGAAACAAAACTGATTACAAGGATGTCTCCATCGCAGGTCGGATCATGAGCCGACGCATCATGGGGTCGGCGGCTTTTGCTGAACTGCAGGACGACAGCGGACGAATACAGTTGTACCTCCGCCGTGATGACCTTTGCCCGGGTGAAGACAAGACGCTATACAATACAGTCTTTAAGAAGCTGCTTGATATTGGCGACATCATTGGCGTGACTGGATATGTCTTCACAACACAGACCGGTGAAATATCCATTCACGTAACTACGCTCAAGGTGCTGGCTAAATCGCTTCGGCCTCTTCCTGTTGTGAAAGAGACCGTCGACGAGGCAGGTAACGTAATCAGACACGATGCCTTCTCCGACCCCGAGCAACGCTACCGGATGCGATATGTCGATCTCATCGTCAATCCGCATGTGCGCGACACGTTCATTAAGCGCACGCAGCTGGTCAACTCCATGCGGGAATACCTGAATGGCAAGGGTTATCTTGAAGTGGAAACTCCCGTGCTCCAGCCGCTATATGGTGGTGCCGCCGCGCGACCATTCAAAACGCACCACAATGCGCTGGACATGACGCTGTACCTGCGCATTGCTAACGAGCTCTACCTGAAGCGACTTATCGTCGGAGGTTTTACAGGTGTGTACGAATTCTCGAAGGACTTCCGCAACGAGGGAATGTCGCGCTTCCACAATCCTGAGTTCACCCAGGTGGAATTGTACGTTGCCTACAAGGACTACTTCTGGATGATGGACCTCGTCGAGGAGATGATCGAGAAGGTTGCTATCGACCTGCACGATACAACACAAGTGAAGGTTGGAGAGCATACGATCGATTTCAAACGGCCGTGGAAGCGCTTTACGATGTTCGAGGCTATCGAACACTTTACGGGCGTCAACATCTCTGAGATGGATGAGGCTGCTCTTCGCGATGCCTGTGACAAACTTAAAGTTCCGTATGACAATACGATGGGCAAGGGAAAACTCATCGATCAGATTTTCGGAGAACTGTGTGAGCCGCATCTGATACAGCCAACGTTTATCCTTGATTACCCCGTCGAGATGTCGCCCCTGGCAAAGAAGCATCGCAGCAAGCCGGGACTTGTCGAGCGCTTCGAAGCGATTTGCAACGGCAAGGAAATCTGTAATGCGTTCTCCGAACTGAACGACCCTATCGACCAGCGACGGCGTTTTGAAGAACAACTCGAGCTTGGGCTCCGTGGCGATGAGGAAGCCATGACGCTGGATGAAGACTTCCTCCGCGCCCTTGAGTACGGCATGCCGCCCACTGCCGGCCTGGGTGTGGGTATCGACCGGCTGACCATGATCATGACGAATTCGCCGTCGATCCAGGATGTGCTGTTCTTCCCTCAGATGAAGCCCGAAAAACCTGCGGGCGGATTCAACGAGAAGGAGTTCAGCGCGGCTGGCATACGCAAGGACCTGTTCCCTGTGCTCCAGCGTCTCGGAATAAACAACCTTAAACAACTTCGCGAGATCAAACCTTCAAAGCTTTTCAACGACGTGTGCGGAATGCGTAAGAAGATGAAGCTGGAAGATGTCGCCAATCCCACCATGGAAGAAGTGCAGGGCTGGTTTTCAGAATGAATCAGAGGTTGTCGAGGTGTGGCTTACGACGTTCCAGTTTCAAATCTCTGAGCATTGACGACTTCACGTGGATGGTAAAGTTGTAGGACTGAAACCTTCCAAACGGCACCCACCACAGGCTCATGGCCCAGCAGTGGAGATCGCGTGAGATGGTTACAGTGGTTTGCGTGAATTCCTTGCTTTCAAAGTGGTAGCCGCTGGAGAATTGTGCTTTCCATTTTTCTGACAATTCAAGTTCACCGGAGAATTGCAGTGATTGAGTAATGCTGGCTTCGCGGTTGACTGGATGGCTGTACGAAAGGGTATAGCTGATCTGCAAGTCCCACGGTATGTCGAAATCGACATACATGTTGGGATTTCGAATAATCTGCTCCTTTTCCGCGGTTGGCAGATCAGATTGTGCCGCTGCTTCACGTGTTTCCTGATGACGCTCACGCGCCCTGGGATTGAGACTCGTACTCGCGGCGAGGCTTGCTGACGTAATGCGACCGAGCTTTCCGGATTTCCACGCGTACTCGTCAATGCGCGTTTCTACACCCTCGTCGTCAACAATGTAGGTGTACGGATCCAGGCTGGCGCTCATGTTGAGGTTGATCAGGTTATCGCGGATATTGGTGTTGGCGGAAATGGAAAAGGGCGATAGCTTGAAGGATTCTGCAAAGAGATTGTAACTCGAGTTTATCGAAAGGTTGTTGAGAAGCATGACCTTTCTCGCTACCGTATCCCTTGCATTTTGAACCTTCATCTCTACGTTGTTGCCAATACCGAACCCGATAGATCCGCTGTGTCCCTGTGATGAGCCACCATATACAAAGCCTTCGTGTCGCGACCGGTAGGTCCCTTGACCTGTCTTCGGATCGGTCAGGAGTTGGAAGTAGTCGTTATTCTTCCTAAAGTCTGGTGCATAGCTGAAGCTCACGGTTGGGTTAACGACATGTCGTATTGCCTTTACATTGCCCCGCTTGAAGAAGAACATACCGTAGATACGCGTGGTGAGGCCGGCGCTCATGGTGTAGTTTGCGATGCGATTGAACCTCCGAACAGTGTCTGCTACCAGCAACGTGTCGTCGCCGAACTGATATTTCCAGTCGAGCTGTTCAAAGTACCATCGTTCGTCATAGTTGAAGCTTGGGGAAATGGTAAAATAGCGGAACAGCTTGTTGGATGTCGAAATAGGAATGGTGTGTCGAATGCCCTTCCGCGCATTTTTCATGAACAGCGAAAGGTTTTCAAAAGTGAAAGGTGCGATGCTGTCGCGCTCAGCGTCGGGTGATACCTTACCGATGTTGTTTGTGATGCGGTTGGTGGCTACCATCTTATACCCGATCGAAAAGTTATCAAGGGGTGTCGTCCTGCCATCCTTCCTCTGGAAAGGATAGAGGTTTGTCATGTTGAGGCTGAGGTTCGGAAAAGGCAAGTCGACGAGGCGTGTGCGCAGATCCTGGTTGATGCTTCCATTAACGCCCAGCGAAAACGGTGTGCCTGCAAATTTCTTGCTGTATGAAATTGTCGAACTCAGCTTGGCGGAGATGTTTGATAACCCCGTGTTGTCATTGATGTCAAAGTTGGGACCGAAGCTAAGATTGTTGTTTTGATTGTAGGTGCTGGTCGCGGCGTTGACGGATGCTGAAAATCTACTGTTGCCTCTGGTTAACGGCTGGTGCGACCAGGAGAGACGGTAATCGACTGTAGTACTCGGCGCTTCTATCCTGTCGGTGATCTTTGTGTTCGTATACGAGAACAGTAGGGAACCGCTGTAGCGATAACGCTTCATGTAGTTGGTATGCACGTTGATGCCGTGGCCCCCCTTGGAATAGATGTCCGTTTCAATCGCGAGTTTTACGTAGTCGTTGATGTCGAAGAAGTATCCCAGGTTGCGAAGCGCATAACCTCGGCGTCGTTCTTCACTGTATGAGGGAAAGAGTATGCCCGACTTGCTTTCGCGCTCGAACGGAAACATTCCGAAGAGAAAGCCGGCGGGCAGCGGGATGTCGTTGAACTCAAGGTAAAAGGGCCCGGAAATGATCTTGTCCCTTGGAATTGACTTGCTCTTTGTCGAGCGAATGACAAAGTGAGGGTGTTCAAGATCGCACGTGGTGTAGGCGTTGTTCACGCTGAAGAGTTCGTCTTTTTCATTCTTGAATGCGTGCTGTACGTGGACAATACCTTCACCCTGTTTGGTGACCACTTCTGAGATGCGAGCGCGGCCTGTGCGGTAGTTGTATACAATGTCTTTGGTCTCGTAGAGGTCTGAGCCGTCCTGAAATACGGGAAAGCCTATCCGCTGGCCTGTCGAGTCACGGCGGCCGTGGGCGGTAAGGGTACCTTTATCGTAGTCGATGATGATCTCTTCGGCTTCGAGTTGTATTTCGCCGTAAGTGATCCTAGCCTGGCCGTAAAGCCAGATCTTCTTTCCGTCGATGCTGGCCCTGATGGAGTCGCGCGCGGAATACCTGATGGTAGTTTCGATGTCGCTGTTTGCCTGCGTGATGGTGGTATCGCGCCGAACGGCCGTGGTATCTGTCGGGATCGTATCGCTGGCAATAAGGGTGTCGGCTTTCGCCGGGAGTTCACCGGGATCCCGGATTGTAGTCTCTACCTGTGCGCGGAGCGGTGCGCTGAGGGAAAGTAAAAAGAACAAAAAGAAAAATCGGGGCACACTTCGGCTAATCGCGGGCTTTTTACGTTTTAGTGAAAATTTCACAAATTTGCGTAAAGTTATCGCAATTTGTCTGAACATTGAACTGACCGTGAGGAATATTGGAATTACCTGTATTTTTCTAGCAATTACCTTGCTAAATTCAGCCAGTTCCATCCTGCACAGGGAATTCAAAATCAGCAAGGTCGTCATTGATGCCGGCCATGGCGGCCACGATCCGGGAACCCATGGACGCAAGTATAAAGAGAAGGATATCGCCCTGGCCATCGCACTGAAGGTGGGCAAGTATATCGAGCAGAATGTGCCCGACGTCCAGGTGGTTTATACGCGCAAGGATGATTCTTATGTTCCGCTGGACAAGCGGGCGGAGATCGCCAACAAGGCGGACGCTGACCTGTTCATTTCAATTCACGTCAACTCCATCCCTAACAATACCACCTATGGAACAGAGACCTGGGTGATGGGGCTTCACCGATCCGAGTCCAACCTCGAGGTCGCCAAGCGCGAGAACTCTGTGATTTTGCTCGATGAGAACTACAAAGAGCGATATGAAGGCTTTGATCCCAACAGTCCCGAGTCGTATATCCTGTTCTCCCTGACGCAGGACGCCTACTACGAAAGCAGCCTTAAGATGGCGCAGAAGGTAGAGCATCAGTTCAAGACCCGGGTCGGTAGAAACAGCCGCGGTGTAAAACAGGCAGGATTTGTGGTGTTGTATAAAACCGCCATGCCCAGCGTGCTGGTTGAAACCGGATTCATCACCAATCCGCAGGAAGAGGAGTACCTGGGTTCAGAGCGCGGCCAGGACCTTCTCGCGTCGGGCATCTACCGGGCCTTCAAGGAGTATAAATTAGAGGTAGAAACGGTCAATTGACAACCGGATTCTCCGTAAATTTCAGTCGCACGTGTCGTAATAAGCCCGGGGACTGGGGCAAGCGTGTGGGTCACTAACCAGTAATGCATGAAGGTATCCAAGGAATTTAAGGTGGGCCTGTTCATGGTCGTTGCCCTGGTGTTGTTGTATTTCGGGTTCAACTTTCTGAAAGGCATCGATTTCTTCAGCTCAACACACAAGTACTACGCTGTCTATAACAACGTCGACAAGCTCACGGAATCGAACCAGGTATTTCTTAACGGTTTTGCTGTTGGACGCGTGGCCGACATCGAAATTCTCCAGGAAAACGGCAACCTTGTGCTGGTCACCCTTGAGATCGATTCCGAAATCAGGCTCACCGACTCTACGACTGCTATCCTCACAGGCGATTTTCTCGGTAACAAATCCATCTTGTTGCAGAATGTTACCGGCTCCCGAATCCTGGAACCTGGCGATACGCTGCGGTCTAACCTCGATCGTGGCATCACTGACATACTCGCTGAAAGTGCTGTACCGGTTGCCGATAACCTTCAGGTAACATTGAGGAAGTTCAATGTGCTCGTCGAAAAACTTACGCGCAACACTGAACAACTCGATACCATCTTCAGTCGCCTCGCGACAACACCCTATCACCTCAATCGCGCGCTCACAACGGCCGGCAACTCGGTTCATGATCTCGCGGTGGACTACCGTGTAGTCGCGCAAAACCTTAACACGGCGCTGGAGGACCTGCGGCCGACCATGACCAACCTCCGGTCGCTTTCTGATTCATTGAAAGTACTTGAACTGAACGCTACCATCACCAAGACTCAGGCAGCGTTAGAGTCGTTCAACGCGGCACTGGGAAGAATGACGAGTGATGATAATACGGTGGGAAAGATGCTCACCGAAGACGAACTCTATCACAACCTGAACAATCTTCTGCTCAACCTCGATTCGCTCGCGGACCACATCAACAGCAACCCAAAGCACTTCTTCGCACCGCTGGGTAAGAGCAAGAAGAAAATTGAACGGGATCTCAAGAAAAATCAGGAGTGACGAAAAAGCAATCTCCCATAAGCGATAGTCTGGAGTTCAATAAAAATGAAGATCAGTTCCGGCAACTCCTGAACAAACTGCAGACCCGCAGAAAGAAAATCCAATCAGGCGGCGGCGAAAAGAAAATAGAAGAACAGCACGCACGGGGAAAACTCACCGCGCGCGAACGCATCGCGTACCTTATCGACCCTTCAACCGAATTCCTTGAGATTGGCCTCTTTGCGGCCGATGGCATGTATGAAGAGTACGGTGGATGTCCTTCGGCGGGAGTAGTCACAGGTATCGGTCAGGTTAGCGGACGCCTTTGTGTGATCGTCGCCAACGACGCCACTGTGAAGGCAGGTGCCTGGTTTCCCATGACTGCCAAGAAAAACCTGCGTGCGCAGGAGATCGCCATGGAAAACCGTCTTCCCGTGATCTACCTTGTCGACAGTGCAGGCGTGTTTCTTCCCCTTCAGGATGAGATTTTTCCAGACCGGGATCACTTCGGTCGTCAGTTTCGCAACAACGCGGTGCTTTCGTCCATGGGTGTTGTACAAATCGCTGCCATCATGGGTAACTGTGTCGCGGGCGGAGCATACCTGCCGATAATGTCAGACGAGGCGATGATCGTCGATAAGACGGGTACGATCTTCCTGGCGGGATCCTACCTGGTGAAGGCTGCCATTGGAGAAGAGATCGACAACGAAACACTTGGAGGCGCAACAACGCACTGCGAGATTTCCGGAGTCACAGACAACAAGTTCCCTGACGACAAATCCTGCCTGGATTATATACGATCCATCATGGACAAGATCGGCGAGCCTACACTTGCCGGCTTTAACCGCGCTACACCCAAGCCACCGAAGAAGTTAATTGAGGAGATCGCGGGACTGCTTCCTGCTGATCGCGGAAAACCGTATGACATGATGGAGATCATCGAACGACTTGTCGACGACTCCGCCTTCGATGAGTATAAGGCACTCTATGGTAAGACAATCATCTGTGGTTGGGCACGCATTGATGGTTGGGCTGTAGGCATCGTGGCCAACCAGCGCAAGGTGGTAAAGACAAAGAAAGGTGAAATGCAAATGGGTGGAGTGATTTACTCCGATTCGGCTGACAAGGCTGCCCGGTTCATCATGAACTGCAATCAGCGCAAGATACCTATCGTCTTCATTCAGGATGTCAGCGGATTTATGGTTGGCAGCAAAGCCGAACACGGTGGCATCATCAAGGACGGCGCGAAGATGGTGAATGCCGTCGCGAATTCTACCGTACCGAAGTTTACGATTATCGTCGGCAACTCTTATGGCGCCGGGAACTATGCGATGTGCGGAAAAGCGTATGATCCGCGACTTATTGTTGCCTGGCCTACGGCACAAATCGCTGTCATGAGCGGCAACTCCGCGGCTAAGACGCTGCTGCAGATCCGCGTGAATGCGGAAAAAGCAAAAGGCAAAACCCTATCACCCGAAGATGAAGCGCGCTTGCTTGAGGAAATCACCGAACGATACAACACACAACTGAGTCCCTACTACGCGGCAGCGCGTCTCTGGATCGACGATATTATTACCCCCGCCGAAACACGCCGTGTGATTTCAACGGGAATAGCCGCTGCCAATCATGCACCGGTAGAGCGTTTTAATGTTGGGGTAATTCAAGTGTGAGGCCAAAGACGTTACTCGCCCAGGTCGGCACCGTCTGCTATGATTAGCAGAAGTTCTTTTACCTCCTCGGCTTTGGCGTGTTCACCCATCTTATCGAACGACATGATCAGGTTACGAAGCACACGACGGATGATCTCCAGGTTAGAACAAGGCTCGAAGAAAGATTCCTGGGGTGTGAGGTGCAGTTCGTTGATGTAATTCTCAATGTCCTTTCTCGAAAAGATCAGTCCCTTGTTGAACGCGTTGATATAAAACTGGGGGTTGCGGTCGTCTTTGTACGTCAGGATGAAAAGGTTTGGCAAATTGACGCCGTACACGGGAAGTTTCAATTTCTGCGCCACCAGGAGATAGATTACGCATAACGTGATCGGGTTTCCCTTCCTGGTTTCCAGCACGACGTTGATCATCGAGTTACCGGGAGAATGAAAATTCTTTGTGTTGGCGCCGAATTTCAGTTTGCTGAACAGGACGCTGTTGATGATTTTGATCTGATCGAATGGATACAAATCCGGCTTGAACTCCAACCACGTCTCGTAATAGATCTGTTCAAGATCCTGCTTCAATCGCAGTAATTCAATATCCGGATACTGGTATGTAGCCACGAGCCACATACCTGTGAGCAGGTCGTGATCTTCACTTGCATACCATTCCTTGAGGCGTTCCTTTAGAATTTCAAATTGAAGTTCATGAATCAACTCCTCAATACGCCGTTGCACGTAAGGATTAAAGTTGTTCTCCCATTCTTCTTCCAGAAAAGGAATGACTTCCTTTCCCAGTGACCGGATCTTTTCCACTACATGAGATACCACCTGATCGTCATCGTCGTCAAGAAGGGAGATTAATGCCCGCAGCTCTTTGGACTCCATTAATTCAAAAAGGTTGAAGCGTTGAAGAATTGAACCACCGAATAGATCATATTAGGTTTTTGGGATCGCCATTTCCATACAAATTTCAGCATATTCTTACCGCAATCAAATTACCCGGCATTTTTCCACCTGCCCACTGCCCACTGCCTACTTACTGCATTCTCACATTACACCCCATCGGTCTCACTACGGCCTGCGATGGATTTGCCCCGGAAAGAAGTGCTTCAATCGCGTCTGTGAGATAGTGGCGATGGACGTCGGTGGCCACCTGAGCATTATCGTCGATAGCGCCGCGATAGAAAACTTTATAAGCGTTACCATCAGGTTTTAGCACGATCGCCTCAGGCGTCCGGGTAACCTTCAGTGCACGCATGATTGCCTGATCCTTGTCCTCCAGGTAAGGGGCCTTGAAACCCCGACGCGCAGCGAGTGCTTTCATGGCATCAGCGGATTCATCCTCGCCAGGATGGGGGTTAATGAACACCACCGGAATCCGACCGCTGTAATCAGCCGCAAGCTGGTTAAGACGGTCATAGTAATACGCGTCGAACGGACAGGTGTTGCTGGTGAAAATGAGCACAATACCCCGGGCATTGGCCCCACCAGTGAGGGTGAAGGGTTGCCCGCTTACGACATCCCGGGCAGAAAACTCTGAAATGGTCTGGCCGGAAGCGGCACTGGTGATGAGGGTTAGGATAACCGCAGCAATTCTTTTCATGTAGGTTCAGGTTTATTGAGGACCAGGGCAAACGCCGGGTGCATCTCGTAGTACAGGCGTACCTCGGTCTCCGTAGGTCCGACAATAATGCTGCCAGAAAAATAACCCTTAGAATTAATGGAAAATGGGCTGATTTTCAGGTTTTTTGAAAAAATCAGGTCTTTCCTGCCATGGACCTTGATCAGAACCTCCTTCGCGCACCAAATCACACAATGCGTGTTCAGATCCGAGCCCGCAAAGGCGAGTTCGGAGGGGTCCAGTATGCGATGCGCGATGCGCAGAAGGGAGGGTCGCGGAGGCTGGATATCGATGCCCACCGAATTCGTAGCGTGGAGGTACGCGGCCACGTACGGATATGAATGACTGAGTGAAAGGTGGTAGTCGCTCCCGGCGGGAAAAGGTTTTCCGAAAGTGTCCTTGATAATGCCGTGAAAGGTGAGTCCGCAGCGGTGCATCAGCGTCTTCACCAATACGCGTGCGGCGTGCCACTCAAGGCGCTTGTGAGGATGACGTATCGTTTCCGGAATCCTCTCAGGCGATGCCGCAGCCGCCTCAAGTTGGGTTTCGTCCTCTTCAATTCTCCACAACCCCCAGGGATTACCGCGATTGTCCTCAATTTTTTCTAGCGGCATTTGGTATGTCCCTCATTGTGTTTCAATTTTGACAAAAATTTCAACATCCGCCAACCTTTTGCCGGCGCACGGGAGGCGCCCGGAATAATGGCAGTCAAAGTCACCAAGCTCCATTCCTTTACTGGTCATCGCGATGCAGTGTATACGCTCCAGCGAACAGACCAACCCAATCTCTTCTGCACAGGTTCCGGAGACGGAATGGTCGTGCTGTGGGACCTGGAGAAGCCTGACGAAGGTTACCCGGTTGCCCGACTGCCGAATTCTATCTACGCTCTGCACTATCACGCACCAAGCAACTCGCTGATCGTTGGGCATAACTACGAGGGCATTCATGTGCTCGACTGGAGAAATAAAGTCGAACTGGGGTCGTTACAACTTACACGTGCAGCCATTTTCGACATTCAATCTGTCGACAACGTCCTCTTTGTAGGTACTGGTGACGGAAGCGTTGTCGTGGTGGACGTCGCGCGTCTCACCATACTGGAGCGCATCCGCAAAAGCGAGAAGAGTGCACGTACGATCGACATTAACTTGCGCAGCGGTGAAATGGCGGTGGGGTACAGCGACAACCACATAAGGGTATACGACCTGAAGACCCTTCAGATGAAGCATGAGTGGCTCGCTCACGCCAATTCAGTGTTTTCAGTGCGCTATACGCCGGACGGCTACTACCTGCTGAGCGGCTCGCGAGACGCACGACTCAAAGCATGGGACGTAAATACCGGCTATGCCCCGGTGGCAGAAGTCGTCGCGCACATGTATGCTATTAATCACCTGGACTTTAGCCCGGATGCGAAACATTTCGTAACTTGTAGCATGGATAAGTCTATCAAAGTCTGGAATGCGGAAGAGTTGAAATTGCTGAAGGTGATAGACAAAGCCAGGCACGCAGGGCATGGTACTTCCGTTAACAAACTGTTGTGGACTTCCTACCAGGATCAGTTGCTCAGCGCCAGCGATGACCGGACGGTGACTTCCTGGAACATAAACTTTGATACATCGATATGAGGATTACACCATTGGAAATACGTCAGAAGACCTTCGAGAAGCATTTTCGGGGTTATGACAGGGATGAGGTGGACGGTTTCCTGATGACCTTATCGCAGGAGTGGGAGCGTCTTAACGACGAGTGCAAGGAGCTGCGCATTAAACTCGAAGCTACCGAACGCGAAGTGTCCAAGCTGCGTGAGGTGGAGGGTGTCTTTTATACAACTCTAAC
>QGUY01000115.1 GCA_003242315.1 Bacteroidota bacterium
TCATCCTTGCCGCCTTTGGCGGGATGCTGGGTACATTGATGATGATACCCCTAAGGCGTTCACTCATTGTCAAAGAGCACGGCAAGTTGCCCTACCCGGAAGGGACTGCGTGTGGATCTGTTCTGGTAGCCGGAGAGCGGGGTGGTGTCTTTGCACAAACAGCGTTCATTGGCATGGGTGTCGCGATGGGTTACGCGGTGCTGCAGAAAGTTTTTCACGTCATTGCTGAGTTGCCTGCGTTTGTAACGCAGAAGACGAACAAATTCTGGCCGTCTGCAACCATCAACGGCGAGATCACGCCGGAGTATCTGGGTGTTGGATACATCATTGGTCCCCGCATATCAGGCGTATTGGTAGCAGGGTCTGTGCTTGCATGGTGGGCGTTGATTCCGCTCATCACGACCATCGTTGACCCAGTCACCATAGCGACACAGCTGGTAAAGATTGGCGCTCTCGCCGGTTTGGATTCTCCGAGTGCGCGGCTAGGTTGGGATCCGGCAACGCAGACGTTCGCAAACCCTGCTCCTGCGATATACTACGCCTACATCCGGCAGATCGGCGCCGGTGCTGTTGCGGCTGGTGGTTTTATCACGCTGCTCAAGACGCTTCCAACCATTATAAGTTCCTTTAAAGAAAGCGTGGCATCGCTTCGTGATAAAGGTGCAACTGGCGTGGCGCGCACGGACCGCGACTTATCGTTCCGCGTGGTCATCATCGGAAGTTTGATTCTTGTTGTGCTGACAACCGTAATGCCCCTGATTCCAGGTGAAGGCTTCTTGCAGCGCCTGTTGATAGGTATCCTGGTTGTTGTGTTTGGATTTTTCTTTGTGACGGTGTCGAGTCGTATTGTAGGACTCGTTGGCAACAGTAACAATCCTATTTCCGGTATGACCATCGCTACGTTGATGGGAACATGTCTCATCTTCACGGCGGTGGGCTGGACAGGCTACTTCTATGAACCTGTTGCGCTTGTTGTAGGAGGGATGATTTGTATCGCGGCTGCCAACGCAGGGGCAACTTCACAGGATCTCAAGACGGGATATCTCGTTGGCGCTACCCCGCGCAATCAGCAGATTGCTTTGTTTGTCGGTGCGATCGTCTCTTCAGTAGCGATCGGGTTTATTGTTAAACTCCTGGATACGCCGACGCAGGCCTTGCTCGATCAAGGTATACACCATGCGATCGGCAATACATACCCCGCACCGCAGGCCACGCTTATGGCGACGCTGGCGAAAGGTATTTTGAGTTTTAATCTCGACTGGCAATATGTGATCACCGGTGTTTTTGTATCGATCACACTCGAATTGTGCGGCGTGTCGGCGCTGGCTTTCGCCATCGGACTCTATCTTCCATTGTCCACTACCTTGCCGATATTCATCGGCGGCGCTATTAAGGGAATTATTAATTGGCGTGAACGCAACAAGAAGGAAACGGGAGAAGATTCAGAGCTGAGCAAGGGTAATCTGCTGGCTACAGGGCTTGTTGCTGGTGGTGCGCTGACGGGCGTTATCGTAGCGATCCTGCTAGTGTTATATGAGGATAAAATGGCGGATCTAAGTGCTGAGAATGCATTGACAGAAGCGCTCGGCCACGGAGGCTATCAGTTACTGGGAGCCCTGTGTTTTGCCGCGATGGCTACTTTCCTGTTCAGAGTGGCCTCGAGGAAGTAATCAGTTTGCCGTAGCGGACGTCAAGTCAATAATCTTCTTAAGAGATTCCAGCGCCTGTGATTCGGACGCGTTAAGCGCTCCGTCGGCGCTGGCGATCTCCAGTATATCCTGGAAGAGGTGTTCCCGAAGTTCGGGATTTGCGCCCCTGAATTTTTCAAACGTGTCTTTGAACAACGCGTCGAGCCGGGATTTGTCGAAATTGTTGTAGTCGCGAATGGCACGATACAACTTCTTCTCCAGGTCGGTGCCTTCCGGAAACAGGGCATGCATTTTCTTTTTGATCAGCGCCATTTCCTTAGGATCATAGTTGTGGTCCGCTTCCGACATGTGGACATAGACAAACAGCAGGAAGTCGGGGAATGAATCATGGATCACCATACGTGTAAAAATGTTATAGATCGATAGCAGGGGGTACTATCGCTCGATAAAAAGGAAATATAGGAAAAAGTTTTTTAATGGTCGATTGAGCGAAAGGAGGGGAATGGGAACGTGGAATATGCCGGGAGCAAGTAGCAAGAAGTAATCAAATCGGCGGTCGAGGAATGATAGTAGAGACGCCCAATTTGGGCGTCTCGTTTCTAACCGGTAATCGGGTAACCGGTAATCGGTAATCGGGTAACCGGTAATCGGTAATCAGGTAACCGGTAATTGGTAATCAGGTAATCAGTAATTGGGTAATTGGTAATCAGGTAATCGGTAATTGGGTAATCGGTAATCGGGTAATCGGTGATCAGGTGATCAGTCATCAGGTAATCGGTAATCAGTAATTGGTGATTCCGTAATCTACAACGATTGTACTTACTGTCACCACTGCCCACTGCCAACTAAAAAAGGCTGCCTTACGGGGCAGCCTTTTTCTATATATATGTTTATGGTGTGAATCCGTTAACGGATTACATCATTCCGCCCATGCCGCCTCCGGGAGCTGCAGGGGCTTCTTTTTCTTCAGGAATTTCCGACACGACAGCTTCGGTCGTCAGCAGCAGGCCGGCGATAGAAGCAGCGTTCTCGAGCGCGAGGCGCGATACCTTGGTCGGGTCGATAATACCAGCATCGAAGAAGTTTTCGAACTTGTCTTCGCGGGCATTGTAACCGTAGTCTTTCTTGCCTTCGCGAACCTTGCTGACGATAACCGATCCTTCCTGACCAGCATTGGCAACGATGGTGCGCAGCGGAGCTTCGAGAGCCAGACGGATGATGTTGACACCAGTAGCCTGGTCGTCGTTGTCAACTTCAACATCCTTGAGGGCTTCGATAGCGCGGATATAAGCAACGCCACCACCAGGGATGATACCTTCCTGAACGGCAGCGCGAGTTGCGTGCAGCGCATCGTCAACGCGGTCTTTCTTTTCCTTCATTTCTACTTCGGTAGCCGCACCTACGTAGAGGATAGCTACACCGCCGGACAGCTTAGCCAGGCGTTCTTGCAGTTTTTCCTTATCGTAGTCGGAAGTAGTCGTTTCAATCTGAGCCTTGATCTGGTTGATGCGGCCCTGGATGTCGGCCTTCTTGCCGGCGCCGTTAACGATCGTGGTGTTGTCCTTGTCGATGTTGACCTTTTCAGCGCGGCCGAGGTGCTCGAGTGTAGCGTTCTCGAGCTTGAAGCCGAGTTCTTCGGAGATCACCTTACCACCGGTGAGGATGGCGATGTCTTCCAGCATGGCTTTCCTTCTATCGCCAAAGCCAGGAGCCTTAACAGCAGCCACGCGCAGAGCACCGCGGATCTTGTTAACGACCAGGGTAGCGAGCGCTTCGCCTTCAACTTCCTCAGCGATGATGAGGAGTGGCTTGCCGGTTTGTGCAGTTTGTTCGAGGATAGGAAGGAGCTCCTTCATCGAGCTGATCTTCTTATCGTGGATCAGGATGTAAGGATTGTCGAGCTCAGCCTCCATCTTCTCGGTGTTGGTCACGAAGTACGGAGAGAGGTAGCCGCGGTCGAATTGCATACCTTCCACGGTCTTCACTTCGGTTTCCGTACCTTTAGCTTCCTCAACCGTGATGACGCCGTCTTTGCCAACCTTCTCCATGGCGTCGGCAATCATCTTACCGATTTCGGTGTCGTTGTTGGATGAGATAGTAGCGACTTGAGCGATTTCGCTGGAGTCTTTGATCTTCTTGGATTGCTTGCGGAGGTTTTCAACAACGGCAGCGACAGCCTTATCGATACCCCGCTTGAGGTCCATAGGATTGGCGCCTGCAGCCACGTTCTTGATACCATGGCCGAAGATAGCCTGGGTGAGAACTGTTGCAGTAGTTGTTCCATCACCGGCTGCGTCAGCGGTCTTGGAGGCCACTTCCTTAACCAGCTGGGCACCCATATTTTCGATAGGATCCTTAAGTTCAATTTCCTTGGCGACTGTTACCCCATCCTTTGTTACTGTCGGGGCACCGAACTTTTTATCCAGGATTACATTTCTTCCCTTGGGGCCGAGGGTGACCTTAACAGCATCGGCCAGCTTGTCGACACCCCTCTTGATCTTGTCCCGCGCAGTGGTATCAAAGGTTATTTCTTTAGCCATTTCTTAGTTTGTTTAAGTTTTACAGGATTAAATGGTTCCAAAAATGTCGGAATTACGCATGATCAGGTACTCTTTTCCATCTATTGTGATCTCAGTGCCGGCGTACTTGCCGTACAGGATCTGATCGCCAACTTTAACCGTAACGGGCTTGTCCTTAAGACCTTCACCTACTGCGACCACCCTCCCTTTCTGGGGCTTTTCCTTGGAGGTATCTGGTATGTAGATGCCGGACGCGGTCTTTTCCTCAGCCTCGGCCGGCTCAACAAGAACCCGGTCCTCGTTCGGTTTGAAATTGATTTTCGCCATATACGT
This sequence comes from Bacteroidota bacterium, assembly GCA_003242315.1. Taxonomy (GTDB): domain Bacteria; phylum Bacteroidota; class Bacteroidia; order Cytophagales; family Cyclobacteriaceae; genus ZC4RG29. The sequence continues at coordinate 4,502 of QGUY01000115.1, forward strand.
AATGGAAGTTTTGGTTGAACAAATTTTTTGAGTTCTGCCACAGCGGCACTCATTTTTTGTGCCAATGTGAAAGGGCATGCAAGAAAGCACAATTTTGCTACAAAATGGCAGTTTTTGTGGGATATTATTGGCTCAACCGACCTTCAGACACGCTTCGAAAATGGCAGGTTGTCAGAAGCGATAAGTAATTCTGACATGACATTTTTCGGCCCTTTCTGGCATGAAAACTGCGTTTTTCACAAGGAGGAGCAGAGGATACCACGTCGGCTTAGGGATTACCGGTGTCCCAATCTGGTCTTTTCGTGTTATTTTGGTAGAGTATGGAATAATGGTTTCTGGGTTATGCAATTGCCAAAAGACTGGTTAACGCAGGGATTAATCGATTTTGAGTACAAGAAGTACATCCTGCTGGCGTACCTCAAGACGGTGAGTGAATCCTTTGGAAAAACTGAACTGTACCCGTTCCTGTCTGATCTCGTATTCCACTACCGGAATGCCCTGGCGATCCGGGAAAACAAAGCGCTCCTGCGGGAGTCGTTCCCCAAAGAACTATCGCTCGAGGAATTCCGTCGCCTGGAACTGTCGTACCGCAAGCTCATCGAGGACGACGAGGTGATGGCTGAACTTGACGAAATCATCGCGTTTGCCATTCCTCGCATCAAGGAATCACTGCAGGAAGGCACGATAATCTACGATTATGTTGAATCGCAGTGCGAGATTTCCCCCGTGGGGGTCACTCCGCTGTACGCCCGGGAGGGATATCTGTTCGTAACGCAGCCACCGGAAAAAGAAACGAACGTCTACCGGTATCAAATCAGCTTTTACGAAGACAGCCAGGAACAACTGCGAAGCCTGAATACGGAATTCATCGAAAGCGTTCAGAAAAAGCCGCTCTATACCTATGAACGCATTAAGCTTGATCTGCTGGCGCGATGGAAAGACATGCCCAATCCGGCGACATACCTCATCCTTTCGCGAATGAAGTTTCCATTCACAGAAACGCTTATGCCAGTGGCAAAGCGGCTGTTCGTAAAGCACCTGTCACGGCTTCACGAGGCGGAAAGCAATCCCGGAGTATGATCAATTGCCCGCTGAGTCGGCAGGAGCCGTAGGCTCTCCCTGATCGGGCGTCGGCATGGGAGGCACCAGGCCAGGGCTGCCCTGCTGTCCGGCATCCTCGAGGATTTCATTCCTCGGTGCCTGATTGGAAGTAGGCAGAATGAAGCTGGCCGAAAGGGTGAGGACCATAATACCGATGGCAAATGCCCAGGTCAGTTTTTCCAGCAGGTCGCCGGTCTTCTTGACCCCAATGATGTTGCTGGCGCCGCTGCCACCAAACTGGCTGCTGAGGCCGCCACCCTTGGCATTCTGGGCCAGGATGATGAGTACCAGGAGTATTGCCAGGAAAATGATTATGCCAAGGATAAGCTCGTACATGGTCTATTTTCTTAGGTCTTCGATCTGCGCTGCAAAGTAAGCCTTTTTTTGCGGGAACTTCCAAATGAGCTTCTTAAGCACCTCAATGGCGCGTTCCTTCTTACCCTGGTTAACAAGAATTTCGACAAGGGTCTCACTGACGAGGTGGTCACCGAATTCCCCGGCCTTGACCTGGCTCAGGTCATCATTGGAGACGGCAGCGGCCCTGCTTCGAATGCTGGAGATCGATGGACTCGCGTTAATGAATTCATCTATGATCTCGAGCTGCTCCTGTTGCCGTTCACTTGCCGGAGCGAGTTTTTTTTTTGACTGCTCAATGGCGTCAAGGATCAGGTCATCCGGACTTGCGGCGTTTTTTTTTTGACCCGAACTCTTCTTCGGCTGCTCGCTTTCTGCACTTGCGGCCTGCTGTTGATGCTGCGCGTTGAGCGCACGCGCGAGTTCGATGATGCGTTGCGCCTTGGCTCTGCCCGGCTTGCGCCCTACACGCCCCCTGGGCTTCTTAGGTTCTGTTGCGACAGGTGGCGTTTCAGGTTGTTCTGGTTCAGTTGATGTAACTTCTTCTGTTTGCGCTTCAGCCTGAGCTTCAGCGATGCGCGCCGATTCTGCTTCAAAGAGATTCTCAAAATTTTGTCGCAATTCATGCAAGCGATTCAACTCGTTCATTACATCCTCGGCGACTGCATGCTCTTCCACTACCTCACCAACGGGTGCGGCGGCGGGTATGTCGCCCTCGGTTACGCGCGGCGTGTGTATGCGTGTCATGATGTCCTTAAGCACGGCGCGATCACCTGCATGTACTGCAGCACGTTGCAGATCTGCCTGCTCGGTTGGAAGATGATGATCTTTGCTCAGTCGCGCGGCCAGTACATGTAACACCTGACTGTACGGATACGCTTCCTTCAGCGCCTGTATCTGCCAGGCATCTTCCTCTGTACTGCTCAGGTAACCGTGGAGGATCTTAATGAACTGGTTTTTGGTTTGCATGACTTCTAAAAATAGGGCAAAAATCACCAATTGGCAACCGAGGCGTTGAATATGTCGTTAACCAGTCGCTCAAATATTTCTCTGACATAAGCGTCCTCTACATCGCTCAGATTTTGGTCGTTCGGGAAGTCCTTATAGAAGGAAAAAGTCTTGTCTCGAAAGCTCTTCGTTTCGTCAGTGGTATCAGTGTAAGAAATCCTGACGGTGATGGTAAGTCGGGTCATTGATGCCGGATTATAGTCATCAGGTTGACCCGTTGCCACCGGTGCGATCTGACTCAGCCTGTACCCGGTTATTTCACCACTCATCTGAAGTTCGCCGCCTTCCCGAACGACCGAGAGCTTTGTGTTCTGCACAAAGTAATTTTTCAATGCATTGGTAAAGTCCTGTCCCATATTGGCAGGACCCATATCTGCATTATTGTAAATATCTTCAATAGTAATCGTGCTAGCCTGCGTTCCTCCGCCGGTGAACGAATACACACCGCATCCGCCCAGAACTGCGGCGAGTGTGAGCAGCGCAACAGCAGACCAAAGTTTACTCAAGGTCATACTGTTTTATTTTTCGGTAGAGAGTACGCTCCGATATACCGAGGTCGCGCGCGGCGTACTTGCGCTTGTTGTTGTTTTTGCGGAGAGCCCGCACGATCAACTCGCGTTCTTTCTTTTCGATCGATAGTGAATCGTCGTCTTCTGTTTCGTGAGTTATGTCCTGAATCTCTTCCTGCTCTACCGGGTTCGCATGCACCTTGAGCAAAACGGGTTCCGGGGCACTCTTATGCGCTTCGTGCTCGATGCCATCGAAAAGCTGCGGATGGTCTTTCACAAGCTGGCCGCCTTTGCCCTGGTTGTTGTAGATATCGAGAACGAGCTTCTTCAGGTCCACCATGTCGCGCTTCATGTCGAAGAGCACTTTGTAAAGAAGGTCGCGTTCGCTGATCGCATCTTTTTCTGCAGCCGATGAAGGTAAGAGGGCGGGAAGATTGCTTTCCTGCGGAAGATATTGCTTCAACGTGGCTGCGTCGATAACGCGGTCGCCTGTCGACAACACTGAAATCTGTTCCACCAGGTTTTTCAACTGCCGAATGTTGCCCGGGAAGCGATATTGAAGCAGGAGCTCCCGCGCATCATCGGTAAGCGTCACCGGCTTAACGCGATATTTTTCGGCGAAGTCGCCCGCAAACTTGCGGAACAACAAATCGATATCGCTGCCGCGATCCCGGAGAGGAGGGACGTAAATGGGCACCGTGCTCAACCTGTAGTACAGGTCGATACGGAATTTTCCTTCTTCAACCTTTTGCATGAGGTTGATATTCGTCGCCGCAACGACGCGGACGTCCGTCTTAAGCACCTTCGATGAACCCACACGGATGAATTCACCGTTTTCCAGAACGCGCAGCAGTCTTGCTTGCGTACCCAGCGGCATTTCGCCGATTTCATCCAGGAAGATGGTACCTCCGTTGGTTACTTCAAAATAGCCCTTCCGTGAATCGTATGCACCTGTAAAAGATCCTTTTTCGTGTCCAAACAACTCCGAGTCGATAGTTCCCTCGGGAATCGATCCGCAGTTGATGGCAATGAACTGTCCGTGTTTGCGTGGGCTGAGGTAGTGGATAATCTTGGAAAACGATTCTTTACCACTTCCGCTTTCTCCTGTGATAAGCACCGACATGTCAGTCGGGGCCACCTGCATCGCTACCCTAACCGCATTGTTCAGCAACGGCGAGTTGCCGATAATGCCGAATCTTTGTTTTACACTCTGTATGTCAGCATCTGTGATCGTCATAGTCAAACCGCATTTCCAATAAGCGTCGCCCCGGTGCAGTGTTCAACTCGCACCTGGACATATTCACCTTTCACAAAATTCTTTCTCGGAAACACCACAACTTTATTTGCGGAGTTTCTACCCTGGAGGAATTCTTCCGACCGTTTCGACGGCCCTTCAACCAGCACGGTGAACGTTTTGCCCACATCAGCGCGATTGCGTTCGAGACCGTGAGCGGATTGCTTCGCGATAATCTCGTTCAGCCGTTGCTTTTTTGTTTCCGCCGGCACATCATCTGCGAATCTCTTCGCAGCAGGCGTGCCCGGACGCTCTGAGTAGGCGAACATATAGGCGAAGTCGAAGCGTACGGCATCCATGAGGGTCAGCGTATCGCGATGATCCTCTTCGGTCTCGCTGCAAAATCCTGCGATGAAGTCCGACGACAAGCCGCAGTCTTCTCCCAAAATCTCACGGATTCTTCTGATCTTTTCCAGATACCATTCGCGCGTATAGCCGCGATTCATCATCTCGAGTATCCGCGTGCTTCCGCTCTGAACGGGAAGATGGATGTATTTGCAGATATTTTCGTACCGCGCCATCGTATACAACACATCATCCGTGATGTCCTTCGGGTGCGACGTCGAAAATCGCACGCGCAGGTCGGGATGAATCCGTGCAACGCGTTCCAGCAGATGGGCAAATGTCACCACCTCGGATGCATTGCCTTTTTCGATTCTCGATTTGGCGTTTGCCTCCGGTGACCACTTGTAAGAGTCGACATTCTGACCCAGGAGCGTCACTTCCCGGTATCCGCTTTCGAAAAGTTTGGTTGCTTCCGAAACGATGGATTCAGGATCGCGACTGCGCTCGCGTCCGCGCGTGAAGGGCACTACGCAGAAGGTGCACATGTTGTCGCAACCCCGCATGATCGAAATGAAGGCGGTAACGCCATTCGAGTTCAATCGAACCGGACTGATGTCGGCATACGTTTCTTCCCGCGAGAGAAATGTGTTTACGGCGCGTCCACCCTCATCGGCCTCACCGATCAGCCGGGGCAAGTCGCGATATGAATCCGGGCCTGCCACGAGGTCTACGAGCTGTTCCTCCTCCAGCAGCTGGGCCTTCAGGCGCTCAGCCATGCAGCCAAGAACGCCAACCAGCATGCCCGGTCTCTTTTTCTTGAGCCCCTGGATGTGGTCGAGCCGGTTCCGGACGGTTTGTTCCGCCTTTTCCCGGATGGCACACGTGTTCAGGAAGACGACGTCGGCTTTATTGATGTCGGAAGTCGTATCAAAACCTTCCTTAGCGAGTATGGAGGCCACGATCTCGCTGTCGGAGAAGTTCATCTGGCAACCGTAACTCTCGATGTAAAGCTTGCGCTGTTTTCCGGTGTGGGTCTCCCGGGTCACCCCAGGGGCAGCTTCGGGGGCCGCCTCATATAATCCAATATCTCCCAGCAAATCCTCCATAAAAACACACTTCAGGGACGCAAAAATACAAACTTTTAGTCTTTCGCCGTGACATCTTGTCAGGCAGTTTTACCCTTTGCGTGGGTAGATAATAAAAATTCCGGGATGTGCTAGATTGGCAGAAAAATAACACGATATGGCATTGATCCGTTCCGTAAGGGGATTCACACCGCGCTTTGGCCAAAACTGCTTTCTGGCAGAAACCGCCGTCGTGGTGGGCGAGGTGGTTATGGGCGACAACTGTACTGTTTGGTACAACGCAGTGGTTCGGGGTGATGTGCACTCCATAACGATTGGCAATAACACGAACATCCAGGACGGGGCGATTATTCACTGCACCTACCAGAAGGCCCGGGTCGTGATCGGAAACAATGTCTCCATTGCCCATGGCGCAATTGTTCATGGCTGCACGGTGGGCGACAACGTCCTGATTGGTATGGGCGCCATAATCATGGATCACGCCGAGATCGGCGAGAACTCGGTGATTGCCGCGGGAGCAGTGGTTCTTGGAGGTACTAAGGTTGAACCGGGCAGTATCTACGGAGGCATGCCCGCCCGGAAATTGAAGGACATCGGGGAGGAGATGAGGGAGACGATCCGGCGTACGGCGATGAATTACCCGATGTATGCCGGATGGTATCGGGAATAGGGGCAGAGGCAGAATGTGAACGATCGTAGACGATCTGCGTCTGCACCTGCGACAGCGACTTTCTTACCCGACGGAGACCACCCTATGGGGTCATTAAAACCTCAATTTCCATAGTATGGTTATATTTGCGGCTACTCAAACTTAAACCGAATGAAAAATCTATCCCTGGCCCTCAACGGCGTTCTTCTTGTTGCCGTCGCCATCCTTTACTTCCTGCATTTTTCGAACAGTTCCAACTCTGGTCAGGGTGGGTCCGCATTGACATCCGGGGAGAAACCGCTCATCGCCTTCATCAACGCCGATTCCGTGTTGAAACACTACAAATACCTTGACGTCAAACGCAAGGAATTGGAGGAAAAGACGAAAAAAATGGAGCAGGAGTACCGCGCCCGGACGGAAGGACTCCAAAATGAAATCAATAACTACCAACGGAACGTGGGCAACATGACGCTCTCCCAGGTGCGGGCCGTTGAGGAAGACCTCCAGAGAAAGCAGCAAAACCTGCGGCTGTACGAGCAGTCGCTCACCCAGGAGCTTATGGCTGAAGAGTCCAAACTCAACAAGGAGCTTTACGACCGCGTCACCGCCTTTTTAAAGAAATACGGGCAGACCCATGGCCTTCATATCGTCCTGAAGTTTGACCCGACGAGCGATGTACTGTTCGCAGGCGACTCTCTTGACATCACCAGCGACGTGATCCGCGGCCTCAACGAGGAATATGACAAGCAGGACGGAGTTAAAGCCCCGTCCGACTCCACAACACGCTGATTCCCGGCACAAATAACCCATGCAATGTACGACCGGTTTTCGCCGAAAGCCGGCAGGTGGCATTGCGCTATATTTGATTCTTCCGGTGAACTATGATAGGTCGATTCTTA
>QGUY01000397.1 GCA_003242315.1 Bacteroidota bacterium
ACCGGCAAGTTGTGCGCAACATGCCACGTCGCGTCATCGTGTGTTTGTGCGAAGGTTCGTTGTTGCATTTAGCCTTCTTCATATGCGTGTTCATGTTTGCTTAGGGTATTACTACACCTTCCTCTGGAAATCGCGCATTTGTTTCCTTGAGCCATTCCCGCAACATTGCTTTCATCTGTATAACGACATCGCTATTCGACTCGCTGATATCATTCCTTTCACCGGGATCCTTTTCGAGATCGAAGAGTTCCGCTTTCCCCGTTTGGTAATGATAGACGAGTTTCATATTTCCCTGGCGCACGGCCCCCTGGAATACGCCATGGGGATAATGCCAGAACAGTGCGTCCCTGTTGATGGTACTGGATTCTTCCAGCAAAATCGGCTTGAAACTCCGTCCATCGATATGCTGTTCGGGACGGAGAGGAAGTCCAGCAAGGTCAAGCAGGGTAGGATAGAAGTCGTCGGAGATCAGCGGCCAATCGCTGCGCGATCGCGGTCTGATTTTGCCGGGCCACCGGACAATCAAGGGCACGCGTATTCCACCTTCATACAGGTCATGTTTTGCGCCCCGTAGCGGGGCCATAGATGTCACGGATCCTTTGCCTCCGTTGTCGGAGGTGAAGACCACAATGGTGTTGTCATCAAGTCCCAGTTCGCTGAGCCGCCTGAGCAACCGTCCAACGTTTTCATCCATGTGATGCACCATGGCCGCATATTCAGGGAGGTTCTGACACTTGCGCGATCCGAATTCCTGACCCTCCAGCCCCAGCGTACCCAGTTCCCGGAACTTCGCCTCATACCTGGCACGCACTTCCTCCTTCACTTCCAGCGGAGTATGTACGGTATGGAAAGAGAGGAAGGCAAAGAAGCGCTCGTCGCGGTGTTCTTCGATAAAGCGGATGGTTTCATTGGTCAGACGGTCCGTGAGATACTCACCTTCGGAACCGTCTTCCATGTGGGTAAGGTAGTGCGGACTGAAGTAGCGAACCTCCAATTGGTCAACAGGTGGCTCGCGATCAGGATGCAGCATCTTCCAGGCGTTCTTGGAAGTTGTGCCACCAATGGCCACTTCAAATCCCTGGTTAGCCGCCCAATGTTCGCTGTCGTATCCGAGATGCCATTTGCCGAAGAGCCCTGTCCGGTATCCGTGTTCGCGGAACGCTTCAGCGATTGTGAATTCTGAAAGCTCAAGCTGGTGCGTGACGTACGGTGGGTCCTGATCGGGCGTAATCAGGAAAGCAGTGATTCCTGTTCGGGCGGTACTCTTTCCCGTCATGATACTTGCACGTGTAGGAGAACATACCGGGCCGCCCGAGCAGAAGTTGGTAAAAATCATTCCTTCTGAGGCGAGGCGATCGACATTTGGAGTTTCGTATGCCGTGCTGCCCATAAAGCCAAGGTCGAGCCATCCCAAATCGTCAACGAGGATGAAAACAACGTTGGGGCGTATGACTTCCTCTTGAGGCCTGAAGCACGCGACCACAGTCAGGATAAGGATGACGACTACCGTGATCTGAAGCGATCTCATGGCTTATGGGTAATCATTTGATGATTGATTTTTCCTTCAGAAAGGATTTGAGTGATTCAAGCGATGAAGTCGGCGGTGTTATCCGTGGTGGACGCACAAGATTCGTCTTGTAAATACCCACGAGATACAACATCGCTTTATACGCCTGGGGATACCTGAGCGGTATCGTCTCGCGAATCAACGGTTCTTCATACTCCTTTATGATGGATGTCGCCTTCTCTTCATTACCCGCCCGCACCGCATCGTAGAAAGACCAGCTGACGGTTGGCGCTATCGGCGCAAGCGGGCAGAGATAACCGGGTGATCCGATAAGTCCACCATAAAGGTATTGTTTCATCTGGCCGGCGCCGAGTACGGCGAAATGCGTGCCCGCAGTCTGTCGAACCTGGTCGTAGAAGGCGTACAGGCCGGCATGCGACTTGACCCCCACCACCTGAGGGAGGGAGGCCAGCTTCACAATCGTAGCAGCGGGAAGATCTCCGTTGTCGTAGATCAGTAAGGGTATATCTGTTTTTGCAGCGATCGCCTCAAATGCGGGATACAATTCATCCACACTTCGGATTCTGGGACTGAAGTGCAGGTTGATAGCGTCGAGACCACTGTCTTCCATCTTCTTGACGAAATCAACCGTTCTTCCTGTCCACCATGCTCCCGTGGCGCCGACGACCAAAGCACGACCTCTTGCCTGTTTAGACACGGTGACATTGATCTGCGCAATCTCTTCTTCGCTCAGCGCATCCACCTCGCCATCGCCATAGGTGAAGAAGAGAATAGGTGGCCTGCTTTCGCATACATAGTCAACCCACATCGCCAGGGCGTCGTAGTCGATAGAGAAGTCTGCGTTGTAGGGCACTGTGATCGCTGCCTGCGGTCCGTGAAGCCGCTGGTATACTTTTCTTGCGAGTGCCGTCCTCGTTTCCTGAAACAGACTAGGCGACATCGCCCACGACGGGAGCAACATGGCTGGCGCAGTAACCATCATCGATTTCAGGAATCTGCGCCTGCCTGGGCGCTGACCGATGTGGACGGTTGTGCTGTTCATCCTATTCGTAGTACATTGAAATGCTATTTACGATAGGGCTGTTTGCCCCGTTAGGACTTATCAACTCTACGCGCACCTGGATCCACTCACCTTTGACGTCAGCTTCCAGGTTGGTTCCACTTGCGGTGAAATATGAGTTAGGCCCCTGCGGCCCGCTCCAGGGAGCGTTCTCCAGTTCTTCCTTCAATGCGGCCGCACGCACTTGCAGTTGTATATCGGTGTCGAACGGCGTTTCGGCATCCCATGCGAGTGAACGCACAGTTACCGTTTTGCCTGCATGATGTGGGGCTGATGTATACACATAGTGAT
>QGUY01000398.1 GCA_003242315.1 Bacteroidota bacterium
TTTTCTCCGCCACCTTAAGATTTTATTAGAGGCAGCCATGGTCCTGAGCAAAAGGGATACAGGCTTCGATGCATTCTGCAGCATACTGCAATCCTTCCTCCAACGATAACCCTTCCCTCCTCTGTCCAGATAAAACGCGGCAATACGATCCGCCAAGCGCAGCCGTCATCCGAATCCATAGTTTCTGTCGCGTTATCTGCGCTTCGCGAAATTTTTTGTCGGGATGCGTAAAGTCAGGCGAGCAACACAACATGGGAATTACTTTTCCATGCTGCTCCACCTCGTTTCTAAACCGCAACCAGTTGCGTTCGTCTTCCATCCCGATAAAACCTGCATACCATTCAAGTCCATCAACGTCAAGCGGCGTCGCCAACCGAATCCACTCCGAAACAGTCATCGTGCCGTCTTTACATAGGGCTTGCATGAAGGCTTTTGGAAATGCTGCGAGTTTGGGCATCCCTCAATGTGTTAATGTGTTGATGTGTTGATGTTGTTTGTTATCCGGTTGTATTGCTCATTAACAATTGACAAACTGGTATCCTCTCTTTTTTTGGAGAGGCGCAGGTTGCGCGTCTCTACCATATCCCACCGATTACCGATCAGCTGCCACTTCCCGCTTCCATCTCCCTATTCGACCTATCCTTTGGCGGATTGCGGCCGATGAAGGGATATTGTTCGAGGTCGACGACTTGCCCGCTTACAGGGCCGCTCTCGTCGGAAAGCCAGTAAACCGCGGCAGCGGCAATTTCTTCGGGTTTGAGAATTCGACCGGACGGCGCGTACACATCGGGCAGCGACTGATACCAATCGTCAGGCAAACCGTGGGAGCGTTTTCTTTCAACCTCTCTTTCGGTAAGCACCCATCCGGGATTGATTTGATTGACGCGAACTCCATGGGAACGATTCAACACGTCACCCAGGTTGCGCGTCATGGTCATAAGGGCACCCTTCGAAATACTGTACGCCAACAGTCCCGGCTCGCCACAATACGCATTCACTGAACCAATGTTGAGGACACAACCCCCCGAGTTTTCCAGGTAGGGCAACGCCGCACGAATCATTGCCAGCGGTGCTATCGTATTTACTTCGAGTACTTTCCTGAGAAACGCGGAATCTGTTGTATGAATGTCTGAGGAAACAACAGCCGCGGCATTGTTGACCACTGCGTCGATGCGTCCAAACGATCTCACCGCAACATCCGTGATTTCAGCTGCCGCCCCTTCGGCGGCAATATCACCGATATGCAGGACGCCTTTGCCTCTCGGTATTTGCCTCATCACAGCATTGCCGAGGTCTTCTTCCAGACCAGTAATGACCACGCGTGCACCTTCAGCAACACACCGCAACGCGATGGCCTTGCCGATGCCGGTTGTGCCTCCCGTGACAATAATTACCTTACCTTCCAGTCGCATGTCTACACCGGCTTAAGCACGCTCTTTACTACCTCCCCGCGATACATCTTCTCAAAGGCCTCATGCCATTCCGTGACAGGCCAGACGCCGCCAATGATGGGCTTCACATCGAGCTGACCATTCGCGAGCAGCAAAATGACACGTTCCCAGACGGGCCAGTTGTGACTAAAACTTCCTTTCACCGTAACATTCTTAGCAACAATCGGGTCAAGACAGAATCCTAACGGCTGCGGACCCCACCCGACCTTTGTAATCTGACCATTTGGTCGCACGAGCGCCATGGCCGTATTCATAGCAATGCTTACGCCCGTTGCATCAATGACAACGTCAGCACCCAGGCCATCTCCTTCACGCGCCCAGTCCGTCGCATCCCCGATGATTGTTGTCAGACCATATTGCTTCGCTACTTCCAGCCTCCGGGCGTCTCCTTCAAGACCGGTAATCGCAACCTGCGCTCCGCACAATCGCGCAACTACGGCACAAAGAATACCTATGGTGCCAGGCCCAAGTACTACGACGCGATCACCAGGTTTTATGCGTGTATTTTCCACGACGGCGTTGTATGCAACACAGCATGGTTCAGTAAGACATGCAACTTCAAAAGGAAGGTTATCCGGAACACGGTGCAGACATCGCGCCGGCACACGCACATAACGGGTCATCGCACCATCGACGCCGTATCCAAATCCCTTTCGCGATGGGTCGAGATTGTAAAGCCCTCGCCGGGTCATGGGATTGTCGGGATCAATCACAGCCGCCGTCTCACTGACAACTCGGTCGCCTTCCTTCCAGCTCCTGACACCGGGCCCTGTTGCAACAATGACTCCGCCAAATTCATGTCCGAGCACTACAGGATAATTTACCTGCCAGCTGTGATCACCTGTCCATTGATGCAGGTCACTCCCGCAAACACCAACATTGGCTACCTGGAGGAGCACTTCTCCCTCGCCAATAGTTGGGACGTCGATCTCACGAACTTCTACCGAACCTTTTGCTGCGGCATAGTTAACAACCGCGGTCATTTTCCCGTTGGTCATTCTCTAAATATCTTTTCTGTTTCGAGCAAGCTTCCCTGTGGGAACATCACCATAGCTGTGCACCTTTTCACAGATCAGTCGCAACGAACTTTCAAGATCGCCATCCGCAGTGCGAAAGGCATCTGCATCGATTGTCAATGGCGCACCTAAAACGACAAGCGGCGCACCATACTCCGGACACCGTACCGCTTGTTCAAGCGTAAGACCTCCAACTGCCTGTACAGGAATATCGACGGCTTCCACAACTTCCCGGAGTTGATCCAGCGGGCTCGGCATACGTTCACCGCGTGCCGCAATACCGCGTCGTTCGTCGTAGCCAATGTGATGTACGATAAAATCACATCCAAGATCTTCCAGCATGCGTGCTGCACCGGCCATATCGGGACACCGTGGGTGTCCCCCCTCCCCCTTTTACCTAAATTCCGTCCC
>QGUY01000116.1 GCA_003242315.1 Bacteroidota bacterium
GTATTCACACGGGCGATTCCATCACCGTGGCCCCCGCGTTGACGCTGCCTGACACCGTATATCAAAGAATGCGCGACCTGGCCATTAAGATGATGAATGGTATCGGCCAGTTCGCGGGCGGCTGTAACGTGCAATTCGCGCTTAACCCGGAAAACGATGAAGAGATCATCGGGATCGAAATCAATCCGCGGGTTTCGCGTTCATCCGCGCTCGCCTCGAAGGCGACCGGCTATCCCATCGCCAAAATCGCTGCCAAGCTTGCCATTGGTTATAACCTCGACGAGCTGAAGAACGCCATCACCGGCACAACGACGGCGTACTTTGAACCTGCTGTCGACTATGTCATCGTGAAAATCCCGCGCTGGAACTTTGACAAGTTCCACGGTGCCGATCGGCGACTCGGACTTCAAATGAAGTCGGTGGGCGAAGTCATGGGTATCGGCAGAAACTTCCAGGAAGCCTTGCAAAAGGCGTGTCAGTCGCTTGAAATCCGACGCAACGGTCTTGGCGCCGACGGCAAGGAACTGCACCACCAGGAAGAAATCATGCACAGCCTGGCAAATCCCACGTGGAACCGACTGTTCCATATACATGACGCCATAAAGGTAGGGGTACCGTTAAAAACCATTCAAAAGATCACCAAGATCGACCGTTGGTTCCTCGACCAAATTGAGGAGCTCGTCAAGCTGGAAAAGGAAATTGAAAAACACGACATCAACTCTATTCCGCCTGAGTTGATGCGTACAGCAAAAGAGAAAGGGTTCGCAGATCGTCAGATCGCCCACCTCCTTCACTGCTATGAAAGTGAAGTGCGGCAGGCTCGCATTGAAATGGGGATCAAGCGGGTCTACAAGCTCGTTGACACGTGCGCTGCGGAATTCTCCGCCAGCACACCGTACTACTATTCGACGTTCGATTCCGAAAATGAGTCGATACGTTCCGACAGGAAAAAGGTAGTCGTCCTGGGTTCAGGTCCTAACCGTATTGGCCAGGGTATTGAATTCGACTATTGCTGTGTTCACGGCGTACTCGCTGCCAAAGAATGCGGTTACGAGACGATCATGGTGAACTGCAATCCTGAGACGGTCTCTACTGACTTCGACATTGCCGACAAGTTGTATTTCGAGCCCGTGTTCTGGGAACATCTCTATGATATCATCGAACACGAAAAGCCCGAAGGCGTGATCGTCCAGCTGGGCGGACAAACAGCGTTGAAGCTGGCAGAAAAACTGCACAAGTACGGCATCAAGATTATCGGTACTTCGTTCGAATCGCTCGACCTGGCCGAAGATCGCGGCAGCTTTTCGACGCTCCTTAAAGAATTGTCCATACCCTATCCGGAGTTTGGCGTGGCCACCGATCCAGACAACGCGCTCGAAGTGTCGAAGCAAATTGGATTTCCGCTCCTTGTTCGCCCGTCGTACGTGCTGGGCGGCCAGAGCATGAAGATTGTCATCAACGAGAAGGAACTGGAGGAGCACATCATCGATATCTGGAAACACCTTCCCGAGAATAAAGTCCTCCTCGATCATTTCCTTGACGGTGCCATAGAAGCTGAAGCCGATGCGATATGCGATGGAGAGGATGTTTACATCATCGGCATCATGCAGCACATTGAGCCCGCGGGTATTCACTCGGGTGACTCATACGCTGTGCTTCCGCCGTACAACCTCGGCGACTTTGTGGTCAAGCAGATGGAGCATTACACGGTTAAGATCGCTCAGGCGCTTAAGGTGAAAGGACTCATCAACATCCAGTTTGCGATAAAGAACGACAAGGTGTATGTGATTGAAGCTAACCCCAGGGCTTCGCGGACCGTGCCGTTCATCTGCAAGGCGTACAGCGAGCCTTACGTCAATTACGCAACGAAGATCATGCTGGGTGAGATGAAGATTCGCGACATCCGGTTCTCGCCGAAGAAGCATGGCTATGCTATCAAAGAGCCAGTATTCTCGTTTGAAAAATTCCCGGATGTAAACAAGGAGCTGGGACCGGAAATGAAGTCAACAGGTGAGTCGATTTATTTTATCGACGACCTGATGGACGACTATTTCCTCAAAATCTACTCCGAAAGAAATCTGTACCTCAGCCGCTGATACCGGGACCTGCAAAAATCCCCGTGTCAAAGGCCGGCGCGCGGTCATTTTATGACTAAATTGGGGAAACTAATGCGACAGCATTGGAGTTAAATAGCAGAGAAAACGGCCGTTAGATGCGCATTCTGATAATTATCGCCCTTGTGGGCTACGTTTTTTACAAACTGGGCATTTTCAGACTCCTTCTGGGTTCCTCTGTGAGAGGACATGCCCAATTCAGACGCCCTGGTGATGGTAATGTGCATATTGACTCCATTCCACCGGATAAGCAGAAAAAATCTGAGTTCAAGGGCGGTGAATACGTGGATTACGAAGAGGTTAAGTGAAATTCCATTTTTTTAAGTATCAGGCCACTGGCAATGACTTCATCCTGATCGACAACCGTTCAGGTGGAACTGCTTTGTCTCGTGACCAAATTTCCCGGATGTGCGACCGGCGTTTCGGCGTTGGGGCTGATGGTGTTATCCTGATCAACCCGGATCCCTCGGCAGACTTCTATATTGACTACTACAACAGCGATGGCTCGCAGAGCCTTTGCGGCAATGGGAGCCGCGCTGCAGTGATGTTTGCCTCCCGTCTGGGCATCATGAATGGAAAAGCCCGCTTCAACGCTTACGACGGCCTCCACGAAGCTGAACTGGACGGTGAAGGGATCGTCAGACTCAAAATGAACGACGTCACGCAATGCGACAGGCTGGGCGAGGATTTTCTCATCGATACCGGCTCCCCGCATTATGTGCGATTTCTGAAAGGCGTAGAGTCGTTCTCCGTCGTGAAGGAAGGCAGAGCGATCCGTTACAGCGAACCGTACCGTACGAAGGGGGTCAACGTGAATTTTGTGGAGATAAGGGAAGGCAATACCATTTTTGTCCGTACCTATGAACGCGGCGTAGAAGATGAAACGCTTTCCTGCGGGACGGGCGTTACCGCGGCGGCGCTGGCTGCGTCATTTCATGGCCTGGGTTCGCCTGTAACCGTCCTGACACGGGGCGGCACGCTGCGTGTGGAATTCAAAACCGGCCAGTCCGGCATGTTCCACGACATTTTTCTGATTGGTCCTGCCAAAATGGTCTTTGAGGGGGATCTGGAACTATAATTGCCCCTGAAACCTGCCCGGCCGATAGGCGGGTCCCGGAAAACCATATAACTTTGAATCCTTGCCGGAAAAGGGGTATCTCTGTTTGCCGGTGATGTTATCTGAAAAGCGCTCAAAAGGCTATGCTCAAGTTTATTACCAAGATATTCGGTACCAAGTCGGAGAAGGACATCAAGCGGATGATGCCCCTGGTCGAGCAAACGAAGAAAGAGGGCGAGGCGCTGGTGGGCCTGAGCAACGACGAACTGAGGGCAAAGACCCGCGAGGTTCAGGCGTTCATTGACCAGCAACTCAAAAACATCGACGACCGCATCGCCGCGCTCCATCAGAAGATTGCCGATCAGCCGGATCTCGACCTGGACGAAAAGGAATCCATCTTCAGCCAAATCGATGCCCTTGAAAAGGACCGCAACAAAGAGCTTGAAAAGGCGCTTTCAGCAGTTCTCCCGAAGGCATTTGCTATAGTTCGTGAAACGGCGCGTCGCTTCAAGGAGAACGAATTCCTCGAGGTGACAGCTCAACCCTACGACATCGAGTTTGCAGCGACACATCCCAACATAAAGATCGTTGGCGACAAGGCCCATTGGTATAACAAGTGGATGGCGGCCGGCAATGAGATTACATGGGATATGGTCCACTACGACGTGCAGATCATTGGCGGCATCGCCCTGCACGAAGGTAAAATTGCCGAAATGGCAACTGGTGAAGGTAAAACGCTGGTGGCCACGTTCCCCGCATTCCTCAATGCGCTCTCACGCCGCGGCGTGCACATCGTTACGGTTAACGACTACCTGGCACGTCGCGACAGCGAATGGATGGGCCCGTTGTTCATGTTCCACGGACTCAAGGTCGACTGCATCGACAAGCACGAACCCAACTCCGAGGCAAGGCGCAACGCGTATCGCGCAGATATCACGTATGGTACGAACAATGAATTCGGCTTCGACTACCTGCGCGACAATATGGCCCGCGATCCCCAGGAGCTCGTGCAACGCGGACACCACTACGCGATGGTCGACGAGGTGGACTCCGTTCTCATCGATGAAGCCCGCACGCCGCTGATCATCTCAGGACCGGTGCCTCGCGGTGATGAACACGAATTCTATGAGCTAAAGCCCCGCATTTACAAGCTCGTTGAAGCGCAAAAGAAGCTTGTCACACAATACCTCAACGAGGCCAAGAAACTGATCAGCGAAGGAAACGAGAAGGATGGCGGATTGGCGCTGTTCCGGGCGTTTCGTGGTATGCCTAAACACAAACCACTGATCAAGTACCTCAGCGAAACGGGTATTCGGGCAATCCTGCAAAAAACAGAAGCCATTTACCTGGCGGAAAACAAAAAGCTTCTGCCGGAAGCCGACAAGCCGCTCTACTTCATCATCGAAGAAAAGGATAACAGCGTTGAGCTCACCGAAAAAGGAATTGACCTGATCACAGGCGAAGGTGAAGACCCCAAATTCTTCATTCTGCCTGAAATAGGCGTTGAGTTGAGCAAGATCGAGAATGACACGAGCATTCCGGACGAAGAGCGACTTGCAAAGAAGGAAGCACTGATACGCGACTACCAGATAAAGGCGCAGCGCATTCACAGCGTCAACCAACTACTGAAAGCTTATACGCTGTTTGAGAAGGATCAGGAATACATCATTGTCGACGGCAAGGTAAAGATCATCGATGAGCAGACCGGCCGTATCATGGAAGGCAGGCGGTATTCCGATGGTCTGCACCAGGCGATCGAAGCGAAAGAGAACGTGAAGGTGGAGGATGCTACGCAAACATATGCCACCATCACCCTGCAGAACTACTTCCGGATGTATCACAAGCTCGCTGGTATGACCGGTACCGCGGAGACGGAAGCTGCGGAGTTCTGGAACATCTACAAGCTGGACGTGGTGGTGATCCCCACGAACAAGCCTGTGATCCGTAAGGATTACGACGATCTGGTATACAAGACGGTTCGTGAAAAATTCACAGCCGTTATCGAGGAGATTCAACGATTGACCAACGAGGGTCGCCCGGTACTCGTCGGTACAACCTCGGTGGAAATTTCCGAGCTGATCAGCCGGATGCTCCAGATGAAAAAGATCAAGCACCAAGTGCTGAACGCAAAGCAACACCAGCGCGAAGCAGAAATTGTTGCTGAAGCGGGTAAACCTGGTACCGTAACGATAGCGACGAACATGGCGGGTCGTGGTACAGACATCAAGCTGACTCCTGAATCGCGGGCCGCCGGAGGTCTTGCCATTATCGGTACGGAACGTCACGAGTCGCGCCGCGTTGACCGTCAGCTTCGCGGACGTGCGGGACGTCAGGGTGATCCGGGTACATCGCAGTTCTATGTGTCGCTCGAAGACAACCTCATGCGACTGTTCATGCCTCAGCGTATCGCGAGGATCATGGACCGCCTGGGCCTGAAGGAGGGAGAGGTCATCCAGCACAGGATGGTCACCAATTCGATAGAGCGCGCCCAAAAGAAAGTGGAAGAAAACAACTTTGGTATCCGCAAGCGCCTCCTGGAATACGACAACGTGATGAACTCGCAACGCGAGGTCATCTACCGGCGCAGGCGGAACGCACTTTATGGAGAGCGTCTCGAGCTCGACATCCTCACCATGCTCTACGATACCATCGAAGACATGGTCATCAATGCTACCGCTGCCAGCGACTACGAAAGCCTGCGACTCAATGCGCTTAGTATACTCGGCATAGATTATGAAATCACGCGTGACGAGTTTGCGTCCTGGGACAAGGCCAAGCTTACCCAGGATCTGTACAACAAAGCGCTTGAGCACTACCAGCGGAAGAATCGTCAGATCGCAGAAAAGGCCCTGCCCGTCATTAAGGAGATCTATCGCACAAGGGGTGCGACCATCCAAAACATTCTTGTTCCCTTCACAGACGGCAAAAAGCAGATCGGCGTTTCAGCGAACCTCGCGCGTTGTGTCGAGACGAACAATGCTGAGCTGATCAAGGCGATGGAGAAGATGATCACCCTGGCAATCATCGACCATCACTGGAAGGAACATCTTCGCGACATGGACGACCTCAAGCAGTCGGTGCAAAACGCTGTGTATGAACAGAAGGATCCGCTGCTGATATACAAGTTTGAAGGCTTTGAAGCGTTTAAGAGATTCCTGGCGCGCGTCAATGAGGATACAATCTCCTTCCTGATGAAGGCGGAGATTCCGGAGCAACAGCCCGACCAGGTACAGGAGGCTCGGACGCAACGAAGGGTTCGGCTCAGCGAGCAGAAGGAGGAATCGAAATCGCTTCTCAGCGGCGGTCCGGGCGGAGGCGCCCAACAGCCCAGCAGGCCACCGCAGGAAAAGGTTATGCCCGCCCGATCGGTGAAGGTGGCAGGGCGTAACGACAAGGTTACGGTACAATATGCCGATGGCCGTGTACTCAAGGACGTCAAGTTCAAAAAAATCGAAGAAGACCTGCGCAACAACAAATGCGTCATCATAGATTGATCATCCGCTTTTACGCACTAAGCCTCGTATTCATTGCAGGCTGTGCTGTTCAGAAGCCGTCGACGACGACCGGCACGAGCTATTCCGAAGACCTTTCTGTGTTGCGACCGGAGGTTGATTCCGCAGATACAAGCGCTGCGGTTGTCCCGGTTCGCAAGACAGAGTATGTTGAAGCGAAGTACACGATTAACGACAAGCTTGACGTGGTTCTCGACAGTATTGATCGCATCCATCTGTCGCGGAAGTACGTAGACGGTTTCACCATCCTTGTCTATTCCGGCCTTGATCGCGAGGCCGCTCTTAACGCGCGCAAGGAGTTGACGACAGCTATTCCCGATCTGCAATCCGAGATAGAATACGCTCAGCCAAACTTCCGCGTACGCGCCGGCACCTATTTCAATCGGCTTGACGCACAAAAGGACTTCGTTGCAGTAAAGCGGCTCTTCCCGAACGCAATCATAACGCCATCGCGAATTCAGATACAGCCAGACAAGTAGCCAATTTTTTCTGCCTTGAACCTTCTTGAAAAAATCAAAGACTTCTCGCAGAAGTACTCCGAAGAGGTTGTCTCCATGAGGCGTCACCTCCACGCCAATCCGGAGTTGTCGTACGAAGAGTACAACACCGCGCGTTACGTCGCGGAGCGCCTTCGCTCGTTCGGAATTGAACCGAAAGAGGGCGTGGCCACTACGGGCCTGATCGCCGAGATAAAAGGAAAGAATCCCGACAAGAAAATGGTAGCATTGCGCGCCGATATGGATGCGCTGCCCATCACTGAAATGTCGGATGTTCCCTACAAGTCAAAGAATCCCGGTGTTATGCACGCCTGCGGTCACGACGTTCACACGTCGTCGTTGTTGGGCACCGCGAGAATACTGCAGGAAGTAAGGGATCAGTTTGAAGGTACAGTACGGCTATTGTTTCAGCCGGGTGAAGAAAAAAATCCGGGAGGCGCCTCATACATGATCCGCGACGGCGCCCTTGAGAATCCACGACCCGTAGGAATCATCGGTCAACACGTGTATCCATTGCTTGACGCGGGCAAGGTCGGCTTTCGCGAGGGAATGTTTATGGCAAGTGCCGACGAAATTTATCTGCGCGTCATCGGCAAGGGTGGTCATGGCGCCTGGCCGGAACTTACGATCGACCCGGTAGTCATTGCATCGCACATTATTGTGGCGCTGCAGCAGATCATAAGTCGGAATGCAAGTCCTAAGCAACCCACGGTGCTCACATTCGAAAAGGTTGTTGAAAATGGTGCGACAAACGTCATCCCTGACGAGGTAAACATCGCCGGAACCTTCCGTGCCATGAACGAAACGTGGAGGAACGATGCATTGGAGCGCATCCAGAAGATGGCGGAAAGCATTGCTACCGGAATGGGCGGACGTTGCGAGGTAACTATATCCAGAGGGTACCCGTATCTCGAAAACAATCCCGAATTGACGCGAAGGATGCGTGAGGCTGCGGTGGCTTATCTCGGGCCTGAAAACGTTGTGGACATTGAATATTCGCTCGGCGCCGAAGACTTTGCATACTACTCGCAGGTGGTACCTGCAACATTTTACAGACTCGGCACTCGAAACAAGGAGAAGGGGATTACCGCCTATGTGCATACGCCAAACTTCGATATTGACGAGGATGCCCTTAAGATCAGCCCGGGGCTCATGGCCTGGATGGCAATTCAAGAGCTGAGCCTGTAATCGTCCCATGTTAAGTTATTGTTAAGCCGAACCCGGCATAGGGCCAGGACTCTATCTTTGTTCCTTTCTCCCGGGTTTGGAAGTTCGAATCAATAATCAGGTCGTCAGCAAGCGATATCGTGCGATCCTTAACGGATTGTACATAGCGGCCGTGCTATTGTTGTTTCTTTTCGCCATCGACCTGATGACGTCCGCGCTAAGGCAACTTAGTCCTATAGCCACGGAGTCAATCATCGTGGCCACGTCCAATCCCTTCACCGGCTTCCTCATTGGCGTGCTGGCGACAGCCATGGTGCAAAGCAGCTCGACCACAACGTCCATCGCTGTGGCACTCGTAGCATCCCAATCGATCTCACTTGAAAGCGCTGTGCCGATCATCATGGGTGCCAATGTTGGCACTACAATCACGAGCACTATTGTCGCGTTGGGATTCATCGACAAAAAGAAGGAACTGCGCAGAGCGCTGGCTGCGGGTACATATCATGACTTCTTCAATATCATCACGGCACTCATCCTGTTTCCGCTTGAGTATTACTACGGCTTCCTTTCCCGTTTGTCCGTATTCATCGCTAACGCCATCTTCGAACCTTCTCATTCGGATAACGGAACAGCGGGATACCTGCTGATATCTGCCTTTGAACCCATCATCAACTTCACGATTCGGAGCATCGGTAACGGCGTGGTACTCGCATTGCTCGCGTTTGCATTGCTGTTTGCCTCGATCATTCTGTTCCGACGGTTTCTGACGCGACTATTGGATGTTCAGGAGCCCCAACGTTTCAGTAAATTTTTCTTCACCGATTCGTCACGGGCATTTTTCTGGGGTCTTGTTACCACCGCGGCGATACGGTCAAGTACAGTAACCACAACACTTGTCGTTCCACTCGCAGCAAAGAAAGTGGTTTCGCTGCGTCGCATAGTTCCCTTCATCATCGGCGCAAACCTTGGCACGACAATCACTGCGTTCCTGGCTGCGTTGATGAACGCTGAGAGCCTGGGGGTAATCTCTTTGGCAATTGCGCATGCGCTTTTCAATGGTATTGGCTTCCTCGTTCTCTACCCGGTAGCAGCGTTGAGGAATATACCAATTCGACTGGCGGCGGGATTAGGCAGGATTTCGCAAAGGTTTCGTCTCGCAGGGTTTGCGTACGTGCTAACTATCTTCTTCTTCATTCCTTTTCTGTTGGTCTATTTTGGCCGCGGCACGGTGGTGGTTTTTGATGCCAACTACGTGAAGGTAAATTTGCTCACTGGGGAGCGGGCGGAGTATTATCTGATATCGCGCATGAATCGGCGCACCGGCTCCGGCGAATGGCAGAAACCTGATGAAATCCTGCCCATCAGTTTGAAGAACAATGTATTGCTTACCGGGGGACGGATGCACATGTTTAACCGGCCTGGCTTCTGCTGGGATGGAGAAGATGAAGGCTATCGCTACAAAACCTGCGTCCAGGATATCTTGTCGCGGCTCACGCTGGCTGGGATGGTGTTTGATTCCGTGTACGTATATCAACAGCGGTACGTAGAAAGCTTACCCACTGGCGCCACGGTGGTACGGTACTATATAAGCCCCCATTTGCCTCTGATTCTCAAAAGCGAGGCCCTGGATGCAACCGGCACGGTTATTTGTTCTGAACAGATTACCAGCCTGATATCCCGGTAGTTCGCCGGGCGGGACTCGGTTCTTTTTGGCTATATTGCATGAAAGGCTCATATGGCGGTGAAGGAAAAGATATTGAAGCTATTAAAGTTGGAGAATCTGTTTGAAAGCGTTTCCGGCTACGTGGAAAGCAAGCTCGAGCTCTTCAAGATGGAGATTCGGGAGGAGGTAGCCGGGATCGTAGCCCGGATATTGGTAGTTCTGCTCATTGGCCTTTCCTTCCTTTTATTTCTAATTTTGGCCAGTATCGGGCTTGCCTATTATCTGGGAACTCTGGTTGGTATGACGGGAGGAATTCTGATTGTGGCAGGGTTTTACCTGTTGATATTCGTGTTGATGATTGCCTTTCGCGAATCAGTTTCGGAAGGCGTTAATAACATGGTGATGAGTTTGGTCCGCGCATCTAAAAAGAACAAAGATGAAGGTCGCTGAAAAGGATGATTCCAAAGAAAAGCTTCGCGAAAAGTCGGAAGCTTACAAGACAGCTATCGAGCATGAAGTAAAAGAACTGAGCGATCGCACGGAGCGCGCCCTGATCAATGTTGCTATTGTGGCCGGCGCAGTGGGCGTGGCGTATCTTGTATATCGTGGACTAACGTCTTCGTCCAAGTCGAAAAAGAAATCGGGCAAAGCTCGACGAAAGGAGTTCGTTGCTGTAGAAGACGAAGAGCCGGATACCCAAGAAGAGTCGCGCTTCGCGACCATTCTCAGCAGTGTTGGGACGGTCTTGGCGTCGCAGGCTGCAGCATACCTTTTGACCTTTGCACGCCAAAAGCTTATTGAATACCTGAAGGAGGGTTCAGAACAAAAAGAAAACAACCAACCAGCCGATTAATGAGCCTGCTCACCGCGCTGGTAGAAAGCCAGCAGAAGGGTAAGAAATCTATCGCCGTCCTTATCGATCCGGACAAAGTTGATGACAGCAATCATTTGCAGGGACTCATTAACCTTGCGAACGAAAACTGTATCGATTTTTTCTTTGTAGGCGGCAGCCTCGTGACGACGACCAATCTATCCGATGTTGTACGTCAGATCAAAGAGAGCGTTACCATACCTGTAGTACTCTTTCCGGGCAATTCCATACAGATCGATCCCAACGCAGATGCGTTGTTGTTCTTGTCCCTCATATCAGGACGCAATCCGGAGTTGCTGATCGGTCAGCACGTGGTAGCGGCACCCATCATCCGCAACACGCGCATCGAGGTAATTCCAACGGGATATATCCTGATCAATTCAGGTCGCATTACTTCGGTAGCCTACATTAGCAACACGACACCCATTCCGGATGACAAGTACTCATTGGCCGCCTGCACGGCAATGGCAGGTGAGATGCTCGGCCTGCGAACCATTTACCTTGACGCAGGCAGCGGCGCTGAAAATCCTGTCAGTCCAAAGATGATCAGCGCCGTGCGCAAGGCTGTCAAGGTGCCGCTTATCATTGGCGGCGGACTGAACACCGCTCGAAAAGCCATCACCGCGCTTGAAGCAGGTGCGGATATGATTGTGATTGGCAATGCCCTTGAAAAGAATCCGGATTTGCTCAGTGAAGTTTCTGATAAAGTTTATGAGTGGAACCGCGCGGTGGGTTCAAGATAGCCATCCCGGGATGCGACAAAACTGTCCACGAAAACTTAACCGCTCCCGTGCA
>QGUY01000399.1 GCA_003242315.1 Bacteroidota bacterium
TTTGAAATTATTAAAAAAACTCCAGTCCATATAATCCTTTTCAACAGCGCTGCAATAGAAAGGCCCCCTGGCTTAACTGGCCTGTCCACATGCTGAACGGACGCTTCCTGAAAAAAGAACGAGCGTAGGTTCACGGTATCCGTCAAGTAAAGTTTTCCAAACGTCTTCTGTATCCGCGAGGACAACAGCAGTAAACTCAGCAAGTTGCTCTTCCTCAGGTGTGGGGGTGTACGAAGTTCCCTGTTCCAGGCCGACACTCTCGGTACCCGTTGAGATTTCCTGCAATAAGGCAAGGGGATTTTTGCCCATCAGCAGGCCAATCAGGACAATAACGACAACGACGCCGAGACCTCCTTTGGTCAGCATGCCGCCCATTAATCCACCGGGCAAACCGGCGCCGCCGCGGCCTCGCTGGTCGCTGACGTTGGTACTTTTTCTTCTCCCTTGCCACCTCATAAGTATGGAGTTTGGATTCCCTTACAAATTACAGCAATGGCAATTCATAATATACAGGGAATGAAATTTTCGCTTTTGTACCGCATTCCGGGGGTTGCCGAGCCTTGATTACACTGCTATTTTGCTTTCAATATGGAACTCTCACTCATACTGCTCTTGGCGGCTTTGACGCCCGCGGACTCTGTTCCCCCCAGGGAAAAATGCGCCTGCTGCTTCGCTGAAGCCAGGCAGTTCGACTTTTGGTTGGGTGAGTGGGAAACTTATACCCCAAACGGGCGTCTTGCCGGGACCAATTCCATTACCGTAGATCAGGACAGCTGTCTGATCCGCGAAAACTGGAAGTCGAATGGCACCCCCTACACCGGTACCAGCTACAATTTCTACAACAGCAGAACCGGGCACTGGCAGCAGCTGTGGGTTGACAATCAGGGTGCCAACCTGCAATTGGAGGGAAGTTTCAACGGCACCGCAATGGTACTCCAAAGTGAGGAGCTTCCTAACCAGGACAAGAAGCCTCAAATAGACAGAATTACCTGGGCGCCTAACGCCGACGGCACTGTGCGACAACTGTGGGAAGTTTCGACCGACAAAGGAAAGACCTGGCAAGTGGTCTTTAATGGATTGTATAAACGAAAAACCCAGTAAGGATTACAGGCGTCTTACGTTCATTCCTCCGTCGGCATAGATCACCTGACCTGTAGAATAAGGCATCCCTCCTTCTGCCAGTACGAGTGCAATCGCCCCGATATCGGCTGGAGTACCCCATCGCTTTTCGATGGTAAGTCCGCCATCAATCAGCTTGTCGTACTTTTCTTTCACGCCGGCAGTCATGTCCGTTTCGATAATGCCCGGACGGATTTCGTATACTGGTATGTTTTCTTCGCCAAGTCGTGCTGCGAATAGCTTCGTCATCATGGCCAGCCCCGCTTTGGCTATGCAATATTCTCCGCGATTGGTCGAGGCAACCGTAGCCGATACCGACGTGATGGTAATGATGCAGGGTGAGTATTTTGAATCTTCCCGCTTTTGGTTGATCATTTTTTGGGCTACCAACTGCGACAGAAAGAATGTTCCTTTCAGGTTAACGTTCACCACGTAGTCAAATCCCTCTTCTTCCAACTCCATAATGTCGACACGTTTCTTTGGAGCAACGCCCGCGTTGTTGACGAGGACGTCTATGCGCCCCAAACCTTGCCAGGCTGCGTCGACGATCCGTTTACGATCTTCATCACTACCGATGTCACCTTGACAGTACATCACTTTTGCACCGTTGGCCGCGAGCTTGTCAAGTACTTCCTGAATGTCTTCCTGCTTTCGAACTCCATTAAGAGCAAGGTCATAGCCTTTGTCGGCGAGGCTCCTGGCGATGCCGAGACCAATGCCGCGGGTTCCACCGGTGATAAGCGCTGTCCTTTTCACGATATCTTAAGTTCTTTCAACGCTGCTGCCTCAGGAAGCGCCTTGTAGAAGGGATCCAGAGGGAAGCACCCTGAAATCATGCCATTGCGTGGTGCGGTAGTGCAGTCAGAGAATGTCCTGCACAGGCGGTCGCGCTTGAGTGTCTTACCCTCCAGAACGT
Source organism: Bacteroidota bacterium (assembly GCA_003242315.1). Classification (GTDB taxonomy): domain Bacteria; phylum Bacteroidota; class Bacteroidia; order Cytophagales; family Cyclobacteriaceae; genus ZC4RG29. Next base: position 2,036 of record QGUY01000399.1, read on the forward strand.
CGACGGGCAACTCGGGATAAGACAACACCATTCGACCCAAACCAATAAAGTCTGCCATGCCGTGATCCAGCACATGCTGCCCGACGTTTGGTAACCATTCCTGAAGATAGGAATACGCAGATCCTACAATCGTCAATTCCGGAAAAGCGCGCTTCACTTCTGCTGTCGCGCGAATCTGACGCGCCACTCCTACCAGGGGATCTTCCGGAGGCTGATAACCGTCTGACGGTGGAAATAAAGCAGGACGTTGTATGTGTGGATTGTAATACGGACTGCCTGCCGTAATGCATACTAAATTGATATCAAGATCTTGCAGCCTGCGAAGAAACTCGAAGGGTTCAGTCAGGTCGTAGTCTTTCTCTGTACGCGGTCCGCCAAACGCAAAGGGATACGGCTCATCATACGGCTCCGGTGTGCCTGTATCATCCGGTCCTTTTCTGAATGGTATCCAGTCGAAGACGCTTAGCCTTACACCAATGTCCAGTCGTGACACCTCCGCACGTATTCCTTCGACAACAGATGTGAGGAAGCGCATCCTGTTTTCGAGTGATCCTCCGTATCGTCCTTCGCGCCGCACTGATGAGAGAAACTCGTGCCCCAGGTAGCCATGACAGTGTTTTATATCAACGAAGTGAAATCCCGCTTCAGCCGCTTGTCGCGCTGCCCTTACGAAGTCCTCAATCAGATAATCGATATCGCTGTCGCTCATCACAGGGTATTTGTCGGCAAGGCCGAACTTACGGTCGAGCACCGGGTGATTATACAGAATGCGCGGTTCCAGCCGTTGCTTATCGTTCGGTTTGCTGAATCG
>QGUY01000400.1 GCA_003242315.1 Bacteroidota bacterium
TTGCTGTACGTGGTCGATGTAGAATTTGACATAACCACGCGTTGCCATGGGTGGAGGAGGCGACCACGCTTTACGTCTGCGCTCCAGTTCTTCGTCGCTGACATCGAGGTGCAGCCTGCGGTTTTCGACGTCTAGTTCGATCATGTCGCCATCCCGGACGAGCGCAAGCGGTCCACCGATTGCCGACTCGGGCGACACGTGCAATACTACAGTACCATAGGCAGTTCCACTCATCCGTCCGTCAGAAATTCGTACAATGTCTTTCACGCCTTTCTTCAGCAGCTTTTCCGGAAGATCGACGTTCCCGACCTCAGGCATTCCAGGATATCCTTTGGGTCCCACACCTTTCAGCACGATGACAGAGTCTTCGTCAATGGGCAGATCTGGATCGTCAATGCGACGGTGATAGTCTTCAATACTCTCAAACACTACCGCTTTGCCTCGGTGTTTCATCAGTCTGCGCGAAGCAGCCGATGGCTTGATCACAGCGCCGTCAGGACAAAGGTTACCGCGCAACACGGCTATACCAGCTTCAGGCTGCAGAGGCTTGTCGATCGTCGCAATCACATCGCGGTTGTAGCATACCGCGTTCGCATTGTTCTCACCGATCGTCTTGCCGTTCACCGTCAGCGCATCGGAGTGTATGATGTCTTTCAGTTCATTGAGAACGACTGGCAGACCACCCGCGTAGAAGAAGTCCTCCATCAGGTATTGTCCGGAAGGTTTAAGATTGACCAGCAGTGGTATGCGGCTTCCCAGCCGATCGAAGTCGTCAAGCTCCAGCGGTACGCCTATCCTACCTGCGATAGCCAGCAAATGGATGATAAGGTTTGTGGACCCGCCCACTGCCGCGTTAACCATGATGGCGTTCTCAAAGGCTTTGCGGGTGAGGATTTTTGACAGGCGAAGGTCTTCGCGCACCATCTCCACGATGCGGCGCCCGGACATCTGTGCCAGGACTTTCTTGCGTGAGTCGACTGCCGGAATAGCTGCAGCACCAGGCAACGTCAGCCCCAGCGCCTCCACCATGCACGCCATCGTAGACGCGGTCCCCATGGTCATGCAGTGCCCACTGCTCCGGGCGGAACAAATCTCAGCCTCGAGTATGTCGAGTTCAGTGTAGTTTTCTACGGTTTGCTTCTCCTTAATTAGCCAGTTGAACGATCCCGAGCCGATGGGTTCGCCCCGGAACCTGCCATTCAGCATAGGCCCTCCGGGCACAACCAGAGTAGGAAGGTCTACACTGCATGCACCCATTACCGTCGACGGCGTAGTTTTATCGCATCCAGTAAGTAGGACAACGCCGTCCAACGGATTTGCGCGGATGGATTCCTCGACGTCCATGCTGGCCAGGTTACGAAAGAGCATTGTGGTGGGCCGCATGATCGTTTCACCAAGCGAAGTGACGGGAAACTCCAGTGGAAAACCTCCTGCTTCAGCTACGCCGCGTTTTACGAGTTCGGCAAAGTCGCGCAAATGACCATTACAAGGTGTGAGTTCCGACCAGGTATTGCAGATACCAATCACAGGCTTGCCGCGAAAGTAGTCGTCGGGATATCCCTGGTTACGCAACCAGGAACGATGTACAAATCCCATCTTATCCGACTTTCCGAACCAGTCGTAACTCCTGAGTTTTTGTTTCATCCAGCTGTTGGGTTAAATCGCCGCTATAGTTAGTGAAATTGTGCCAAATATGGAAGTATGCTATGCAAACTCGGCAGTCGGATGGTACGAAGTAAGAGCTAATCGGTGCAGGTACTCGTGTAGAGACGTTGCTCGCAACGTCTTTACTATTACGATCCGGAATCGGATGGACTTATAGTAGAGACGCGCAACCTGCGCGTCTCCCGGTCGATGTCAGTGTGAGCGTGAAGAACGAAGCCCGTAGGGGCGATATGTTTGTAGCCCGGGACTTTAGTCTCGGGAAAGAGTTAGCAAAACGGTCGCGCGCCACAGGAAATCTGTTTTCGAGATACACGTCGTATTGGCGCGCAACGAGATGAAATATCATCAGGATAGAGGGCAACGTGAGAGTGAGAGCGAAGACTGGGGGATCACCCAGTCGGGCGCAAGTCAAACGCAACGCGCACCTCGATCACCTCTGCGATGTTGCGTGCAACGATGCTTGGAATGGTGATCCTGAAATCTTTAACACGTAAGGGAAACGAGGCTGTTGCTTTGATGGTGTTGTCCTGTACGACAAACTCGACATCAGTACTTAGCGGCTGCGTTTCCCCATGGATGGTGATCTTACCCTCCACTTTCGCAGTGTAGGTACCGTTCTGGTTCAGGTTGATATCTGCCAGGTTTGTTATCTTTCCTGCGAAGGTAGCCTTAGGATACTTGTCCGATTCCACATACTTTTCATTGAAGTGCTCCTGCATGAGCGCCTTCTCAAACTGAAACGACTTCATCAACAGGGACGCTGCCACTTCACCCGACGAGGCATCAAGTACGCACAATGCCTGATCGGTATGCGCTTCAATGTCTTCGAGGGGTGCTTTGGAATAGAACGAGGCGCGGCCCACGCGATCCATATAGCGTTGCGCCACCAGAGGTTGCACCATCGCAACCAGCATTGCGATACAGAGCAGTCTACGGTTCATCGGGCACAATTCTGCAATCAACAAGGATCACATCCAGAAGGCGACCGGAACAAATGCCACGCAGGGTGAGCGCATCACCGGCACGCAACCCGTAAGCCATTGAGTCCTGCTCGTGTTCCAGCGTACAACTCACGCGGCTAACGGTGGAGGTATCCCCTAACATTAATACAAAACTTTTTGGTTTTTGGATAATTTGGCCGTCCTACCCCTTTATTTGGAGCCCTTTTCTACCTATTTT
>QGUY01000117.1 GCA_003242315.1 Bacteroidota bacterium
TTGCCGTGTTTTTCCGCGAGACTTTGCTTTGCAATCCTCGAGTTTCGCCATGTCAGTTGAGTCAGTGTACGCGAGAAGACAACCTTATCCGGCATGTTGTCGATCACTCGTGCAAAATCATCCATGACGGGGTCGCCACTGGGATTCTTAATTAAGTCCTCCCAAAACTGCATCAACTGAAAAGTAATTCGCCCATAAACGATAGTATCCGCAGATTCCAGCAACACCTGATAATGGCGATGGATTTCATCGTCCGGATCGATAGCTGTGTGATCACAATAGCCATCAATCGTCATGTTAATAGCGGCAACTACTTTACGCATAAGAATCGAAGAAAACGCTAGGGCTGCTTCAGATAAAGCGTCATTGAATCAAAGTCGACAAGCGCGCTGCCCGCTTTCAGAACATCAACTCCTATAATACCATAGAGTTCTTCATACGCTCCCACCTGCGCGAGCGATTCCCACGCAGTACTTAACGGCATCACGGCAACAGGCAGGTCTTCCAGTGTGAATGATCCCAATTTCAGCGTATTGCCATAGAACGGTACATTCTCAACACCGTGGCCACCGAAACCGCCTCCGGTAGCTTCGGCTTCTTCGTGATTGAGTTTTAGTTTTAGCAGGTCTAATCGTGTGGCGTCTATTACCGTCCTGCCCGCCCCAGAGTCAAGGATGTAAACACCCTCCACATCATTTAAAGTGGCACCGACGAGTAGATGGCCGGCAATATTTTGACGGACAGGAATGGCAACATACCCTCTGGAGGTGAGGAAGTCTGCCGTACTCTGTACAGGGTTCATAATGAGTTGGGTTAAAACAAATGAAAGCCATCACCGCCCACCCGTTACATCGATGAAAATCCCGGTCGAGTAAGACGATTTATCTGATGCAAGCCACAATATGGCCTCGGCCACTTCCTCAGCTCGTCCTCCTCTCTTCAGTGGTATCGTACCTTTTAGTCGGTCGATCCTGCCAGGTTCTCCGCCATCCGCGTGAATGTCCGTGTCGATAAAAGCGGGTCGCACCGCATTTACGCGTATCCCCTCGTCGGCCACCTCTCTTGCCAACCCAATTGTTAGCGAGTCAAGCGCGCCCTTTGCAGCCGCATAGTCAATATACTCAAATGGCGCCCCCGAACGTGCTGCAATTGACGAAACGTTGACGATAGTCCCACCTTGACCACCGTGCCTGGTCGACATACGGCGAATGGCTTCCCGACAACAAAGGATTGGTCCTACGATGTTGGTGCTGAATATCCTCTCCAGACGCTGGCCGTCCATGTCGACGAGCCGGGTTTGCCGTCCCAGCACACCCGCATTGTTGACCAGACAATGAAGCGATCCGAAGATGCGATCAACTTCGTTAAACATTCGGAGGATGTCCTTTTCCTTCGAAACATCTGCCTGAATTGCCACAGCTTTACCACCCTTAGAGACGATTCGGTCGACAACCTGGCCTGCCGCTTCCGCATTCTTCAGATAATTAACAACAACCGCATAGCCCTGTTCCGCACCCAACAACGCCGTGGCGGCACCTATCCCACGGCTTGCACCAGTAATGAGCATCGTTTTCATGGCAGTAGCATGGTGTCCCAATATAGCACCGGGACTCAAAAAACCATGTCATTTTTGTCCGACGAGGACATTCATTCCCCCCAATTGCCTGTAGACAATATTGAAGCCGACACTGCGAATAGCATTTTCCACCATGTCGACTGTAGTCCTCAATTTGAAGTAAGAACTAATCTTGTGTTCCCACTTGCCGTCAACCTTATGCAGCAAAATGTCGGTGACTCCCACCGTGCTTTCAAAGAACTCAAGAAAGCAGGTAAATATTCTTGTTTCATCTTGCTTCACCGGAATGAAGCGGTCCACGCCTTCCAACTCCCGGGAGTAATCTCTGAAAGAGAGATACAGCTTTCCGCCTTGTACAAGAGCCGAATAACTTCCAGCAATCAGTTCATTGAGTTTGTCGAAGTCTGACAAATGGCCGATCGTATCGCCACAACACACTATGAGGGACGGCGAAGGTTTGAGCGTCGGGCCTATGAGCAAGTCATCCTCGATAACCTGAATATCGCGTTTGCTTTTAACTCATCTATTAATTGTCGATTAAAGTCTATCGCAGTGACTTTGAATCCCAAATCGCTCAGGGCAATGGATTGTACACCATTACCGGCGCCAAGGTCCAGTGCAAGAGACGAAGGTGTTGCAACAATTCCAGCCTTTACAAATTCTTCCTTCTGGCGATTAACCAGAGTTTGAAAATCTCCTATCATCCAGGAGTACACACTCCCAAGGAGTTTGTCGTAATGCTCTTTCGCAGAACCAGAATGACTCATATCCCAAAAGCAATGGCATCAATCGGCCGAATGGCGGCATTTATTTCGCCATTTCGTAGTGTAGTTCCAGCATCCCGTTCTTATACGCGGTTGTGCCTTTGAGGTTCAATGGCAGCTCGCGTGCTACATGATCAAAAAACGGAAGGCCATCCCCTAAAATAATAGGCAGAATACTCAAGCGCACTTCATCTACCAACCCCTCCTGTAGCAACGCCCTAACAAGGGCAGCGCCGCCCACCACCCACACGCTATTGTAACGCGGTTTCAATTTATCGGTTACAAGCTGAGTCAGACCTCCGGAATAGAATTCAATCTGTTTCATTTCACTCGTGAGCGGCCGGCTTGTTAACACGACGGTGGGCTTATCGCCATACGCCCACCCGTAGGATTTTGAAAGCTCAAGGGCGTGCTCGTACGTCCGGGACCCCATGACGTAGCAATCGATGGTCTTGAGAAACTGCTCGGGGTCTTCCCCCGTAACGCCTTTCTCGTATGGACTCGATGCCTCGAACCAGGAAATGCTGTTGTCGGGCTTGGCGATCATGCCGTCGAGACTTGATACCATGTGGATGGTGAGGTTAAATCCGGGATTTGACATATTAGATTGAGGCTATTTTCTGAACCACATAGGATATAGGTCACATAGAGTGCACATAGGGGGATATTACCGTCACCTATTTCTTCCGTCATGCTCTACCCACAAAAGGTCCTCCGTATTATATCCAATATCCTCAGCAATCGTCAGATAACGATCTCGTACCGTTTTGGGCATTTCGGCGTCCCGAGACAGAATCCACAGATACTTCAGGTTCTTTCCCGCAACCAGGGCGTATCGGTAGTCCTCATCGAGGGCAATGACGTTGTACCCGGAATAGAAGGGACCGAAGAATGACACCTTGAGCATCCCTACGTTTTCGTCTCCGGCAAACTTTGCTTTGCCGATCGCCTGTTGCCACTTATCTTTCCTGGTATTGTATCCCTGATTGTTCACCCTAATGGTTCCATCGCTATTGAGCGTATACTCTGCCGTGGTGTTGTTCAGATTCTTCTCGTATTTGAAGTCCAGTCGGGCAATCTCGTACCATTTTCCCAGGTAACGATCCTTGTCGAACGGTTTAACCGCTATTGCGCGTTTGGGAATTGTGGCACACGAAAATATAGCTCCCACCATAACCGCACCCGTCAAGGCATAAATCAAATTTCCCACGTTCATTGTTAGAATAGTTAGTGTACCAATTGGGATGGCAAACGAAGTGCCATCAGGTAAGGACCGCGGATGGCACGTACGTCGGAGGCGATTTTCGTGAGCTGACAACAGTAGAGAGTCTACTTGTTACTCATAGTCGGGGATGTTTTTTCCCAGGATGATGTCTTTGTTTGCAATCAAGAGGTCGTCCCCTTGTTCGAGGGTAACAAGACCAACCACCCCTCGGTGATTGGTTGGATTGATTTCTTTTTCAGTAAGTAACGGGTCGCCTTTAAAATGATATGCATCCAGCCAATAGTACTTGCCGTTCGGCTCCACGACTATCGGATGTATGTGCGCAGGCGCTGACCGGTTGGGATAAACCCCGGGTTTTAGTGTATAGAAAGTATATCGGCCATCTTTGCCTGTCTTAATCCAGCCACGAATGTACCCGTGCCGTCTGCCCCATCCGGTTTCATCGCCTCTCTTAGGGTACACCCCACCCTGATCCGTATGGTATATGTAAAGGATAACATCACTCGCTGGCGTCTTTCCGTCGCTTTGATAAATGACCCCTGTCACCTTCATTCTTGGTCCCGGATCATTGAAGTCTGGCAACGTGTCCACCGGCGTCAGTTTCTGATCGCCGTATTCAAAAATAGCTTCACAACCCTCGCAAGGACCACCGACAAGCCTGAAATTGTCCTGACTGACGTTCTGTGACTGCGCACAGGAAGCCAGCAGGATCGTCAATAACAGAGGGGTCAGCTTGTGCATCATAATAGGCAGGTCTTAATAAAGATCGGAAAACTGCCGCGTAAAACAATCCGATAATTCCAAATAATGACGCCGCCATCAGGCAACCCGGTTCTGCGATCTGTACAAGTCCATGAAACCAAAGGCTCCTACTTGCTAAACTCCCTTTCGAAAAAGTTGATTGTTCTGACAATTATCTCCCTCGAAGTATCATTATCGTCAAGCAGATCAAATGCATGCTGCCCCTCGGGATAGTTCACCAATTCGAGCGGAATATTCTTTTTCAGTAATTCATTTATGAACTCATCAAGGCATTTTTGGATCGTTTCCAAGTGGTCCTTCCCGGCTCTTATGATAAGCGTTGGCGTCCGGGCGGTATATTCCCTTTCGACGAAAACAGCGAAACCCATCCGCTTCGACATTTCCTTCACTTCATCGAGATACCGTGAACCAAACGTCGTAGCAAGGCCGTAATAGATGGAATGGCACTTAAAGCGATCTGAGGCATTTACCTTGTTAACAGCAAGCAGCGTATTTCCTGAGCATGACCAAATTCCAATGTTGTTTGTGTCGATATGCAAGGTACTCGCATTCGCAATCAAATATTCATTCAATTTGTCAAAGTCGAACGCAGGCGAGTTCGTTTCATACACAACACCGATCATACCATGTACCGCCACAAGTCTTGCCCAGTCGACGTATGCCTGCATTTCTCTGAAGTTTATGCTCGCGAAACCACTTATGAAGATCACACAGGGACGGCGCTCCGATGCACCAACCGGTTCATAAATGTCGGCCTTCAGTGTATCGCGGTAGATGACTGTCATGGGCTTGATCGATTCCATCTCCTTCACCTGATACACGAGGTGGGCTTTGCCAATGTCGCGCTGTGCTAACAGGGGAAAGCCAGCAAACAGGAGTACAACCGTAAGGCACAACTTACGCCAGGTCGTCGATGTCTGTTTCATGGTTTAGTTGCTTATTTGTTCTGCGAGGCCAACAAGAATGCCTTCAACACCCCGGACATAACAAAGCCGGTAGACGTTCTCATATTGAACAATTTCTCCAACTAGCTCAGCACCTTTGCTGGTAAGGCGAGACACCAATTCATCCAGATTGTCGACCCTGAACATCACCCGCAGATAACCCAAGGAATTTACGGGCGCTGTCCGATGATCAGATATGACCGCTGGTTTAATGAACCGTGAAATCTCAAGCCTTCCGTGTCCGTCAGGAGTAACCATCATCGCCACTTCTACCGTTTGATCTCCGAGTCCCGTGACACGTCCTGCCCATTCCCCGTCAATCATAAACCGTCCCTCAAGCGTGAGACCTATTTCAGAGAAGAAGTTGATGGCATCGTCGAGCGATTCGACTACGATACCCATATTGTGCATCTCCAGCAGCTTGCTTTTAGCCATGATCGTCCGTTTTCAAGACTGAAGGTCAGAATTTCCGATAAACTTTTCACGACACCACACGTCTTTTTTTGACCTATGGGGCGTGTGTTCAATTATGCTTGATCATGAATGTCTTAATAGACTGTATTGCCGACGAACCTGCGCTCTTGAATCGGAACACGTCGCAAAATGAATACGATGAGTTATCCCTCGCGACGATCTGTCCATTTACGGACGCCTCGCGCCCGTGGGTGATTATTGTGTCAACGACAAGCTCCTTTGCTTTCCACAGTTTGTGTTGCGGGAGGCCTTTCAGGACATTCTCTTTTCCTGCAATGCTGGACTGTCCTACAATTTCCCATGTTAAATCATCGGAGAGAAGGGATTCAACAAATTTTAAAACCCCGTTTCCAGGAGCGGAGGCCAAATCTTTCAGTAAGTTTTTCTTTGGCGCGTTCCCGCAATCTGGTGGTATGCTGACCTTTGCCATGGCGCAAAGTTAAGCCAACTTCGCTGTCGACGCCACGTTAGCCTCAAAAATTCCATGTTTCAATAACAGAGGGCCTACGCTAATCGCGATGCCTCAAACGCATTACAGGGTTGGCCGGCACCAGCGAATCGACCTTGACAGTAAGTGGATTGATGGTAAAGAACGTTGCCTCGCTTTCCGACCAAAGGTCATCGTCCTGAAGGATTACGCTGTAAGCAACATCTCCGCCGCGATAATCAGCATCATGATAAATAATATATGACCTGTCTGCCTTTACAATTTTCCATCGCTTCTCAAACAAGATGCCACCCTGGCCCAAAGGTTCCTTGGGATCGCCAACGCCGGGTATCTCCAGGATCCTGCTTGCCTTGTCAAATATGTATTGTCCGGAATCCTGCAACGTATCGATCTTTCCAACTACTCCCGACTCCACCGGAATCTTCCTTTCATAAGACCCGTCCACGTGAAAGATGTATATCTGCTTGTAGTGATACTCTTCGAACTCATTGTTTCCCATAACCTTGGGAAACTTATATTTGTCCAATAGCCAAGGGGTTGAGGTCAGGAGTGCTCCTAACTCCAAATGGTCGTCACTATGGCATCCACCAATGGCCAGCAAGACTGCGAACAGTGCGGCGAAACCCGGTTTTCTCATAGGCATTTCAATCATTTGACAAGCAAATCTCCAGCCAACGGAATCAGTCGCGTCATCGGGATGCGACCTCATACCTAGCTTTATCCAGAGGGTTCGTATGAGTCATACGCGCGATCGATCATAGGAACGTGATTGGGATGAAACCAAACCGTCTTCACAGATTTCAGCACCTCGTCAAAGCGATTCGGTTTCCACTCACGGGTTTCCGGCTTCCCGTGTCTGGTCAACGAGTTGAAGTCGGCCAACAATTGCATTTACGGGCAAAATGGTCCCAGGCGAAAGCACGGCATTTGCTCCAATTTTGCACCCATCTCCCACCAACGATCCGAATTTATCTACCCCAGTTTTAAAGCTCTTTGAGTTATATCGAACAAATATTTCCTTTTCAACTTTGTCATTCTGGTAGTTTGCAGTCACGGCGCCAGCCTCAAAATTTACATTCGAGCCAATGATGCTGTCACCTATAAAATTAAAATGTGCAATTGCACCTTGAGAACAGATCACGCTTGACTTAATCTCGCAGCCCGGCCCAATGGTAACCGATTTGTCAATGTAGACTCCACCCCTCAGGTATGCGTTGGCGCCAATGAAGGAATCCGGGCCAACGACAACCGGGCGTTTCATGGTCACCCCAGCTTCAACTATCGCGGTTTTGTGAATTGCAATACCATCAGAAACATCATACGCTCTGCCCAACGTCCTGATGATCTCCTCCAGGAGTGCAGATAAGTTTCGCGTTATCTCCCAGGGCGCGCTACCTTCCAACCCAGGAAGCGGAAATGCCTTAATAAAGTCGGTTAGAGATATCATTTGGATTTGCCAATTACCGCGTTGCGTTTGAACCTCATAGGACAGATAGAATTTTTCAGGTTTTACTTGATTCTCTTCAATTCCTCACTCAACCACTCCCGAAGCTCCCTATCGTTCCTCCCACATTGCACGCCAAACGGACTGGCACCAATAAAACACTCAGAATACAACGCAGCATTTTGCTCAACATCCGGTGCATCAGCCTGTATTGCATTGTTGAAGACATCGCTGTAGTGTTCGAAGAAGGCGTCTATATTTTGCCGACGGTCATTTACGTCCATATTTCGAAGCATTTCATTTTGTCGGTGCCGCCGAGTTCACACTAACCTCTGTGTCTACTTCGGTAGCCGAAATTAGTGTCTGATACACTACACAATATCTTTCTGTCAGCCTTAAGAGCGTGGCAACCCTGTCTTGGTCTTCAGGTGTGTCAATCTGAAATAGTAAACGTATATTCTTAAAACCCACTTTGGCCACTTTATCTACCCCGAGTGTTCCGCGAAAGTCCAAATCTCCCTCCGCTCTTATTGTGCCATCGAGCATGTTGAAGCCTATTGCAGTGGCAACTGCACGCATGGTCACACCCGCACACGCAACCAAGGCTTCAAGAAGCATGTCCCCGGAACAGGCCAACATGCCCGTTCCGCCCGTTGCGGGGTGGAGTCCCGCCTCAACCATTGCTTTGCCGGTCTCGACTTTGCAAGAAATCCCTTCACCGATCTTGCCCTCGGCCTGCAAGGTAATTAGCGCAGCTGCGGCGTCATTGCGATATTTTTCCTTCAAAGGGTTCTGGATCTTCTTTAATTCTTCGGCGTTCATTGATGTACTTAGGTAGTATTCGTCTGTGTTGATTACTTGCTCACCATTCCCATCAGCGTGAAACAAAGCTGGTCGATCTTTCCGGAATCATTGTGGAAAGCCGAGACGTTAGACAGAATGATCACGCCGTTCTTATGCTTCACGTCAATAACCATGCAGGATCGGTAGCCACCGGTACCGCCATTGTGCCAATGCCATTGGTCTCCCGCCTCCGTATGATTAATATGCCACCCAAGGCCGACGTCAGTACGCTCGTTTACCGTAAAGGTCTTTTGCCGCGTAAGTTCCAAATCACGATTGGTCGTGTCAAACTGCGCCAAAGCAAACTTGGCCAGATCCTCTGTGGTCGACAGGATCCCGCCCGCAGCCACCAACGACGCCAAGTCCCAGTTCGGCGTAGGCTTGCCATATCCGTTGAGACCCCCTACCAGCCTGTCCGCAATCTCCTCGCGCCGCGTGGTGGAATTCTGCATGCGATACTTCGAAAAGATATATTGATCCAGTAGCTCCTCGTACTCCTTCCCCGAAACTTTCTCCAGCGTATAGCCCAGCAATCCGGCGCCAAGATTTGAATACTCACTCTTCACCCCTGCGTTGGCTGACAACTTCAAGTTTTCGCTGAGGTAGGTCTCGAGCTTGCCGTCGTCATAGTTCTTGTAAGGATTGTCAAGGTTCACCATGGGAAAAAGATTCGACGGCAACCGCGGCAATCCCGACGTGTGGTTTGCGAGCGACTCGAAGGTAATCCGTGCACCCTCATTAATGGGTGTGTCGATGTAGTCCCCAATATCGTCGTTAAGCCTGACCTTGCCTTCAAGAACAAAATTTGCCAGCAGTGTAGATGTAAACACCTTGGACATGGAACCGATCTCAAAAACCGCTTGCTTGCTGTCAACGAGGTGAAGGCTGTCGTCAACCCGGACCACTCCAAAAAACCGAATGTCACCATTCTCGATAATAGCCAACGACGCATGTGTGCCATTGGGAAATCCTTTCAGGTGCTGACAAGTTACCGCCTGCAGGGAGTCTGTAAGGCGCTTGTACGTTGCGTCAGGCGTTTGGCTCCTTCCGCAACTGGCGGCGAGCAGGAATGAGAAGACCAATACTGCGTTCAGGCGCATATCAATGCAAGATAAAAAAAGGGGCCTGCTCGCTTAACCCCTGAGGCACAGAAGCCATAGGCTGCATTCACCCTTCCATTTGTGCCTCCAACAATTCTGCCAGATGCCTCTTTGACTTGATACTTTCATACTTGAAGGCTCCTGTCACCAGAGCATAGCCAAATAAAAGCATCCCGAGGGGCATTAATGACATTGGTTTAAAAGACTGATTGTTGGCTTCGGACACCATGATGGAGACACCTACTATCGCGGCTCCAGTAAACCAGATAAGAGTGAACACACCCACAAAGAGATTCAGTCGCATTTTGACATTCACTTTCGTACCCCTGATATCCTTTTCGATCGTACCCTGGATCCTGGGAAGAAAGGAATTCTGGTATCCAATTAAACGTACCATAACAAACGAGTTATCCACGATGCGTCCTTGATACGGCTTATGGTTCCCACGCCTGAGAAATAGGTCCTTCACACTGGGAGTCCTTTCAGATTCCAGTATCGTACCCAACCGCCTCTTGACTTCATCAACATCCAATCTGGTCTTGTAGACTGTGTTTTCAAATGGCAAGAACTTCATATGTTACTGGGGTATTGACCTTGGCCAAAAGTAAGCGTCTGTCAGTCTATCGCGCCTTTCCGCGCATTTCTGATTTTTTCAAATACATTAATCAAATACCCATCGTACGCTTCCGATATCTCCACCCCATATGCATCATACACCGCCTGCACCACCTTGCTCTTAAAGTCATCCGAACTGATATCTTGCCCTGCAGGGTCGAAGTCAGCCAGGCTGCTCATATCCGACACGAAGCACTCATGATAATTCAGTCCCAATATCTTCCGGAAAAAATCAATGGCGATGTCTTCATAATCCCCAATTTTGCTAGTCGACGCAAATGGTAAAGGCATTTCAGCGCCGGGCTCCGGTAGTGCGTTCCTGCTCTTAAACGCGGTGAACCGTTCCCTAAGGTCTTCCAACGCTTTCTCCTCTGTATCTCCGAATCCAAACATCCCCAGCCACCCGGTAATGCGCGCCGTATATCTGGCATGTTCCTCAAGGGCATTTTCGTTTCGGGACAACTCTATAGGGTAGTCTTCAAGGTTCCAATCTTTCATAGATCAGAATTTTAAGCAATATCAAAGCTCATATTCCCAACGTTATTATGTGCCTGATGTATCTTCTTCCGGGGCGCCTGGCGCCTGCAAGACTCCATCCATCGTAATCATTGGCAAGACAATTTTTTTCTCATGGCATCTATGATTAGTTCCTTTTGGCTTTTTGTCTGGCTTACTTTCGATATGGTTGAAAATGAACGATTTAGCTGATCAATTGACTATCTCGCCCTCGTTGCTTGCTTGCTTCTCGCGAAATTTTTCAAGGTCCACCGGGTTGGGTCTGACCCCAATCGGTGACTTCACCCACTACCTTCAACGGCGATTCAGATCGATCCCTACCTGAAGGCCCTATTCCTTTGCTCCTTCTCGATTGGCCTTAACTATTTCACTTATTGAAATTCCGTCGATTAAAACGTCCTTCACCACAGCATCGCCGTTCTTGACACTCACCAAAGCATAGGTGATCCTGGTTGTGTCTCTTTGCGCCCGACGGTGTGTATCCTCAGCCTCTTGTGCTTTTGACTCTTCCATATAATACCTGTCAAAAGGGTAGTCGATCATCAACCGCCTGGGATCGCTTTCCGATACGTACCATACCTGGGCTTCAATGAAGTCCGCTCCGTCGGTCGGCCTGGCCCTTGACACGGATTCAATCCTGGCAATTCCCTCCTTGTCAGTTCCAAGCGCTACATATATTGATTCCCCTGAAACCCAATTTTCCGCATCGGAAATTTCAATCGAGTTTTCATCGTAGCTGAGTGTAATGTACTTCCCTCTAAACGGATCGGTTGGGTCAATG
>QGUY01000401.1 GCA_003242315.1 Bacteroidota bacterium
TGGGATAACTCTGAACGACGGGGGACCATCGCCCTTTTCGTTTCCCGGGGCATAGTTCAGATAAAATTGACGAGGGTCATTGGCGGGAGGGTCCTGGTAGCGCACGACCTTAAGGTTGCGGTCGGAGAACGGTACTACCAGTTCAAAAGAAAGGCTATCGCCGTCAGGGTCATAAGCGCCGGGGTTATGGAAAAAGGCTACGCCGGTACAAGCCCGGTCGATCGGGGGGATCAGCAAGACCGGGGTGTTGTTACAATCCATGAACGGATCGATGACAAGCTTCGTCTCGATATAAAAACGTGTATTCACGGAGTTATCCATGTTCAGCACGCCCTGATTCCGGTTTGGTTCACGGTAGCTGATGGTGTATTCTCCGGGACCCGGAAAGGTGTGGGTCACGCTAAAACTTGCCGTACCGATCTCCGGCCCAAGGTCGGGCCTCGGGGTATTAGGCGTTTCGGGTACCAGAATCCAATCGCCATCACCAAATTCGAGAATGTCCTCCTCCCCGACCCGGCCACCGAAAAGAACCGACGATCCCGTATTGGTGTACACGGTTACGGTGATGGTATAGGTATGTGAGTTACAATTTTCCCGTACAACAGTAATTTCGCCGGCACGCAGGTGTGTGGCGTTGGCATAATAGGCTCCGGCCGTACACAGAAAGGCCAGGGCCAGCAGAGTTTTTGAGTATTTCACAGAGGATTTCATGCTTGCGAGTTACCGGGGAGGCCCTGAATCCCCACGATCGATCCACAATATACGGCTTCCTGTCCAGATAGAAAACCAAACATATAACGGCCCAGGAGGGCAATTTATTCGAAAAACGGACAAGAAAAACATTTTGAATAACTTCCGCGTGGATTCAAGCGCTCGACCACGTATGCGTGTATTAAAGGAGTTGTCGATTCAGGGATGCAAGGTCACCCTCTACCTTTGGAATAACCGGTACCTGATCAAGATGGAACAGGGTTACCTGGAACAGACTTTCAAAGTCGATCAATTTGAATTTGACGACGACAGCTCCGTGTTGCGGCTGCTGGATGAGCGTTTCGTTGAGGAAGCACTCGGCCGTTTCGATGATATGGGGCATTCGCTTCACGCAGCATTACAGCGGGTGAATGAACCAGACGGCGACGGGTGACGGAATTTGTGTTATTTTTACTGCCCCCATGGAAGTTTTAGAGACGAAGAATAAGAATAAGAAGTATAAACCAATCCTGGAGGGTATCCCCGACTGGCCAGTATATCAACTTAGCAAGAACAGAAAAGAATTTATAGAGGAAGTTGTGCAGGAAGCATTGGCGCGTATTCACAGCCTGCGTCATTCACCCCGCCAACTTGCAGAAGAACTTGAGACGACCGTCTACCGCGAACAACAGCGGATGAAACGCAACCGGTGGCGTGTGGACCCTCCCGATGAACCACGCTTCTGGGCAAAGATCAAGGAAGAATTAAGCTTCAGCGCGGATACCAGCGAAGAAGATATCGCTGCCAAAACGGGAGAGTTGTTGCATCGCATCGTCTCCCGGTATGCAAATGAGATCGCGGGTAACTTCAAACCGAGCTCGTACAAATTCGCCCGGGAAGTAGTTAAATTCTGGTTTTCACGTCTGCTCAATGGCGCGCGTGTAAAGAAGTTTGGGGCATTCTTCCGCAACCAGTATACCCTCCGCGATAAGATACATATTGTCGGAAAGGTCAAACACCTTCGGCGACTCGCGCGTCAGGGTACGGTTATCATGGTTCCCACGCATTTCAGCAACCTGGACTCCATCCTGATCGGTTGGGTGATCCACTCGCTGGGATTGCCTGCGTTTATCTACGGTGCGGGACTCAACCTCTTTAACATTAAGATCTTCGCCTATTTCATGAACAGCCTTGGAGCGTACAAGGTCGACCGGCGGAAAAAGAATCTGCCCTACCTTGAAACGCTGAAGGCATATTCCACCCTGGCCATTCAAAAAGGAGCGCACAGCCTCTTCTTTCCCGGTGGAACGCGCTCTCGTTCGGGTATGATTGAAAAGAACCTGAAACGAGGTTTGCTGAGCACTGCTATCGAAGCGCAGCGAAACATATACATGAACGCAAAGCCGGGAGAAACACCGCGAAAAATATTTGTCGTGCCCGTCACGCTGAACTATCACTTTGTGCTGGAAGCCCCCGATCTCATTGACGATTATCTGTCTATCAAAGGCCAGGATCGTTACCTTCCCGAGGCAGACAAATATGGCAGCTGGCAACTCCTACAGTTCCTGTTTAAGTTCTTCACGAAGGGTTCCAACATCTCCGTCTCCATTGGTCCCGGTTTGGATGTTATGGGGAATTATGTCGATGACCACGGGAACAGTCTGGATGCAGAAGGACGACTTATCAACACCGAAGATTACTTCAAGAGCAATGGCCGCATAACCGTCGACCTGCAGCGCGAAGACGAATATACTCGGATGCTGAGCCAGAAGATTGTGAAGGAGTATCACCGTATCAATCGGGTATTCTCCAGTCACCTTGTTGCGTTCGTGGCGTTCGAACTCTGGCAAAAGAAATATCCGCGACTGGACCTTTTCGGACTGCTCAGGCTTCCCGAAGAAGACCAGGTGCTCGAGTATGAAGTATTTCGCGAAGCCTGCCAGCGTGTGCGCAAGCAAATCGTAAAGCTCAAAAAGGAAAACAAGATCAACATCGCCACCCACATGAAGAGTGATATCGATACGGTTATCCGTCATGGTCTTGATAATGTGGGTATCTTTCACCTTAAACGCCCCCTTCTCATGAACAAAGAGGGCAACATCATCACGCGCGATTTCAACACGCTGTATTACTATCACAACCGCCTC
>QGUY01000402.1 GCA_003242315.1 Bacteroidota bacterium
GAGCAAAACGGTGCAAACGTCGCCTATGCCGTTCGTTCCAGCGCCACCACGGAAGACCTGCCGGATGCATCATTTGCGGGGCAACAGGAAACGTACCTTAATATTGTTGGACTCCACGCGCTACGCGAGCACATCGCCAAATGCTGGGCTTCGCTATTCACCGATCGAGCCGTCGCCTATCGCATCCGAAACGGCTTTGACCACCGACAGGTCCGTATTGCGGTCGTGATTCAGAAAATGGTACTTCCTTACGCCTCTGGAGTTCTCTTTACAGCCGATCCCGCGACGTCCAACAGGAGAGTTTTATCCATCGATGCGAGTTTTGGACTGGGTGAAGCCATCGTGTCAGGACTCGTCAATCCCGACACCTACAAGGTGCGCGATGGCGACATTGTCGAGAAAAAAATCTCAACCAAGACCTTTTCCTTGCAAGCGAAAAATGGTGGCGGTGTTGCCTGGCAGGAAATCGCATCCGAACAGCAGAACCATCCCGTACTGACGGACACACAGATCCTGGAATTGGAGCGCATCGGGAGGCGCATCGAGCATCACTTCGGTAGCCCTCAGGACATTGAATGGTGCCTGACCGATGAAGGCTTCCACATCGTGCAAAGCCGGCCTATTACCACGTTGTTTCCCATACCGGCGTCAGATGACGGAGAAAATCATGTGTACATATCCGTCGGGCACCAGCAAATGATGACGGATCCCATACGTCCCCTGGGGCTTTCCTTCTACCTCCTCACCACACGTGCGCCCATGCGCACGGCGGGTGGGCGACTGTTCGTCGACGTGACGCAAATGCTGGCATCACCGGAGAGCAGGTCTGGATTGATCAACACCCTGGGTCAACACGATCCACTGATGAAGGATGCGCTGCTGACGTTTATGAGTCGCGCCGACTTCATTAACGGGACAACGCCAGGCGAAGTGTCGCGTCCCGCAACTGCGGCGCCTCAAAGGGATACGGAAGAACCTAATCCTGACGACGCACCGGCGCTTATCTCAGAACTCACCAACGAATTCCAGGCATCCATTGATGCCTTGAAGGAAACGATAAAGAGCAAGTCACGATCCGAACTGCTCGATTTCATCCTTGAGGACATACAACGGCTAAAGAAGATTCTATTTGATCCGAGAAGTGCCGCGGCAATATATGCTCCGATCAACGCGGCAATATGGATCAACGAAAACGTCAATCGATGGTTAGGTGAAAAGAATGTCGCAGACACCCTCTTCCGCTCCATACCCAATAACATAACTTCCGAAATGGGACTTGCGTTGCTCGATGTTGCCGACATCATCCGTCCTTATTCCGAGGTGGTGGCGTATCTGGAGAACACTCAAGGCGACGATTTCCTCAATGGTCTGGAGCAATTCCCAGGCGGCGTTGAATGTCGACGCGCGATTGAAAATTATCTGGAGATATACGGCATGCGATGTGTGGGTGAAATCGATATTACCAGGGAACGCTGGGCAGAAAACCCCTCGACCCTCATCCCGCTGATCCTGGGCAACGTGAAAAACTTTAAGGCAGGTGAAAGTAGCCGCAGATACAGACGCGGCCTGCGCGAAGCACTGAAAAAAGAGAAAGCGTTACTGGACCGCCTCGCGCAATTGCCAGACGGCGAACAGAAAGTGAAAGAAACCAAACGTAAGATCGACATCATTCGCAAATACGGTGGATACCGGGAATATCCGAAGTATGGGATGGTGTCGACGTACTTTGTATACAAACAGGCTTTGCTGAGAGAAGCGGATGCGTTAGTCGAACGAGGCCTCATACAGGATCGCGAAGACATCTACTACCTCACGTTCGACGAGCTTCGGAACGTTGTCCGCAGCTTTGAGCTGGACTACCGCATAATTGCCGATCGAAAAGAAGCGTATGTTCACTATGGACGACTGACCCCGCCCCGGGTAATTACTTCTGACGGTGAAATCATAAATGGCCGGTATAATCTCAAAGGTCTTCCGAAAGGTGCGATTCCGGGCCTGGCTGTTTCCTCCGGAGTCATCGAAGGTCGCGCTCGCGTTGTCCTCAGCATGGAAAATACTGAATTTGGAGATAACGACATCCTGGTCACGGCATTTACCGATCCCAGTTGGTCGCCAGTATTTGTGTCCGTAAAAGGTCTCGTAACCGAAGTGGGTGGACTCATGACCCACGGTGCTGTCATCGCTCGTGAGTATGGCCTCCCCGCCGTAGTTGGAGTGCAAGATGCCACGAGGATCATTAAGGATGGTGAACGAATTCGGGTGAATGGGACAGAAGGCTACGTTGAGGTTTTGGGCGAGTGACTCTGTTCACCACAGCGACACGGAGGATACGGAGGTACACAGAGAAGAGTTGATGACGCATTATAAACCGGACGTTGGGAGTCGGAACTTTGTCTGCGATACGGATGTCGTTCTTTTAGGTCACTGGCGCTGACGCGCAGGGTACTCACATTAAAAAATCTCTGTGAACTCAATGCCCCTCTGTGCCTCTGTGGTTAAGCATGTTAAAATACTTCTTCAAATTCCATATAATTCACCCTCCATCCGGGCGGATAATTTCCTTAACTTCGGTCAGCTAACCGGAATATTATGGCAAGCATTACCATCAACGTCAACGGCAAGAAGCGGTCTGTGGAAGCGGATCCGCGGACGCCCTTACTGTGGATTCTTCGTGACCACCTCAACCTGGTGGGAACGAAGTATGGATGCGGAATAGCGCAATGCGGCGCTTGCACCGTGCATGTCGACGGCGTAGCCACGCGATCGTGCATCCTCCCGGTATCGGAGGTTGGCGACAGAGAAGTAAAACAAATAGAGGGGCACTCGGAAAAGG
>QGUY01000118.1 GCA_003242315.1 Bacteroidota bacterium
TTTACGGTCATGTTGATGTTGAAACTTGTAATAGTAACTGTGCCCGTGTTTTGAATCATAAGCTGAGGGACGACAGTATTCTCACAAAGAACCGGTGCGGGACGCATCACGTCCCTTAACGCCAGGTCCTCATCCGCCGTTGTGACAACAGAAATGTTGTCGATATAAAGATTGTTACCCCAGTCGTTCGTTCCGGCGAAAACTAGTTGAACGCTCGTCTCGCCGAGCCACGGCGAGAGGTCGATAATTTCCGTACGCCAGTCGCCCGACCCCGACGGAATAAACGGTGCGTTAGAACTGGGAACTGTTGCTAACGCACTGCCAGACTTGTCGTATACTACCGTTCCATTGAAAAGGTCATCGTCGCAGTTGGTAAGCACGTAAATTCTGAGGCGGTCGGTCGATCCGCGGAATTGCGCATGTGCGACGTCAAAAGAGATGTAGGCCACAGGAACATCGCTCAGGTCAAATACCGGCGAGGTGAGAAGGTCGAGTTCGCCTCGTCCGTCTTCGTACTCGTAGAAATTGAGTTTCATGGCCGTGTTCGTCGGGCTAGCCGACGGTGCGCTGGCCAGCTGCCATGTAACCTGTCCGTCGGGATTGTTTATTGACCATCCCGGAGGAATGGTAGCAAAGGGCTCAGAGAAGGGCACATCGATTAGTTCAGGTACAATCACTTCAATCTCCCGGACGTTGTCGTTAGCGCGCGCATCGCTCACTCCGTTTGTCAACAGTATTTCAAAGAGAAAGTGGTTCGCACCTGACGAAATGCTCTGTGGTGAGAACGATACTGTCGTAGTTTCCTGGGGATCGATATCAATGCTGAAATCTGTTGTTTCGACAGGCACACCGTCGACCACAAGGCGGATGCGGGTAGACGTTACCGCGTTTGTGCCATTGTTCTGCAATTCAATCACAGGTGTGACAGACGCATTACATTCGGCAGGGGAGGGTGAAATGATATTCTTGATCCCGAGGTTGTCGGCTACTGGTTCAGGATCCAGCAACGCGTGCGAGGTAAGCAAACTTGCGCGGCGTGGACTGTTCTCGAGAACAGTCGTCATACGTTCAACTTGTCCTACCGTGAACAGGTTCATACATGCATCATTCGTGTAATCCAGGAAATTCATGTACATGTTTTCAGTGCCGCAGGTAACACGCGTGCCGGTGGGGCATCCATTCGTGCTGAATGATTGATTGGGTGTGTCGTCGACGTAATCGGTGCCGGAGCAAGCGTCGGATTGTGCTTCGTCGTCACCCCAGATATGGCGCAGGCCGAAGAAGTGTCCCATCTCATGGGTAGTGGTCCTCCCTCGGTTGTATTGCGGGTCCAGGTCGAAGTCGCCATCCTCCACAGAGCCAAACACGTCGTAGTGAATCACAATGCCATCGGTGAGTCGGTTCGTTGATGAATTTTCGAGTCCGGGAAGGTCTGATACAGGGAATTGTGCAAAGCCTACATATGAGGATGCGAGGGTGGTCACCCAAATGTTCAGATAATCTTCCGCGGGCCAGTAGCTCAGTGATTTCAGTTCATAGTTGTCGTTGAGCGTCCATTCCGTGCGGGTTCCCTGTACGCGTACGATACCATTGGTGGGAAAGCCTTCCGGTGTCTGTTTTGCCATGACGAATTCAATGTCGAGACTTCCGGCAACGGGAAGAAATGCCGCGGGTGTATTGGATGCGTCCGCGTTGAGACGTTGAAAGTCGCGGTTAAGCACCGCGATCTGCGAGAGGATCTGTTCGTCTGAAATATTTGAACCGGTTCCTACAGGCTCTCCGTTGTGAATAACATGCACGACCACGGGCACGCGATAGGTTGTCGCTTGTCTGCGCTGAGCATCCATACGGATTCTGCGCTCCGACATGCGTCGCTGAAGCCATTCTTCAAATCGGGCAGGGTCTTCGCGCACGATGTTGCGCTGCTGAAGCTGTTTGGTATAGGGAACGGTTGCGCAACGTTCCTGTGCGTTAGTTTGAAAAGCCAGGAAGAAAAAGATGAGCGCCGTAAGTAGGGCACCGAAGGTACATGTTGGCTGCTCCTGATCTGCTTTGCTCACAACTTTCCGGGTGCCTCCAGTTTACTCAAAGATAGCAAAACAGGTGGATTGTCGCCGGAATGCAGGGTTACGAAATGGGGTTGCCGAGCGGAGTGAGATTGGTGACCTCTATCGAGCGCACTTCAGGTACCGCTCTCTTGATGGCCTCTTCCACACCGGCTTTGAACGTCATTGTTGACATGGGGCAATTACCGCAGGTGCCTACGAATTCCAGCCGGACCACGTTGTCGGGGGTAACTTCGAGAATCTTTACGTTCCCGCCGTCAGCTTCCAGATAGGGACGGATACCATCCAGAGACGCTTCAATGCGCTCCAACAAGTTTTCCGCAGTTGTGTTTGCGTTCATCATGCGTTGTTGTTCTGCAAGCGTACGTTGTCATAATGAAGGCAACGCAGCATTGGTTCCCGCAAAGTTAGCATTTCTGGTTGAATTTCACGGGACTATGGCGCTGCGGGCACAGGCGCCTGGGCATTTCGTATTGCGATTTGCCGCGCAAGCGACTCTGCCAGTTCCTTAAATGCGGTCTGCGATGGCCCTTCTTTCAGCACAGCCGGCAGTCCGCTGTCGCCGCTCTCGCGCACCCCTTGCACGAGGGGTATCTGGCCCAACAAGGGAACGCCGTATTTTTCTGATAAGTTCTTGCCGCCATCCCGTCCGAAAATGTAGTACCGGTTGTCCGGCAGCTCTTCAGGAGTGAACCACGCCATGTTTTCCACGATACCGAGGACTGGTACATTGATCTGGGGTTGGCGGAACATGGCAACGGCTTTGGTTGCATCCGCAACGGCAACCTTCTGCGGTGTCGTCACGATTACCGCACCGGTCACAGGGACGGTCTGAACCAAGGTTAGATGGATGTCACTCGTGCCGGGAGGGAGGTCGATCAACAGGTAATCAAGTTCCCCCCAATCGGCTTCGGCAAAGAATTGTTTCAACGCTGAGCTCGCCATGGGCCCGCGCCATATCACGGCGCTGTCAGGTGGTGTGAGGAAGCCAATAGAAATGAGCTTCACCCCGTATTGCTCTATCGGGACGATGATGTTCCGGCCGTTGATATTCCGAACACCTGGCTGCTCAAATTCACAATTGAACATCGTAGGAATTGAAGGGCCGAATATGTCGGCGTCGATCAATCCCACACGTGCGCCGGCTTGCGCCAGTGCTACCGCCAGGTTGGTGGTGACGGTTGACTTTCCAACACCGCCTTTGCCAGAGGCAATGGGTACGATGTTCTTGACGCCGGGGAGGAGCGGAGCGTTGTTGCGGACCGTAGTAACAGAGGAGGTGATGTTTACATCCACGTTCGCGCTGGGACCAGCCACCTTTCTCACAGCGCGTACACAATCCTGACGAATCTGCTCTTTCAGGGGACATGCCGGCGTTGTAAGCACGACCGTAAAGCTGATCGTGTTTCCCTGTATCCGGATATCACGAATCATGTTGAGGCTGACCAGGTCGCGGCGAATGTCCGGATCGAGTACCGTCGAAAGCGCCCCCAAAACGTCCTTTTCCGAAAGGTTTATATCCATGTTGATAGTTTACTCAGAATCACGAGATTAACTAATCCTAACAATTATCGTCCTTAAAGCATTCATTATGCTGTTTGGGCTTGCAATTTAGACTCGTTTCTCCCTAACCCACAAATCGCTAATCGCCGATCGTAAAATCAAAAATCCCTATGTGCCCTATGCGTTTCCTATGTTATTTATGTGATTCAAAATGGCTTTGGAACCACACAGGGCACATAAGGGGCACATAAGGCACATAGGAGGCAATTGATTGATGATTAGTGATTTGTGATTAATGATTTGAGATTTTGATTTACCAAACTTCAACACTCCAACACTTCAACACTCCGGTACTCCCTTCGTATCTTTGCCCGGAATGAGCCTTCCGGAATGATCTCCCGAGAAACCATTGATGAAGTAAAAAGCCGAATAGACCTGGTTGACGTCATTGGCGACTTCGTCACGCTTAAGCGCTCGGGCCAGAACTACAAGGCCCTGAGCCCGTTCACGAACGAAAAGACGCCGTCATTCTATGTAGTTCCTTCCAAAGGCATTTTTAAGGACTTCAGTAGCGGCAAAGGGGGTGACGCTATCACCTTTGTTATGGAGCACGAGGGCTTCAGCTATGTTGAAGCGATCCGCTATCTCGCCAAAAAGTATGGTGTAGAAATCCGCGAGGAGGCGGCCTCGGTGCAGTCAGATGCCGGCAACGAGCGTGACAGCCTTTACATCCTCATGGGCTTTGCCCGGGATACGTATGTCGATTTGCTTTTCAATCACGAAGAGGGTCAATCTATCGGACTCAGCTACTTCCGCGAACGGGGTTTCAGCGACCCGGTGATCCGGAAGTTTGAGTTGGGTTATAGTCTGCAGGCCTGGGATCATTTCTGCAACGTAGCCCTCGCGAAAGGATTTAGTCGCGAGATGCTGGAGAAGGCCGGCCTCATCGTGACGAAAGAAGGCGGAAAGCAATACGATCGCTTCCGCGGCCGCGTGATCTTCCCGATACACAACCTATCAGGAAAGGTCATTGGATTCGGCGCGCGCATCCTTGGGAAGCAAAAGGACCAACCCAAGTATGTCAACTCACCTGAGACGGTCATATATCATAAGAGTCAGGTGCTCTATGGTCTGTTCCAGGCACGCCAGGCGATACGTCGCGAAGGGTTCTGTTATCTCGTCGAAGGATATACCGACGTGATATCATTGGTGCAGGCCGACATCGAGAATGTTGTCGCCTCGTCGGGGACGGCATTGACGGAGGAGCAGATACGACTAGTAAGCCGATTTACAAAAGACATTACCGTACTGTTCGACGGTGATGCGGCGGGCATCAGGGCGGCGATCCGCGGTATCGACATGGTGCTCAAGGAAGGTTTAAACCTTCGCGTTGTGCTGCTTCCGGAAGGTGAAGACCCGGATAGCTATTCCAGAAAGGTAGGAAGCACCGCGTTCCGACAATATCTGAAAGATCACGAGCAGGACTTCATCTCGTTTAAAATATCCCTGCTTCGGTCAGAGGCTGCCAACGACCCGATACGCCGCGCTGAAGCGATCAGGGAAACGGTGACCAGCATTGCTGTCATCCCGGACCCTATCCAACGATCGGTATACATACGGCAGGCGGCTGTGCTCTTTGAAATCGAAGAGCAGGTGCTCTATCACGAGTTGAACAAGGTCCTCATCAGTGAGCGTCAGAAGAAGCGCCAGGAAGCTGCCCGTGATGAGCGTGAGCCGCTGCCACCGCTGGAGTCAGAGCCACCGTTGAAGGGCTTGACTCCGGTGGAAATGGTTCAATTCCAGGAGCGGGAGATCGTGCGGCAGCTGCTAAATTATGCTGACACCAAGCTTGAAGAGGATGTCGACTTGCTGAGTTACTTCATCGCTGAATTTGAAGAGCTTGAGTTCACACATGCGGGTTACGGATACATCTTCTCCGAATTCAGGAATGCGCGCAATCGGGGTGAGCTGATCGACTCACATTATTTTATGGTAAACGGCTCGGAAGAGATTAAGAAACTCGTGACCGACCTGACCTTGCAGCGGTATTATGCAAGTCCGCATTGGCGAGACAAGTACCATATTTTCTTTGAAAACGAACAGGAGAGTCTGCCCAGGGCCGCGCCGCAAAATATGTTACGCCTCAAATACCGCTATGTTCAGAACCTGATTGAGGAAAACATGGCGAAGATCAGGGAGGCCGAAGCCAGGGGCGACCACGCCGCCGTGGATGAACTAATCGAGGTCCAAATGCGGTTAAAGAATGCAGATCAGAATCTTGCGAGCGAATTGGGCATTGTTTCCGGAAAATATTAATAAACAGTAAGTTAGCACGCGGCAGGGGACGCGTTGTTACAGAATACAATGGATCAAAAGATAGAATTCAACACCATTGAGGAAGCCCTGGAGGACATCCGTAACGGTAAGGTGATTATTTGTGTTGACGACGAGGATCGCGAAAATGAGGGGGATTTTATCTGCGCCGCGGAATGCGTCACCCCGGAAATCGTCAATTTTATGGCCACTCATGGGCGCGGCCTCATCTGCGCGCCACTAATTGAAGACCGTTGTGAAGAGTTGGGCCTCGACCTCATGGTGGGTCAAAACACTGCAGTACACGGTACGCCTTTCACGGTATCGGTAGACCTACTTGGACACGGGTGTACTACCGGTGTCTCTGCTCAGGATCGTTTCAAAACCATTCGTGCGTTGGTCGACCCCGAGTCGAAACCCGAAGATTTTGGCAAACCTGGACACATCTTTCCTCTTAAAGCAAAACGCGGCGGTGTACTGAGACGCGCGGGTCACACGGAAGCTGCTATTGACTTTGCGCGACTTGCAGGCTTCAAACCTGCCGGTGTCCTGGTAGAGATCATGAACGAAGATGGCTCGATGGCGCGACTGCCGGATCTTGTGAAGGTGGCGAAGCGTTTCGGATTAAAGCTTGTGTCCATTAAAGATCTTATCGAGTATCGGATCACTAAAGAATCGCTTATCAGTCGTGGTGTGGAGGTCGACATGCCCACTGAGTACGGGCACTTTAAGCTGGTTGCCTATGAGCAAACGAACAGTGGCGATGTGCATCTGGCTCTTGTGAAAGGGTCATGGGAAAAAGATGAACCTGTGCTTGTAAGGGTTCACTCATCGTGTGTCACCGGTGACATCTTCGGTAGCTGTCGTTGCGACTGCGGGCCGCAACTTCATGCTGCAATGAAGATGGTGGACCAGGCCGGAAAGGGCGTGGTACTGTATATGAAGCAGGAGGGACGTGGTATCGGGCTGATGAATAAGCTTAAGGCATACAAGCTGCAGGAAGGTGGCCTTGACACGGTTGAGGCGAACATAAAGCTTGGATTCGACATGGATGAGCGCGACTATGGTGTGGGAGCCCAAATTTTGCGCGATCTTGGCATATCGAAGATCAGGCTGATCACAAACAATCCGAAAAAGCGGGTTGGATTGATGGGCTATGGCCTGGAAATCGTCGAGAATTTGCCGATCGAAATATCACCAAACGTTCACAATGAACGTTATCTGCTTACGAAACGCGACAAATTGGGACACACCATTCTGGGACACCGATGAAATTGAGATATTTTTTGTTGGCGATCTTCCTGTCAACGGTCGTGACGGTCAACGCGCAGAAATGGCCGTTCGAACTGTGGCATGAGGGCAAGATCGTTCTCGTGAGCGGCGATACGTTGAGGGGAAGGGTAAAGTATGACCTGATGCAGGACCTCGTTCAGTTTGATCGCCCCAATAGGCCTGCGGAAGTGTTCACGCCACGAAAGGTTCTTTACTTTGAGATATTTGACAAGACGGTAAACAAGTACCGCAGCTTTTTTGCGCTGCCGTACAATGCAACCACGGGCTATCGGACATCAATTTTTTTTGAGCTGATGGAGGAAGGTAACCTGACGTTGCTGGCCCGCGAAGCGCTGGAGTATCGAACATACAATTCGCCGTATTATTTTGGCACATTCTCAAGGCAGGTTTTGGTGCATAAGTATTTTTTTCTTGAGGAAGATGGGGCAATTGTAGAATTCGAAGGCAACAGGAGTGATCTGTTGGCCCTGATGGGAAACAAGGCCGAGACGGTGGAGAAATACATGAAAGAAAACCGTCTCCGGTTTGAAGAGAAATACGATCTTGCCCAGATTGTTGCCTACTACAATTCCCTGTCCGGCAATTCGGTCAATTAGCGAGAAGACATGAGCAAACCTTTGATCCTGGTCTCCAACGACGATGGAATAACGGCCAAGGGGATTCGAACCCTTGTTGACATTATGAAGCGCATCGGGGATGTGGTAGTGGTAGCACCTGATGGCCCGCAGTCGGGCATGGGACACGCTATCACCGTAGGAGAGACCTTGCGACTGGAAGAGACGACCATCTTCGATGGCGTACGCGCGTTTGAATGTTCGGGTACGCCGGCGGATTGCGTGAAGATTGCGCGCCATTTTGTGCTGAAGGGTGAGTCGCGTCAACCCGATATTGTCGTGAGTGGCATCAACCACGGCAGTAACACGTCCATCAGCGTGCTGTATTCAGGTACGATGTCGGCCGCCATCGAAGGGGCCATCGAAGGGACGCCGGCGATAGGATTTTCGTTGTGTGATTATTCGCACAACGCTGATTTTTCACACGTCGAACCCTACGTTGAAAGTATAACACGGCAGGTACTGGCGAGAGGACTGCCGAAAGGCGTGGCGTTGAATGTGAACTTTCCGCCAAAGCGACACGAGAACATTAAGGGCATTCGTATCTGCCGCCAGTCGAACGCCAAGTGGGTAGAGGATTTCGATCAACGCTTTGATCCCAACGGCCGCAGGTACTTCTGGATGGCCGGCAACTTTGTGAACTTCGACAAGGGTGAAGATAACGACGAGTGGGCGATCGCTAACAACTACGTATCTGTAGTGCCTGTCCAGTTCGACCTCACCGCGCATGAGGCCATCGCGCGGTTGAATGAGGAGTGGGATATTTTAGGAGAGTCTTAGCTATTATTCACACTGCTTACTGCCCATTGCCCACTGAGAGAAGGTTTCATAGCTAGTGCGACACCGATCCTGTTCCACGCATTGATCGTCACGATCACCATTATTATCTGAGCCGTCTTCTCAATGCCAAACGTTGCGATAGCCTCTTCGTACGTTTCGTCCGTCAAACCCTGCCTGTGGATCAAGGTGATCTCTTCTGTCATCTTCAGCATAAGGCGCTCCTCGTCGGAGAATATATCACCGGCTTCTCTCCATGCGCTGAGCAGGTGTAGTCGCTGCCAGGCCTCGCCTTGTTTGATGGCCTCTTCCGTATGGTAGTTTACACAGTAAGCGCAGCCGTTGATCTGCGATGCCCTTACCCTGATCAATTCCTGCGTTCTTTGGTCGATTGCTGTCTTGGCGAGGTACTGATCGAGTGCATCCATGGCCGCATAGGCGTCGGGTTGCACTTTACCCATGTGAAATCTTTTGTCCATTGTAACTAGTGGTTTGAAGGTTTTCGCGTAAATGTATTTTGTTGGAAAAAGACTGACCTAGTCCAGTTTTCTTTTATCGGGTAATCCAGATGGGTACGGAGAATATTAGAGAATTTGTAACTTCACTGGATGGTGCCCATATGTCATAATATGACAACTTGATAATCCAGTTAGATGAAGCTCCTGAAGGAACTGATTGTGATCGATAGCAAGAGCGAAATGCCTGTCTATCTGCAGATCGCTAACTCATTCATACATAACATACGGGCGGGACGATTGCGGAAGGGATTGAGGCTTCCGGGGACGCGGGAGGTGGCGGCGCTGCTGAATGTCAATCGCATGACCGTGGTGGTGGCGTACTCGGAACTTGAGGCGCAGGGATGGATTGAGGTGCGACCGAGAAAGGGAACGTTTGTCAGCGAGGCGCTGCCGCTCTTGTCGCCAAAGTCGTATGCCGAAAAGTCGGGACCCTCCGCGCTGCCAGACGAACCGCGGTTCGCCTTTTATGAGCGCTATCTACCTTCGAGGGCGACGCGGTTTTTGGGTGCCGCGCCGAAGCTGGTTATCAATGATGGATTTCCCGATCCGCGGCTCGTGCCGATGGAGCAGTTGCTAAGGAACATGCGGCGATTTTCAAGGATGAAGTCGCAACAGAAGTACCTCATGTACGGCAATGCTCAGGGCACGGAGTTCCTTCGCGAAACGCTGGCCGCGTTTCTCAGCGACACCCGCGGTTTGCCCGTTACACCGTCGAACATCCTCATCACGCATGGAGCACAGATGGGAATTTTTCTCGCTGCAAACCTGCTGATACGACCTCGTGATGTAGTAGTTGTGGGACAACCAGGATACATCTTTGTGAATCGAACCCTTGAGCAGCTGGGAGCAAAGCTTCATCACGTTCCTGTGGATGAAGAAGGGCTGGACGTTGATGTCATAGAAAGGTTATGTCGCAGAAAGAAAATCAAATTCGTGTACGTTATCTCTCATCACCACAATCCAACTACTGTCACACTTTCACCTGAACGCAGAATCCGTTTGCTGGAGCTTGCGGTGCGATACAGGTTCGCCATTCTGGAGGATGATTACGATTACGATTTTCATTATGCCAGCAAGCCGATCATGCCGATGGCGAGTCTTGACACGACAGGTAGTGTGATCTACATCGGTACGCTGACCAAGACGCTGGCACCTGCGGTTCGACTTGGTTTCATGGTGGCGCCTGCAAAATTCATCACCAGTGCTGTTCACCTGAGAAGGATCGTCGATATGCAAGGCGATAGTCTACTGGAGAATGGCATTGCCGAACTTTACCGTGATGGCACGATGAGCAGCCACATTCGAAAGACAGTGAAATTGTACCGTGAACGACGCGATCATTTTTGCCAGCTACTTCAGTCGGAACTCAGTGATGAGGTTTCATTCAAAATCCCCGACGGCGGCATGTCCGTGTGGGTGCAATTCAAGAAAAATACTACCCGCATTGCTGAAAGGGCCTACGCCAGGGGACTGCTGCTTCGCGATGGAACGGAATTCGACACGGATAAGGTACGCTACAACGCCATGCGGATGGGATTTGCATCGCTGAACTTCAAAGAGCAGAAGATGGCAGTGGAGATATTGAAGGAGTGCATCCTTTAGTCCTCATCCTACGCATCCTTAATCCTATCCATCCTGGTCCTGGATTAGCCAATACTTTCCACCTGGACTAGTTACCTAATCCACACGCTTCCTACCTTCATTATCACATTACACTTCAAGGATTTCCTTGAAGACTTCATCGCATAAACTCAAAATTTTATGACCCACTCATCTTCTTTGATGGAATCAGATCGCATGCAGCGAAAGGCGATCGAAGTGCTCGGTACTACGATTAGTTATGTGGAAACGGGTTCTGGTGACCCGATGTGTTTTTACATGGTAATCCGACATCATCGTATTTGTGGCGTGGTTGAGATAGGGAGCGCGATACGGGAGTTTTATCTGGGTGTCTGAACCAGGATGTGTAGGATTAAAGGATTAAGAGGATGAGGATTGGAAGGATGAAAAGGATAGAGGGATGAACAGGAAGGGAGGAATAGAATACCCCTGAATAAGTCTGAATGGATACCCTTTCACAATCGCTGGAGTACTTTTTTAATTGGGTTAGGCCGTACTGGTGGGTGACGACAGTGTTGGCAGGTGTTGGCCTTGCGCTAACGTTGCTCAGAATGTCGAGGGGAGTGCGGAGAAATGGGTAGCCCTTCGACAAGCTCAGGGACCCCCTTCGACAAGCTCAGGGACCTCCCTTCGACAAGCTCAGGGACCCCCCTTCGACAAGCTCAGGAACCCCCCTTCGACAAGCTCAGGAACCGTCCTCTTAAAAACATCTAACGCTGCCGCCAAAAAAAGAGG
>QGUY01000119.1 GCA_003242315.1 Bacteroidota bacterium
CGGATCCAAACACTTTGGGGTTTGCATTGGAGCCTATGAACGCGTGGTGTCTGAGGGCACCGGTCAATACCGAGCGCGACTGCGCGACATCACCGTCTGCGGAAAGACAGGTACAGTCCAGAATGATCCTCTCCCCGACCACTCTGTATTCATCGCCTTCGCTCCGAAAGACGATCCCAAGATCGCCGTTTCAGTATATGTGGAAAGCGCTGGCCAGGGCGCAAGAGCAGCTGCGTCGATCGCCAGTCTTATGATCGAGAAATACCTGATAGGCGAAACACAGCGGCCTATGATTGAAGAGTACGTGTTGAAGGGACAATTCCTCTACTAATGGTGCGCGAGGAGAAGATATCGAACCGCATGGATTGGATTACCGTATTGCTTTACGGTATCATCGTATTCTGGGGTTGGCTGAACATCTTCTCTGTAACGTACGAGGAAAATCAGTTCATCTTCGATCCTTCCATTAACTCCGGACGCCAGCTCATCTTTATCGTCTCGTCTATCGCCATTATCATGTTCATCCTGATCATGGACATGAGGTTTTACGAGACGTTCGCCTGGGTGATCTACGGCGTAGTGCTCTTCCTGTGTATCATCGTTGTGTTCACCGGCCACGAAGTGGGTGGTAACCGCGCGTGGCTGCGTATTGGCTCATTTGGTTTCCAGCCCTCGGAGTTCGCCAAGTTTGCGACCGCACTCGCGGTGGCAAAGTATATCGGCACGGTGGGCTTCCGAATGGATCAGATCCGCAACCAGGTAAAGCTCTTCATCATTATTGGTGTACCCATGGCCATAATCCTTTTGCAGGATGACGCCGGAACCGCTCTCGTCTTTTCCGCCTTTGTGCTAGTATTTTACCGCGAAGGCATGTCGCCCTTCCTGATCCTCGTGGGGATTGGCGTGGCCATTATTTTCATACTCACCCTGCTGGTAGAAAACGAGTACATTCTTTTCGCCGTTATTGGCGGCGTTTGGTTGACTCTTGTTCTTCTGGGCAAAAAGAAGCGCAAGCGCATCATGGTGCTCACGGCCGCTGCACTGATGCTCATGGGCACCATCAAAAGTGTGGATTTTATTTTTGACAACGTCCTTAAAGAACACCAGCAAAAGCGTATCCGTGTACTGCTGAACCCGGACCTTGACCAGCTGGGTGTAGGCTATCACGTTTACCAGTCCAAGGTTGCGATTGGCAGCGGAGGTTTATGGGGCAAAGGATTTTTGAAAGGCACGCAAACCAAGCTGAAGTTTGTTCCCGAACAAAGCACTGACTTCATCTTTTGTACGATCGGCGAGGAGCACGGCTGGATCGGGAGTCTGGCAGTGATTCTTTTATTTATAGTGCTCCTCTTCCGTGTCGTGTATTTGGCCGAGCGACAGAAAAGCCGGTTCGCGAGGGTGTACGGTTATTGTGTCGCATGTATTCTCTTCTTCCACTTCATGATCAACATCGGTATGACGATCGGGCTATTCCCGGTAATCGGTATACCGTTGCCCTTCTTTAGCTACGGCGGATCTTCGCTGTGGGGATTCACGATTTTGCTGTTCATTCTGCTGAAGCTCGACGCACATCGTCTGCAAGTAATGAATCGCGGCTGATTTCAGCCGCAGATGCAGACGCAGCGGCAAACTGCCTCTTTACCCAGCTACTGCGGACCAAAGCGTTTCTCCAGCAGCTCCATAAACTCATGGAACTCCTCACTCTCACGGTCCCACTCCTGGTAATTTTTTTCGAGGTAACGCAGTGCTCCCTGGAGGTGGTCCTGGCGATCGAGGTCTTCGATGGCGCGGCTGAACAATTCAAAATCGCCGTGGAAGAGGACCTTGGTGAACATGAACTTCTGATTTATTGTCAGGCTTTCCTTTATGCTTGATATCCTCATGAACTGGTCTGCAATTACAGGCCGGGGTTCCTGGGAAAGCTTGTCGTTAACGGTTGACTTGACGGGTTGCCACTGGTAGTGGTTGGACTGTTCCGGTTCAATGCGAGGCTTAGGTTCCTCCTTCTTTTCGTAGAACGAGTCGATCGACACGGGCACTACCTTTGAAAAAGTAGCCAGGTATTCGTCGATATCTTCCGGAGTGAAGTTCACCTCTTCGAGGATGGAGTCGAGCAGGGCGAACGCTTCATTTCCTGAAATGGACTTTACGTCCCGTTCCTGCAATTTATCAAGCAATCGCTGAAGCGGCGCCTTGTTGATCCGCACATACTTCAGATGGTCGGCAAATTCAGAAGGCACAAGCTGGGTATGCTTCTCGATCAGGTCCGCGAAGAAATCATAGGGATCGACAATCAGCAATAATGTGTTGTACGTCGCCTTGCGAAGCAGCGCCGAAAAGTTATTCCGGTCGACACGGATATGGTTAGACAGTGCGTTCATCAGAGCCTGCGCAGCTTCACGGACTTCGGGAGCATCGTAGTCAAAATACGGGCTTCGGTTTTTTACGCTCTCCTGCTTCCAGGTGCGAAACAGTTCATAGATGACAAAGAGGTTGATTTGTTTGATTTCGCTGAATTGAAGGATTTCCTGGCCGGTGATCGCATCCCGCGAAGCAAACCAATTCCCGATCAGCTTCTCAGAGAATTCTTCGCTATACCGCTCAATTGCCTTCAGATTGATTTTCTCGTCCATGTCGCACTATTGGAATTGTACAACCTACCTGTAAATGTAACGCTTATTCAGTAATAGCAGGGGCTCGTTTTGCCGAATCCAGGCGTATAAAATAGGCCAGAGCAGCCAATTTCGCATTATTTACCGGTTTCGTCTGCATTCGCAAAAATCCGTCGCAGAGCCTTAACTTGCAGGCTATGTTCATAGAACCACATCTCGGCAAGAAATCAGGCACGGGCTGGATCGAAGTCATTTGCGGCTGTATGTTCTCAGGCAAGACGGAGGAACTCATCCGGCGGCTTAACCGTGCTATCATCGCGGGACAAAAGGTGGAAATTTTCAAGCCCGCCATAGACGCAAGGTATCACCGGCAGCTTATCGTCTCGCATAACCAAACCTCCATCCGATCCACGGCCGTACAATTTGCCGGCGACCTTTTGCTGCTTTCGGGTGACTGCGATGTTATCGGTATTGATGAGGCGCAGTTCTTTGACAACGCCATAGTTGACATATGCAACGAACTCGCGAACAATGGCAAGCGCGTGATCGTCGCTGGTCTCGATATGGACTACAAAGGGAAACCGTTTGGTCCGATGCCGCAGCTCCTCGCCGTCGCCGAGTTCGTCACAAAACTTCACGCCATCTGTGCACAAACCGGAGAACTCGCTTCGTTCTCATTCCGGCTGGCCCCCGGCGACGACCAAATCGTCCTGGGTGAGCATAAACAATATGAGGCCCGCAGCCGGAAGGCCTTTATCGAGGGTATGGCAAAAAGGAAATGAACAGGTGCTTCGGGTATATCATTTCATCCCTGATCCTTTGCGTCGGTCCGTACTGCCTTTCTCAGCCCTCGGTTCCTATCGGACACTGGCGAACCCATGTTTCCTATAACTCGGTTACAAGCATCACCGTCGGAAACCAAAAGGTCTATGCGGCGTGCAACACAGGCATCATGGCGTTGGATCTATCGGATCGCTCGCTTTCCGTACTGACGGGACTGAACGGGCTTACCGGTGACATCATCTCCACCATCGCGTATGATCCCACATCCGGCGAGTTGTTCATTGGCTACGCCAACGGTACCCTTGACGTTGTCAGCGGAACAGGTATTACCCACTATAACTGGGTTCGGGAGACAACCGGCGACGTTGCCATACGACACATCGGTTTCGCTAACGGCAACGCGTACATCGCCACACCTTACGGCCTTGTTGTCTTTGACGTTCAACGACACGAGGTACGGGAAACGTGGCGCGACCTGGGCGTAAACGGCACAAGCCTGGCACTGTTCCACAGCACCGTTTTGGGCGACAGCATCTACGTCGCAACACAAACAGGTGTTTTGGCTGGTCGGCTCACAGACAATCTCCTGGACTATCACAACTGGAAGCGTCACAATCAGGGAGCGCTTTCAGGGCCCGTCCTCGCCGTGTCGGCATTCAATGACAGGATATATGCCGCTGTTAATGGAACGGGTGTACTTTATCAGGACAACGGTGTGTGGCTGGCTCAGGACTATCCCGGCACCAGGCAAATCGTCAGCCTGACGAGTTCAGCAGAGTATCTTGTCATTTGCGAACGCGACAAGGTCTGGTTGCTATCCCATGACGCCACCATATCGGAAGCGACAACGCCCCATGGAACGGGCTTTCAGTTTGCATTAGAGGCGAATGGAACGGTGTGGATTGGTGATAGCTCCAACGGGCTGCTATCCGCTGGATCCGGTTCAGCGGCAACCTACGTCGCCAATGGGCCTGCATTCGCGGTCACAAGAAGGCTGGTTCGCATTGATGGAAAGATTTACGCCCTCGGCGGAGGCTTTAACTCCACCTACCAGGCACTGGGAAATCCTGGTCTCGTCAGTTCGTATTCCAATGGTATGTGGAGTACAGAATCGGTGTCAGTGCCTGATGTAACTGACATGGTACTGGCCGGCGGATCAACGTTCATCGCATCGTTTGGTGGAGGCGTACAGGCGGGGACCACGATCTACGACGAAACGAACAGTACGCTGGTAAACACTAGCCCTCCCGGAGATCACGTCAACGTAACCGCGCTGGCCTCAGATTCAGAAAATGTGTGGGTGGCGAATTTTGGCGCACCTGAATCACTGCACCGGTTTGATGGTACATCGTGGCAATCGTACGCCTTTGCCACGCCCGCTTCGCGATTTCCTCTCTCACTGGACCTGGACTACACGGGAGCCGTATGGGCTGCTCTTAGTCCATCTCACGGTGGCGGTATACTCGTATTCAATTCAGCCGGTAACAGTATTTACCTTACCGACACAGAGGGGCGCGGAGGACTTCCCCACGACAATGTCAATTGCATTGTACAGGACAGAGACGGAAGAATGTGGGTTGGCACCGACAATGGTGTCGCTTACTTCTTTGATCCTGCAAGTGTATTCAATCCGGGCACCAACGCTGTGCGTCCTATCTTCGAAAACAGGTTTCTCCTTACAGGGCAAAAGGTCACGGCGTTGGCTGTCGATGGAGGTAACCGAAAATGGGTAGGTACCGAGCAGGGTATTTGGCTTTTCGGCACAGAAGGGGAAGATCTTGTTCACCATTTTAGTCGGGATAACAGTCCCATGCCATCAAACCGAGTACTTGACATTGCGATCGATGACGTTACTGGTGAAGTGTTTATCGCGACGGAGGCAGGACTGGTCTCCTATCGTTCTGACGCTACCGAAGGTCGAAGCGGATTTGAGGCGGTAAAGATATTCCCCAATCCTGTCACATTCGAATTCAATGGCCTGGTAGGCATCAGCGGTTTATCCACAGACGCTGTGGTAAAGATTACGGACGCGGGCGGCAGGCTTGTTTGGCAAACATATGCGTCGGGCGGAACAGCCACATGGAATGTGAGAAACTACAATGGCCAACGGGTGAAGTCCGGCATTTACCTGGTGTTCAGCGCTTCTGCCGATGGAAGTGAACATTTTGTTGGGCGGATCGCCGTTGTGGAGTAACGCAAACGAAAGCTGATATCCGATGATCGCGAAAACCAGGGGCATCGTGTTTCGCTTCACCCGTTTCAGGGAGTCGTCTATCATCGTAACAATCCTTACGGAAGCATTTGGCATTCAATCTTACATTGTCAACGGCGTAAGAAGCTCCAGGTCCTCATCCGGAAAAATGGCCCTATACCAGCCGTTAACGCTTCTCGACATGGTGGTATATCACCGGGAGCATGCAAACATCAACCGGATCCGTGAGGTGAAATGCCCGCACCCGTATCATTCGGTGGCGACCGATGTAAGGAAATCGGCCATTGCCATGTTTGTTTGCGAAATTCTGAATAAAACCGTGCGTGAAGAAAGTGCCCCCGGCCCGCTTTTCGAATTCATTTTCAGTTCGTTACGCATGCTGGAGAGCCTTGAAAAAAACTATGAGAATTTTCATTTGCTTTTCCTGATCAAACTCAGCCGGTACCTGGGATTCGGGGTGTATAATGCGGCCCAAATCGGTGGCACGCGGCCGCTTGAACCCGAAACAGAATCGGTGATCGAGAGGCTGCTTAACGCCGGATATGACGAAACGATAAATATGCCGGTGCAACGACGCAGGGAAATTCTGGAAGCGATACTCGGATTCTACAGCGAGCACATCGACTCACTTGGAGAAATCCGATCCGTTCAGGTTCTGCGTGAGGTTCTTTCATAATTGGGGGAAGTGTTATACTTTTAATTTAGTTCAAATTCCAAAACCCAAACATAGTTGGCTATGAAACACCTCATCGCAACCATCCTTCTCGTAGCAGGAACAAGCGTCTCTTTGTTCTCGCAGTGTAATCCGTTTTATGTCATTAAAGAAAACGGTGAGTGGCATGCAGAAACCTACAACGGAAAAGGCAAGCTTACAGGGAAAATAAAGCAGAAGGTAACGGATTTTAGCGTTAACGGCGCCGGGTTTGACGCTCGCATCAATGCCTTGATCGAAGACGAAAAAGGAAAGGAAGTTCACCAGGGCGAATATGTGTATCACTGCAAAGACGGCATCGTCTATGTAGACATGCGCAACTATATCCCTCAGGAAAGCCTTAAGGCCTTTGGCGATGCCAAGCTGGTCGTTGAAGGCGAGGATCTTGAAATCCCGAGTTCTCTGTCGCCTGGTCAACAGTTGAAGGACGGATCGATATCCGTTACCACCGAGGGTGCCCCCATCCCGTTTTCGCTGACGTGCACCGTTACCGACCGAAAAGTCGTTGGCAAAGAAACGGTCAACACTCCGATGGGTAACATCGAATGCTTTAAGGTCACGAGCGTGAACACTATTAAGAGCAAAATGGGTGTTGGCGTCACCGTTACAATGAACGTTGTGGAATGGATTGCTCCGCAATACGGAGTGGTGAAGAGTGAGACATATAACAAGAACGACAAACTCGTCGGATACACGCTCCTTGCCTACAAGAACTAAAATCGCATTGATAGGCATGTGATCGTGTGAGGAGGAGTCGGGCATGAAAGAATGGAAACGATTATCCAGACCGATCTGTGCTGCTATCATTGCGGTCAGCCATGCGGTGAAACGCTCTGGCTGGACGACAAGCCCTTCTGTTGTACTGGGTGCAGAACCGTTTACGAAATCTTAAGCGAAAACGATCTCTGCACCTATTACACCCTCGATAAGGCGCCGGGCGTGCGTCAAACCGAAACAGACACGAGTGTCTACGCCTGCCTTGACGACCCTGCAGTAAGATCGAGATTCCTGGAATTCGACTCGCCCAATTTTGCACGGGCGCGATTCGTTATCCCCGCCATTCACTGTGTCAGTTGCATCTGGCTGCTCGAGAACTTGCGGAAGCTGGAACCGGGCATACTGAGGTCGGAAGTGAACTACGCGCATAAGTCGGTTGTCATCGACTTCAATCCCACACAAGTCAGCCTGAGCAGGATCGCTCAGCGCGCAGCCACACTGGGTTATGCACCCCAAATAAGCCTTGACGCCGGCACGCAGAAGCCCAAAGGCGCCAATCAGCAGCTCATTCTCAAGCTCACCGTCGCGGCATTCTGCTTCGGGAATGTAATGCTGTTCAGCTTTCCCGAGTATCTGGGACTCGATGCCGCGGATCTCGCGTTGCAGGAAGTTTTCTCGTGGCTGAATCTGGCGCTCTCCATCCCCGTGTTTCTTTATAGCGGATCGGATTATCTCCGCTCAGCAGTTACTGCATTCACCCAACGTCGAATCAACATTGACGTGCCCATTGCGTTGGGACTCGTGGCACTCATGGCCCGAAGTACGTGGGATATCGTCACCGCCACAGGACCAGGATATTTCGATTCATTAACCGGACTGGTATTCTTTCTCCTCGTCGGTCGCTGGTTTCAGGGTAAGACGTACGAAAGCCTGGCTTTCGATCGCGACTTCAAATCCTATTTCCCGTTGGCAGTTGAACGTGCTGATGGAGCAAATTGGCGACCTGTGGTAGTTCACGAAATCCGCGAGGGCGATACCATCAGGATTCGCAATGGTGAGATCGTACCCGCTGACAGCCGTTTGCTCGATGAAAGAGCCCTTATCGATTACAGCTTTGTGACCGGCGAATCAGCGCCGGTTGAAGTCCGCGCCGGCGACCTGATCTACGCCGGTGGCCGACTCGTCGGCGTGCCGGTTCGCATGACCGTAGATCGAAAGATCGCGCAGAGTTACCTGACGAGCCTTTGGAACAACCAGGTATTCCAAAAGGACACGAAGGACTACCGCAGCGTTATGGACAAGATTGCAACCCGTTTCACTTGGGCGGTCGTAATCATTGCTGTAGGTACTGCAATAGCATGGTCTCTGAAAGATTCCTCGCAGGTATGGCTCAACGTCACGGCCGTTCTAA
Organism: Bacteroidota bacterium; assembly: GCA_003242315.1. Lineage (GTDB taxonomy): Bacteria > Bacteroidota > Bacteroidia > Cytophagales > Cyclobacteriaceae > ZC4RG29. The sequence continues at coordinate 8,448 of QGUY01000119.1, forward strand.
TCGTAGCATGCCCCTGCGCCCTTGCACTCACTGCACCGTTCACGTACGGCAACATGATGCGCGTCTTCGGGCGTGCCGGCCTCTATTTGAAGAATGCACACGTCATTGAACGAATGGCCAAAACAGATGCCATTGTGTTCGACAAGACAGGGACCGTAACGCACGGAAAAGAAAAAGCAACATTCACCGGCGTTCTGGACCAAAACGAATTGTCATGGGTGAAAAGCCTTGCGGCTTGCTCAACACATCCCCTGAGCAGAATCGTATACACCTCCCTCTCAGAATCGCGACCGATCACAGTCGACAGCTTTAGCGAATACGAAGGCCTGGGCATTGAAGGCTCTGTGCGCGATCATAATATCCGGCTGGGCTCTGCTGAGTTTACCAGCGCCCAGCCCGTGGCAAAGCAAGGCTCAACTGTATTTGTTTCGATTGATGGAATCGTAAGGGGCTACTTTACGATTGGCACATCCATCCGACCCGGTATTGCCGAAATGATTTCCAGGCTCGGGGAAAAATGCAGGGGACTTGTCTCTGGTGACAGCACGGCTGGCGGCAACATGGTGAAGGAAATTTTTCCCGAAGATGCTGACTTGCGCTTTGGTCAATCGCCGCAGGACAAACTCGACTATGTCCGCGACCTTCAATCCCGAGGTCACGTTGTGACTATGGTGGGTGATGGGCTGAACGACGCAGGTGCATTGCGGCAGTGTGATGTGGGCATTGCTGTCACCGACGACACAGGAGTGTTTACTCCGGCAAGCGACGGTATCATCAAGGGTGACGTGATGCAGCATCTGGATACTTTTTTCAAGCTTTCACGCTCTGCCGTAAATATCCTTCATGCAGGTTTTGTCATTTCCTTCTTATATAACGTAGTCGCCCTGAGCTTCGCAGTAAGCGGACAGCTTACTCCGTTGCACGCCGCCATTCTCATGCCGCTCAGCAGCATCAGTGTCGTCGCCTTTTCAACAATAGCAGTGCGTTTGGCTGGATCGCAAAAACTCCGTGCTTACGTCAAAACCAATGCGGTATGATCATCATCGTGTTGCTCATTTCGATCAGCCTGCTTATTGCTCTCGTTTTCCTGGGCATCTTTTGGTGGACGGTAAAAAGTGGCCAGTACGATGATGTGGTGACACCCTCCATCCGCATGCTTTTCGAAGACGGAGCCAAGGACAAAAAGGTAGATAATAAGTCCTCAAAAGACTGATTATCATGCCCTTGGCTTGGTACCCTCCCAGAAAAAACCCCTGATGTACGTCAGGATTTCTCCTAATCTCAATCATATGCGGGCGAAATAGTGCCCGCTACTTTCACGCTAAAATTTATGACCGGACCGATACCTTTATGGAACTACAGCAATTCAATTACGACAACCGGATCGTCAGGGCGTTTATTATCGCGACCGTAGTATTCGGACTGGTGGGCATGCTGGTAGGGCTGACTGCCGCCATTCAACTTTTTTATCCCGTATTCAACTTCGACACGCAGTACACCACCTTCGGGCGGATCAGACCGCTGCACACCAACGCGGTAATCTTCGCGTTCGTCGGCAACGCAATGTTCGCCGGAATCTACTATTCGCTTCAGCGCCTGCTGAAGACGAGAATGTACAGCGACACGCTGAGTTGGATAAACTTTTGGGGATGGCAACTTATCATCGTTGCCGCGGCCATCACATTGCCGCTGGGGATAACAACCTCCAAGGAGTACGCTGAACTTGAGTGGCCCATCGACATCGCCATTGCGGTCGTGTGGGTCGTCTTCGGATGGAACATGATCGGAACCATCCTCGTGCGACGCGAAAAGCACATGTACGTCGCGATCTGGTTTTACATCGCCACGTTCGTCACGGTGGCTGTGCTACACATCGTCAACTCATTTGGCATTCCCGTAAGTGCATTCAAAAGTTATTCCTGGTACGCAGGGGTACAGGATGCGCTAGTGCAATGGTGGTACGGTCACAATGCCGTGGCCTTCTTTCTTACCACACCCTTCCTGGGGCTGATGTACTATTATCTGCCCAAGGCAGCCAACCGTCCGGTCTATTCGTACCGACTCTCCATTATCCACTTCTGGTCGCTCATCTTCATTTATATATGGGCCGGTCCGCACCACCTGCTTTACACGGCCCTGCCCGACTGGGCGCAATCGCTCGGAACGGTCTTTTCCATTATGCTCATTGCGCCATCATGGGGTGGTATGCTGAACGGACTCCTCACGCTTCGTGGTGCATGGGACCGTGTTCGAGAAGATCCCGTGCTTAAGTTCATGGTCGTAGCCGTCACGGCGTATGGTATGGCTACGCTCGAGGGACCGCTGTTGTCACTCAAGAATGTAAATGCCATAGCACACTTCACCGATTGGATTGTCGCCCACGTTCACGTTGGAGGATTGGGCTGGAACGGGTTCCTCACCTTCGGTATGTTATACTGGCTCGTCCCCCGGCTGTGGCAAACAAAACTCTACTCAACAAGTCTTGCTAACACGCACTTCTGGCTCGGAACGCTGGGTATCATCTTCTATGCTGTCCCGATGTACATATCAGGCATTACTCAAAGCCTGATGTGGCAGGAATTTAACGAAGAAGGCTTTCTCGTATACAAAAACTTCCTCGAAACCACTGTTCAGATTCTGCCGATGCACATGCTTCGCGCCGCCGGCGGTGCGCTGTATCTGACTGGCGCCATCATCATGACTTACAATCTCATCCGGACGGCAAAGCAGGGTTCCTTTATGAAGGAAGAAAGTGCAGAAGCTGCACCTTTCGTACGCGGCACACGGAGTACCGGCGGCTGGCACCACGTACTGGAAAGCAAGCCTATCCTGTTTACCGTTCTTGCCCTGATCGCTATACTCATCGGTGGTATTATCGAAATGGTGCCCACGTTCCTTGTAAAGTCGAACGTACCGACAATCACCAGCGTCAAGCCTTATACTCCGCTCGAACTGCACGGGCGCGACATATACATACGTGAAGGT
>QGUY01000120.1 GCA_003242315.1 Bacteroidota bacterium
TCTTGATCCTTTCTGCCCGCAATTGCCCAAATGGATACACCTGCAAAAATCGCGAAATAAGAAAAACAAATGACCCAATGGGGGTAACCAGTAGCATAGTCTTAGGTTTACGTGGTGGTAGGTTGCGTAAAAGTTGTGTTGGTAATTATTAGCTGGCGAATATGTCCAAATATATAGAAAATTCAGAATACGTGTAAAAATGACAATTATTTTCCTGATGGCAATATTTTTTTTGACGCAATGTACTGGTATTATTGTCGGCGTTAATGTACGATCGCGGTCATCACATTGGGCAAAAGTTTAAAGAACGCTTTGGCGTCCAGCCACTTTTGGTCCGCGCCCCTGGCAGAATAAACCTGATCGGGGAGCATACCGATTATAACGACGGATTTGTGATGCCAGCTGCCATCGACCGGGAGATCGTCTTTGCGTTTGGTCCATCAACGGACGGGCGTACAATAATATATGCAGACGATGTTGGCGAAGCCGTCGAGATTGACTTACACTCAATCCGCCCCGATAAACGTGGGGGATGGATTAACTATCTTCTTGGCGTCATCGACCGCTTTCAGGATCGAAACATAGACGTCGCGCCCTTCTGGTGCTTGTTCGGTGGCAATATCCCTGTCGGTTCCGGACTATCATCTTCGGCCGCGCTGGAATGTGGATTTGCTTACGGCCTGCGTGCGTTGAGCTATGCAGAACTATCCGACGAGGAATTGATTCGGATGGCGCAATGGTCCGAACACAATTACGCAGGCGTGAAATGCGGCATCATGGATCAGTTCGCATCGGTAATGGGCAGGAAGGACCAGGTGTTGATGCTCGATTGCAGAGACCTGTCTTATCGCCATCTTCCTTTTGCGCCGCGCGACTTCAAAGTGGTGTTGTTCGACAGCAATGTCAAGCACGCACTGGCCACCTCCGGATATAACACGCGACGAAGTGAATGCGAGGAAGGGTTGAGCATACTGCAACGCGATAATCCTGCGATTCGAAGCCTGCGCGATGTCTCGCAAGAGGAAGTAGAGGTCCGAAAGAACTTTTTTCCGGACAATGTATTCAAACGACTCCGGTATGTTACGGGAGAAATAGCGCGGGTTCAGGCGGCAGCCAGAGATTTGGAACGGAATGATTTGATTGCGTTTGGCGCGAAAATGACGGAAACGCATCGAGGGCTTTCAGAATTGTACGAGGTGAGCTGCGCAGAATTGGATTTCCTCGTTGAACGCCTGACTACAAGCCCCCATGTTGCCGGTGCGCGCATGATGGGTGGTGGATTTGGCGGATGCGCGATAGCACTCGTTCGCCCTGATGCCGTCAGCGCGATCGCCGAATCCCTTGGTGATGCGTACCGCAGTACCTTTGGACTTGAACTGACGGTCCACCAGGTAAATCTGGTCGACGGCACAGGACTGGTGCCAGCGCCGAATCCGAGACAGCATAATACAAACTAATAGATGAGCAAAATTATCGTTACCGGAGGCTTAGGGTATATCGGATCTCACACTGTAGTGAACCTGTTGGAAGATGGTTTCGACGTTGTCATCGTCGATGATCTCTCCAACTCACAGCATGACATCCTTCGACGAATTGAAACAATTACGGGCAAGCAGCCGGAATTTCTGCAGCTCGACATAAGTGTACGCGACAACGTCATGTCGGTATTGCGTCGTCATTCCGATGCAGACGCGATCATTCACTTCGCAGCGAGCAAGGCGGTCGGGGAGTCCGTGGAAAACCCATTGCTGTACTATCGCAATAACCTCAACTCCATGATATTCCTCCTGGAGGGAATGCAGGAGACGGGTATCCCCAACATGGTTTTCTCTTCTTCCTGTACAGTATATGGACAGCCAGATAAATTGCCGGTAACAGAGTCAACGCCGTTCAGACCGGCTGAATCTCCGTACGGAAATACGAAACAGATATGTGAAGAAATCATTCGCGACGTCTGCAACGCAAACAAGAATATACAGGCGATTGCACTGAGATACTTCAACCCCGTAGGGGCGCACGACAGCCATCTCATCGGAGAACTGCCTCGGGGTGTTCCCAATAACCTGGTTCCGTATATTACTCAAACTGCCGCCGGTATTCTCCCTGAGTTAAGGATATTCGGAGACGACTATGATACACCTGACGGGACGCCGGTTCGCGATTACATCCATGTAGTCGACTTAGCCATCGCGCATCGCGTGGCACTGCGGCGTCTTCTAGATCGTCGGCAAAAGAACAATTACGAATACTTCAACCTGGGCACTGGCAATGGGTATACTGTGCTTGAGGTTGTGAAAGCATTCGAGAAAGCCACAGGAGTACAGCTTCGATATCGCATCGTGGCGCGCCGACCGGGCGATGTAGAGAAAATCTGGGCTGACACGACGCTCGCCAACCGCGAGTTGGGCTGGAAGGCTGAGCGATCGCTGCACGACATGATGAAGTCCGCGTGGGAGTGGCAGTTACACCTTCGCGATCATCCCGAATTGTTGGGGAGCTGAGGCAGATTTGTTATATTTATAACAATCTCCGGCGTAACCATGCCCGTTCTGTTAGCTCTTGCGTTTTTAGTCACCCTCCAGCAGGATGTAAAGTTCAAACCTTCCGATGAGTTCGAACTGAAGGTGGATTACAACTTTCGGACACGCCCGGTACAAGTCAACTCCGTGAATTTGGAGAATGGGAGACAAAAACCTGGACCGCTTCCGTTCGTCGGTGTTACGCTCAAATTGGTGAAGCTCCTGCCGGAGGAACAACGGATTCGTATTGTTGACAATCGGGGTGAAGTGATCATAAGCAAAAAAATCCGGGAAGGGCAGGAGGTTAGCTTCGATCTGGGATTTACAGCGGATATGAAAGATCGTGTGGGGGCCCACGAATTTGTGATAAACTTTCACGGGTCGGACCGCAAAGACGTCATCAGTCAAATATTGATCCACATAGCTCAGGACGGTACCTTTCTCGTCAACGGCGAAGTCAGAGGAAAATTCTAGCACGGCTGCCATTCATACCTCAATACAACAGGTTATAAAACCCTCTGTTATATCGCCTTTCATTCAGGGAATTATGTGTTAATTCGCGTAATATGGAATATCGTGTGAAACGCATTTTCCTGATTCTTCTCTTTGTTCCGGCCCTGGTCTGCGGACAACCACCAACGCAGCCGGATGCTGCCCGCATCCGACTCAACATGATGAAACTAAACTTTCTTGGGTCGGTCTTGTACGTAGCGGCGCACCCCGATGATGAAAATACACGGGTCATCACGTTGATGGCTAACGATCGACTCGCCGCCACAGCATACTTGTCAATGACTCGCGGCGATGGCGGACAAAATCTCATCGGCCCGGAAATACGCGATGAACTGGGACTCATCCGTACTCATGAGCTTCTCGCGGCTCGTCGCATCGATGGCGGCAAGCAATTCTTCACCCGCGCTGTAGATTTTGGCTATTCGAAATCTGCTGATGAAACCTTTCAGATCTGGGGTAAGGATGAAATTCTCTCAGACGTTGTCAGGGTGTATCGCATGTTCAAGCCCGACGTCATACTCACCCGTTTTCCGGCAGATGAACGCGCAGGTCATGGCCATCACACGGCGTCAGCTGTGCTTGCAGCGGAGGCATTCGACCTTTCCTCGCGTCAGGACTTCCTCCCGGATCAGGTCCGCGAATTCGGAGTGGCAAATCCCGTCCGCCTGTATACCAACACAGGACGATGGTGGAACACAACGATCAATAAGGAGACGCCGGGCGTTATCACGCTAGACGTTGGCAAATACAACCCCTTGCTCGGCGCATCATATTCCGAAATTGCGGCAGTAAGCCGCAGCCAGCACAAAAGCCAGGGATTTGGATCGGCCGGCTCGCGTGGCGAGGAATTGGAGTTCTTTGAATATGTCAAAGGTGAGCGATGTGAAAAAGACTTCTTCGAAGGCATCAATACCACGTGGACACGGGTAGAGGGCGCTGGCCACATTCAACGTCTTGTCGAGGAAATGATCGCGGCCTATGATATGACAAATCCTGCCGCATCAGTTCCCGCTCTGTTGAACATCAGAAAGGAAATCGAGGCGCTGAAGCCCAACGTGTGGAAGGATCGCAAGCTCGCTGAGGTCAACCAATTGATACAGGACTGTCTCGGTTTGTATTGCGGTGCCACCGCAAGAAGATACTATGCCGCACCCGGTGAGCCGATAACGGTACAGTTCGAATTTGTGAACAGGTCGAATCGTCCGGTGACTGTTGAAGCAATCCGTTCGGAAGCCCTTGGTCTCGACACGCTTGTTCACGCTGTGCTGGATGAAAATGTTGCTTTGAAATTTGCAACATCTCACCCAATTGACGGTAGTATTGGCTACTCCGATCCTTATTGGTTGCAGGAACCACACGGCATTGGAAGGTTTACCGTGCGTGATGAATCATTGATCGGAATGCCAGAGAATCCGCCGGCGATAAGTTTCGTCGCGTCATTGCGCGTACACGGAGAGTCGCTTACCATTGACATGCCGCTCAACTATCGATGGGTTGATCCGGTCAAAGGGGAACAGATTCGTCCGGTTGAAGTGGTGCCACCCGTTGACATCAAGCTTCAGCAGGATGTTGTGATTTTTGAAGACCGTGGTGCGCGCGAAATCCAGGTCACGGTACGTTCAAACAGCGTGGGCGAGGTCACAGGCGAACTGAAACTCGAACTTCCGGATGGCTGGAAGTACACGCCCTCGTCGATGACCTTTACCATGGTGGGGCCGGATGCCACAGTCGTTGGGACGTTTACGGTGATGCCTCCCCGAACCGAATCTGTAGGCAAGCTCCTTGCGGTCGCCCGCATTGGTGATCGTGCCGTATCACGATCGCTGGAGACCATCGCCTATGATCATTTTCCCATTCAAACCCTGTTGCCCGAGGCTTCTGCCCGGGTTGTGCGTTTGGATATTGCAAAGGAAGGACAGACGATCGGTTACATAGAAGGTGCCGGTGATGAGATCCCGCAGGCGCTGAGAAGCATTGGCTACGATGTGCGGGTGCTTAAGAATGAAGACATCACGCCTGAATCGCTGGCGCGCCTCGATGCGGTAGTCGTCGGCGTCCGCGCTTTGAATACCAGAAATAACATCGAACGCATAATGCGTGATGTGTTGAAATACGTTGAAGGTGGAGGAACGGCAATTGTTCAATATAACAACGACGTGAGTCTGGACTACAAGATGTTTGCGCCCTATCCTTTAAAGTTATCGCGCAGCCGTGTTTCGGAGGAAGATGCGGAAGTTCGCATTCTCTTGCCTGATCATCCTGTGCTCAACACACCGAACAAGATTACGAAGCGTGACTTTGATGGATGGGTTCAGGAGCGTGGGTTGTACTTTCCATCGTCATGGGACTCGCGTTACGCCGCCTTGCTGTCCATGAACGATGAAGGTGAAGACCCTCTCGACGGGAGTCTGCTGGTTGCATCTTATGGCAAGGGGTACTATGTGTACACCAGTTTGTCTTTTTTCAGAGAACTCCCCGAGGGAGTCCCTGGGGCGTACAGGCTTTTCGCCAACCTGGTTTCCCTGGGAAAAGGCAACCACTCCGGAACTTCTTCAAGAAGAAACCGATAAGTATCTAACTAATTCGGCAGGACATGCATGAATCAGATGAGGGTAGACCCCCGGTTTTCAAGTCGTGGAATACCTGGTACGGGCTGGTGCTGGGGATATTCGTTTTGCAAGTAATAATCTTCTACCTAATTACAAGCGCGTTCCTATGAGCAGTGTCGACTGGATCGTTCTGTTCGGAACGCTACTGGCTATTGTTGCCTATGGAGCCTGGAAGACAAGAGGCAGCAAGACTATCGAAGGCTACCTCAAGGGCGACAACCGAATGAAGTGGTGGATGATCGGCATCTCCATCATGGCCACCCAGGCGAGTGCGATCACCTTCCTTTCCACACCCGGCCAGGCCATCGAAGATGGAATGCGTTTCATCCAGATCTATTTCGGGCTGCCCATAGCCATGGTCATCCTGTCTGTGACACTCGTGCCGATCTACTATCGCCTGAAAGTTTACACCGCATACGAATATCTCGAGGGTAGATTCGATCTCAAGACAAGAACACTTGCAGCGACATACTTTCTCTTGCTGCGCGGACTTTCTGCCGGCATTACGTTATATGCACCCGCCATCGTACTTGCAACAATCCTCAACTGGAGCCTGTATTTTACGACGGTGATGATTGGCGTTCTCGTGATCATCTACGTTACAACCGGTGGTACGAGGGCTGTGAGCCTGACGCAACGTTACCAGATGGCGGTGATTATGACCGGAATGCTGACAGCGGGATTTATCGCCTACAGTCTGATTCCTGATCACGTGTCTTTCGGTGACACGGTAGCACTCGCGGGTGAGTTGGGGAAGCTGAACCTGGTGAACATTGAGTTTAACCTGGAGGACAGGTACAATATCTGGTCGGGTATTATCGGTGGTACCTTTCTTTCGCTGGCTTACTTTGGCACGGACCATTCGCAGGTAGCCCGTTACCTGGGTGGGGTGTCCCTGGCTGAGTCGCGAATGGGACTGATGTTCAACGGGCTGTTGAAGATCCCGATGCAATTCATCATTCTTTTCATCGGTGTAATGGTCTTCGTGTTCTTTCTGTTTAACAAGCCCCCGGTGTACTTCAACCAGCATCTCATGGAGCGTGCCCGCGATATCTCGCCGGAAGCGATCGCCGAACTGGAAGCGTCATACGACGCGCTCTACAACGAGAAGTCCACGGTTGTTGAGAATTTGGTTAAGGCCATTCAACAGGAGGATGCGGGCGCTGTAAGCGCAGTAAAGTCCGGATACTTTGAGATCGCTGAAAAAGAGAGAAGCATTCGTGACAGTGTGAAGGTAGTCATAGCTGAAGTGATTCCGGGAGCCAAAACACAGGACCGTGATTTCATCTTTCTGAACTTCGTTATCAACAATCTTCCCCGGGGTTTGGTTGGGTTGTTGATTGCCGTAATGTTTTCTGCGGCGATGTCGTCAATGGCTTCCGAACTGAATGCGCTGGCCTCCGCTACTACGGTCGACCTCTACAAACGTTCCTTCCGCAAGGAAGCGAGTCCCGGTCACTACGTTCTTGCGTCCCGGCTGTTTACGGTTATGTGGGCGTTGCTCGCGATGCTCTTTGCCATCCTGGCCAGCTTCGAAGAAAACCTTATCCAGTTTGTCAACATTGTAGGTTCACTTTTTTACGGAACTCTTCTCGGCATTTTCGTAACGGCATTCTACCTGAAGTGGGTCCGCGGCACTGCCGTATTCATCGCCGCCATCATAGCCGAAGTGCTTGTATTCTACTGCCACTATTTCACCGATATCGCGTTCTTGTGGTACATTTTCGTTGGCTGCTTCTCTGTGATTATTGGTAGTATCGTCATCCAGGCCTTCCTCAGGAAAACCTAAAAAAATAAGGGACGTTGCATTCAACGTCCCCTAACTTTCTCTAATGCACGCGGGCCCACTGCCCACTGCCCACTACCACTTCTTCGGTACCTCCACCTTCATCTTCACCGCGGTATTTTCCCACGAGATGATGATATTCGCATTGGTGTTGTCTGCGGCGATGTCCCCAACCCCAACGGTGAAGGTTTCAACTTTTTCAGTAAGCTTTTGCGGCTTGACCTTGAAGTTGACAACCTCGTTGGCCTTGTCATAACGGTTGGTGTATCCGCCGATGGACAAGTCTTTGTAGAGGCTCACCGTCCACTCGTTGGCACCGGGCCAGGTGAAGATGAGGTACTCGCCCTTCGGGACTGAGTGGCCTTCAACCTTTACGTCATCGGAGAACGAGATACGGGTTCCGGCATTCGCACCGGTGCGCCAAATCTTGCCGTACGGTACGAGGAAATCGGAACCATCTCCGAAGATTTTCCGGCCTTTGATGCTGGGCCGCGAGTAGTTGATGGAAATTTTTGTAAGCCCGACATCGCAGGACACAGAACTCGCCGGGCTGGCAGCCGGGCCGTTTTGCGCGAAGACTGCGCACACGCCGGACATCAACAACAAAAACACAAAGATCTTTTTCATGATTGGTATTTTGGTGGAAGTTTCAAGTTTTGCGTAAAATAAGCAACGGGATCAGAATCGGAAACTGGCTACTATGAAATTGGATCGGGATTTCTACCAGCGGGACGATGTGGTGGAAATAAGCAGGGATTTGCTGGGGAAAGTTCTCGTAACACATGTCGGAGGTGTCATCACCAGCGGCATCATTGTGGAGACGGAAGCGTACTCCTGGAAGGAGCGGGGATGTCATGCTTACGGAGCAAAACATACGCCCCGCACTTCCGTGATGTTCAAACCCGGAGGGCGGGCGTATGTGTACCTTTGCTATGGAATGCACCACCTGTTTAATGTTGTGACGAACCGGGAAGGTGTGGCTGATGCCGTGCTGATTCGGGCGCTTGAACCTCTGGAAGGAATTGATGCAATGATGGCACGCCGTGGAGATAAGGTCAAGTTCCATCATTTGACGTCAGGCCCCGGCAAATTGACCAGATCTTTGGGCATTGACCGAAGTTTGAATGGAAAACTGCTGTCGGATAACGAGATTTGGATCGAAGAGGGAAAGCGGATTCCGGCAAGTCAGGTGGAGGTGAGCAAGCGAATCGGTATCGACTATGCCGGAGAGGATGCCCTGCTGCCGTGGCGCTTCACGATCAAGGGAAACCCATGGGTGAGCAAGGCATAGAATTTGAACCCATATTCCAAACCATACAACCCATTTGTCCATGAGATTTTTTGTCTTATGCATTTGTCTGACTCTTTCTATTCTGGTCTTCGCGCAGAATAGCCTTCAGACAGTCAACAGCCCCTTCGATGAGCAGAACGCCGTGTTGAGTCCCGACGGACGCACGCTGTACCTCACCATCGCCAACCATCCGCAGAATGTTGGCGGCAAACGTGACCCCGGTGACATTTGGATATCGACCTGGGTCGATGGTCAATGGTCTGCACCGACGCATGGCGGATCAGTGATCAACGATCGTGGCTACAACGGTGTTGCCGGCTTCAGTGCCGATGGTTCGCAGATGTTCCTGCTGAGTCATTACGGAGCAAAGACTCAGGGTATTTCGGTCTCACGAAAGTCCGGGTCAGGATGGTCGCGACCTGAAAACATTTCGATTCCTTACTTCCAAAACAAGTCCAACGTGGTTGGCGGATACCTCTCTTCAGATGGGAAGGTGTTTGTGTTCTCCGCGGAGACATACGGCTCGTATGGTGTGGAGGACATCTTCGTTTCACTGAAAGGTGATGATGGCCGCTGGTCGCCGCCAAAGAACCTGGGGAGTGGCATTAACACCCAGTTCCAGGAACTGTGCCCATCCCTTAGCGACGATGGAATGACACTGTACTTTTCAACCAACGGACGGGGCGGTCATGGAAGCTTTGACGTTTTCAAGGCTACACGTCTTGACGATTCATGGACAAACTGGAGCGCACCTGTCAACCTTGGTCCACAGGTCAACACCACCGGTAGGGAATTGTACTATCGCTTCTATGAAAACAATGGAACGGCCTTCTTCACCAGCACGCTGAACAGCGATGGTTACGGCGATGTGCGAATGATTGCACCCGGCGACTACACGCCGCCCGTACAGGTGCCGGTCGTTGAAGAACAGGAGGAACAAGTTGTTGAACCTATTGCCACTGCATCTGATGCCGTGCGCGTCTTTGGATCTGTAACCGACACGCGGACGGGTGAAGCAATACCGGCGACGTTGACATTTACCGGCGACGCTGGTGAACGTTCTATAACAGCTGACGGCAATGGATACGAGTTCCTGGCAACGCCACCTGCAAGTTACCGGGTAGTGATAACAGCGCCAGGCTATATAAGCACAATGGAAAAGCTCGATGTCACCGACTTGTCTCAGCGTTCACTCGAGATGAACTTCAGCATGCAGCCGGTGGAAAGAGGGACGACGGTAAATCTCAAGAACGTCTTGTTTGAGCAGTCGAAGACCGACCTCCTGCCTGAGTCCTACGCCGAGTTGGATGTCGTTGTAGAGTTTCTCAAGAATAACCCAACCGTTGCCATTGAACTGGCTGGCCACACCGACAACCGCGGTGTGCCAAGCGCCAACATAGAGTTGTCGCGCGCCCGCGTGGAAAAAGTAAAGGCGTACCTGGTGTCGAAGGGTATCAGTGAGAAGCGCATTACGGGTAAGGGGTACGGTGGCAGCCGGCCAATAGCCAGCAACGACACCGAAGAGACACGCAAGCTTAACCGCCGGGTAGAGTTCACAATTAAAAGATTCTGATTTGTTGTATATATTGCGGCTTCGCCCCAACCTACGAAGCCGCTATGAGTATCCGGAAGGAGAAGGCCGCCCGACTTAAGATTCAAATACTGGAGAATACGCTCAAGCTCATCGGGAAGAAGTCGTTCGCCGACTTGTTCGTTGATGAGATATGTGTGCGGGTGAAGATCTCAAAGGTTACGTTGTTCAAGTACTTCCCGAAAAAGGAAGACTTGCTTCTTTACTACCACCGGCTTTGGTGTCTTGCCCGAACCGTAGAACTGCATGAGAAGAAGAAGGAGGGACTGCAGGGCATTTACTTTCTGTTCGATCGAATCAGCGAAGAGTATGAACAATATCCGGGAATGTTGCTTGGGTTGATCGGTTATCTTACTGATTCCCGCCGTCCACCCAAGCCCTATCCGGTGAAGCGCGAAGAGAAGAAGTTGTTGTATCCGAACGTGCAGGATGTTCAGGCGCTGGAGATTCTTTCGGTCAGCCAGATGCTGGAGCGGTTCACGCTTGAGGCGATCATGAAGCGGGAGATCACCCGAAGCAGTTCGACGGCCGATATCACACACTCGTTGATCACTATGCTATACGGGTCGATCGTGGTGAGCCACATGAATCAACAGCCGGCGAGGCCTTTCTTCCGGAAAAATCTGGATAGCGTGTTGCGTGGGTTGGTTTAGGCGACGGATTAGTTCTTCATACGCACCACTTTTGTCCTCTTTTTCTTCTTGTCTTTTTTCTTGTCGAACCACGTCCGGTGGTATTTCGGTTTAACAACGGCAGTGGTGCCAGCGGTGTTCTTGCTACAGGAGGGAGTTATCAGCAGGAGGAGGAAAAAAATGTAAAGGGTGAGTTTTCTCATGCTATGGTAACGGCAAAAATAGCACTTTTTGCATAGTCACCGTTTCCGGAGGGGGAAGGCGAAGTGCCGGCGGTGGAAATTAAATAGGCCAATAATTTGCAGTTCCAAGCCGGAGACCTAAATTTGCACACCTTTTTGAAGCACTTCTGGTCCGGTAGTTCAGCTGGTTAGAATGCCTGCCTGTCACGCAGGAGGTCGCGGGTTCGAGTCCCGTCCGGACCGCTTCTCACACCCTCAATTCTTTCTGTGTAATACAGTGACTCTGTGCCTTTGCGGTACAA
>QGUY01000121.1 GCA_003242315.1 Bacteroidota bacterium
GTACGTACAAAAGGGATCCAGACAGTGGCGATATCATCGACGGTAGATTGCCGCGTGACGGTATCTTCGCCAAATTTCATCTTAAGATACTCCGTTGGCTCAAGTCCGTTCTCCATAGGCGACTCCTTTCATAGTCCGTCAGGTGATCTGAATTCTGTCATCGTGCTGCGGTATTCCCGCTTTCGTTCTTTTACCGAAATCTTTTCCGGTCGTATCACACCCTGCTCTCCGATAGTCCAGCTCAAGGGCCGTGTTTCCTTGCCAACGCTTTCCGACAGCAAAAGCAAGCCTTCCATGAACGCATCGGGTCGCGGTGGACATCCTGGTACGTACACATCAACGGGTAGAAACTTGTCGACGCCCTGCACTACGCTGTATATGTCGTACATACCTCCTGAGTTGGCGCACGATCCCATGGAAATCACCCACCTGGGTTCCATCATTTGTTCATGCAGCCTCTTGATGATTGGAGCCATCTTGATGAACACCGTTCCCGCAATGATCATCACGTCCGCTTCGCGCGGCGTACCACGTATCACTTCGGCGCCAAAGCGGGCGAGGTCATATTTCGGTGTCATGCTCGTTGCCATCTCTACGAAGCAACAGGACAAGCCGAAGTGAAACGGCCACATGGAATTCTTCCTCCCCCATCGCAAGAGGCTTTGCACCGTCGTTAGCACAATGCTTTGCCTGACGGCTTGTTCCATCGAACCGTTTCCGCGGGTGGCGGAGACCGGATCATTCGCCTTACTCAGCCACCAGTTCATGAGTTTTTTCTTTTTTAATCTTCTTATAAGCGCGGAGTATTTTCTTTCCGTTCGGGCCGAAGTCGAGTGCACCGTTGCGCCATTCGTACACAAGGACAAGGAGCAGGAGGATGATGAACACGAGAACAGCCCAGTACCCTACCCAACCGAGATCGTCAAAAGCAATTGCCCAGGAGAAGATGAACACCGCCTCAACGTCGAAAATGACGAAGAGCATGGCGATCAGGTAAAACTTTGAAGAGAAGCGAAGGCGGGCGGAACCGGTGCTGAGTATGCCGCCCTCGTAGGGTTCGCGGGTCGCACGTTCCCTGTGCCGCTGTCCCAGGAACCAGGATAGCAGTAGTATTGCGCCTATGAGACAAAAGACTATGCCTGCATAGGCGAACAGTGGCCACAGTACACTATCCGGTTTGTCCAAAACAGACCTGCCTCCGGCAGGTCGCAATCGTTGAACTGACTACACGGTTACATCAAAAATCATTCGCAACAAGTGCGAACGATTGACAGCGGCGCATACTACTTTTTGATCTACTTGAAGGTAAACTATTTGGAGTAAAAACCAAAGAACGTAACATTCTCAAATATTTTTCAAGCACCCGGGAATTGAGAGAAATCTGCCAAAAAGTGACATCTTTCCGTACGTCATGGTTCGCATAAACCTTATCAGTGGGCCCCGCAATTTGTCTACGGCCTTCATGTATTCCTTTGCCCAACGGCCGAATACCCGCGTGCTGGACGAACCTTATTATGCAGTTTATCTGATCAAGTCCGGCGCGCAACATCCGGCGCGGAACGAAGTTTTGGCTAGCATACCACAAACGGAAGCGGAGGTCGACGCAATGGTCTTTGAAGAAACTCCGCACGACACGTTGTTCATCAAGAACATGGCGCACCACGTTGAAATATTGTCGAAGGAAATCAAGCCGGGGCTAATACCGGTCTTTCTGATCCGCAATCCGCGACACGTGATCGCAAGTTATTCCCGGGTGATGGCAAACCCTGTGATGCGGGATATCGGCATTGAATATCAATACCGGCTTTTTGAGCGAATCAGAAACATCGAAGGCACAGCGCCTGCGGTTGTGGATTCGGGAATATTATTGCACAATCCGCCCAAGGTCCTTATGGCGTTGTGTAACAGGCTTGGTATCTCCTTCTACGAGGAAATGCTCACGTGGCCCGCGGGTCCCAAACCGTACGATGGCGTATGGGCACCATACTGGTATGGCACCGTACATCAATCGCAAGGCTTTGGAAAGCCGTCCGAAGAAAATCCCGACATCCCTCCGCATCTGGAGGCACTCTGTACAGAAGCGATGGAATACTATCAGAACCTTCTTCCTTTTGCTATAAATCCGACTGAACATGTTACAGAAATTCGACCCGCGAAATGAGAATATCCTCGTTCATGTAAACGGCCAGCTGGTTCCCCGTGCGGAAGCGCGCGTTTCCGTATTTGATAGCAGTGTTCAGGGCGGTGATGCCGTATGGGAGGGCCTTAGGGTGTACAAGGGTGGAATATTTTGTCTCGACAGACATCTAAACAGGTTGTTTGAATCGGCCCACGCGCTGGCGTTTCAAAATGTGCCCGACCGCGAGACCATTGTCAACGCCATCCGGGAGACCTTGCGCGCAAACTACATGGATGATGAAGTGCACATCCGCCTTACGCTGACGCGGGGTGAAAAGATCACGTCGGGTATGGATCCACGACTAAACACCAGGGGGTGCTCCCTTATTGTGCTGGCAGAATGGAAGCCACTTGTATATGACAACGAGTATGGGATACGCGTTATCACTTCCTCAGTACGGCGGAATGGTCCGCAATTCCTCGATTCAAAAATTCACCACAACAATCTCCTCAATAATATCCTGGCAAAGATTCAGGCCAATGTGGCCGGTGTAGACGCGGCCATCATGCTTGACGCGAATGGATTCGTTGCAGAACTCAACGACACCAACCTCTTTATGGTGAAGGATGGTACGGTGCTCACGCCTCCGGCGGACGTCTGCCTGGCGGGAATCACCCGAGGTATAGTCATCGAGTTGTGCAAACAGCATGGAATACCCATTGTAGAGCGTAACCTATCATTAACGGAGTTTTACAATGCCGACGAAGTCTTTGCAACGGGCACGATGGGTGAGTTGACTCCTGTGCGGGAAATCGATGGACGGCCCGTCAAGTACGTGTGCGGTGAATTCACGGCAAGGATTAGCAAACACTTCCGCGCCTTCATCCCTGCGAATTGCATATCCATACTTCCCTGATGTGTCCTGCTTCACCCCTGTAACGGTACGAGGATAATTGCATAGACGTAGGGAACAAGAAGCTTATTCTGTTAGATTCGCAATCGTACCAAACTTACACATCATGTTCCTTCGTACTCTCGTATTCCTGATTGGAATGGCGGTCGTCCATGTGTCAATCGCACAGCGTCCCGAAGTGACGGACCTCGTCTGCGAGTATCTTGTAAACCCTGTCGGCATTGATGCAAAGCAGCCCAGGTTAAGCTGGAAAATTCGATCCAGCGCGCGCGACATTACCCAGTCGGCGTACGAGATCCGAGTAGGAACGAATCCTGACATCAGCAGTGGCCGCAACATTATCTGGTCTTCCGGAAAGGTGATGTCGGGCCAGTCGACACATGTGCGTTATGCCGGCCCTCCCCTGCAATCGCGCCAACGTCTTTACTGGCAGGTACGGATCTGGGACGGCAGCAACAAAGCGTCAGCGTGGAGTGCGCCTGCATTTTGGGAAATGGGCTTGCTGAATACCAACGAATGGTCAGCTCAATGGATACGACCGTTGTCTGACGACCCAGAGGCGGAGGAACGGCCAGTCGCACTTCTGAGAAAGAGTTTCAATGTAAGCAAGCCGGTGCGATCGGCTCGTCTGTACGTGACTTCTCACGGACTGTATGAGGCACACCTCAACGGGCAGCGTGTAGGCGATGCTGTGCTTACGCCCGGATGGACGAGCTACAACAAGCGACTGCAATACCAGGTGTATGATGTAACCGGTCAACTGAAGAAGGGAGAGAACGCCGCAGGTGTAATGCTTGCCGATGGATGGTACCGGGGAAATATTGGCTTTAGCAGGCAAAGGAATTACTACGGCAACGATATCGCGCTACTGTACCAGCTCGAAATCACGTATGCTGACGGAAGCACCGACCGAATTGTTTCTGATAACACCTGGAAATCGTCGACCGGTGCGTTGCGAATGGCGGAGATCTATCACGGTGAGATCTATGATGCACGCCAGGAAAAAACAGGTTGGAACAATACGGGTTATGACGACAGCGCGTGGCAGGGAGTGACCGTCTTTGACGGCGACAAGAATGTGCTTGTCGCGACCATTAATGAACCCATTCGCCGGCAGGAAGTGATCCGACCAGTAGCGGTCATTACGACACCGAAGGGAGAGACGGTTGTCGATTTCGGACAGAACCTCGTCGGCTGGGTGCGTTTTGGGATTTCTGGGCCGGCAGGTCATACGGTCAAGGTCAGCCATGCGGAAGTCCTCGACAAGAATGGCAACTTTTACATCGACAACCTCCGGGCGGCCAAAGCAACCATCACCTATACGCTCAAAGGTGGCGGTGAGGAACAGTACGAACCGCGATTCACGTTCATGGGCTTCCGCTATGTGCGGTTAGAGAACTTTCCATCCGGATTTCAGCCCCATCAGATGGAGGCCGTAGTCCTGCATTCTGACATGAAGCCTACGGGACATTTTGAATGCTCCCATCCCCTCGTAAATCAGCTGCAACACAATATTAAATGGGGCCAGAAGGGCAACTTCCTTGATGTGCCGACGGACTGTCCGCAACGTGATGAGCGTCTCGGATGGACCGGCGACGCCCAGGTCTTCGCTCGTACGGCCGCGTTTAACATGAACGTCGCGGCGTTCTTTTCAAAGTGGCTGAAGGACCTGGAAGCGGATCAAACCGCCAACGGGCGCGTGCCCTTTGTAGTCCCCAACGTACTTGGTGAGGATGCTTCAGCCTCTGCAGGTTGGGCCGACGCGGCGACGATCATCCCCTGGGCGATGTACACGGCCTACGGCGATACAACTTTCCTGAAAGAGCAGTACTCATCCATGAAGCGCTGGGTGGATTTCATGGCTGGCGCCAGCGAAAACTACCTATGGAATAAGGGATTTCACTTTGGCGACTGGCTCTTCTACCGCCCGTTCGACGACAACGATGGAAGATCGGCTGTGACCGACAAATATCTCATCGCTCAGTCGTTCTTCATCCACTCAACTCGTTTGCTGATCGACGCGGCAAAAATTCTCGGGATGAATCAGGACGTCGCCAAATACGAGGATCTCCTCCAGAAGATCACGGAAGCCTACAGGAAGGAGTACATGACTTCAACAGGCAGGCTGGTGTCCAGCACGCAAACCGCATACACCCTCGCCCTGCAGTTCGACATTCTTCCTGAATCACAGCGTCAGGCCGCCGCTGCACGTCTGGTCGAGAACATCAGGGACTATGGCAACCACCTCACTACTGGTTTTCTCGGGACACCGTATCTCTGTCACGTGCTGAGCCGCTACGGTTATACCGATGTCGCATACCAGCTCCTGCTCCAGGAGACGTATCCTTCCTGGTTATACCCCGTGAAAATGGGTGCTACCACCATCTGGGAACGGTGGGATGGCATCAAGCCGGACAGCACATTCCAGACGCCGGGAATGAACTCCTTTAATCACTACGCTTATGGTGCTATTGGCGACTGGATGTATCGAACGATCGCGGGCATTAACCCGGACCCAGCCGCACCGGGCTATAAGCATATCATCATCGCCCCACAACCGGGCGGCAACCTCTCGCATGCCCGGGCATCTCTTCAAACACTCTATGGCACCGTCGCCTCGGGCTGGACGATCAAAGACGGTATGATTACGGTTGATGTTACCGTACCACCCAACACCACTGCAACAGTCACCCTACCCGGCGCAGCAGGCAAGCAGATCACCGAAGGTAAGACGACGCTGGATCGTGCAAAAGGTGTGCGCGCCGTGACAACGCAGGACGGGGATGTGAGGTTTTCGGTAGGATCGGGAACGTATTCTTTCAGCTGGCAATGGGCGATGACATTAGACAATAGGCAGTAGGCAGTTACCAATCTACCTGGATCCTTTTTCCCTGTTTACTGCTCTCGATGGCGAGTTCAACAATTCGAATTACTGCCAGGCCCTGCTCTGCGGTGACTGCGGGTTCTTTGCCTTCCCGAAGCGCCGCGTAGATGCTGTCGTAGAAGCCGAGGTAATTGCCCGGCAGGGTTTCGATGGTACCATCGATGTGGAGGTCGCCGATCTGGGTGTTGATTCTGCCCCACCATTCTTCGCCTTCTGTTCCCCAGCCCGGGGTACCGGGGATGCCGCCCTCTTTGAGAGCCTGTTCCTGGGGATCGATCCCATACTTTGTGAAGGTTCCATGCACACCATGGGCGAGGTAACGGGGTCCCGGTTCACGCACGAGGTAACTCGACTTCAGGATAACGGTGAATCGCGGATAGTACATGCGGATGTCGTAGTAGTCGGGCGACACACCACCCTCCCGCTGGATGGAGACATATGCAGAGAGAGATTCGGGCTTACCAAAAAGAGTGAGCGCCTGGTCGATCATGTGCGTACCGAGATTATACAGGATGCCTGATCCAGGGTGGGAACCCTCTTTCCACGTGGTGCGGTCCACTTCCGGACGATAGCGATCATAGTGCGCTTCGAACTCGGCGAGTGGTCCAAGCAGACCCGATTGAAGTACCTTCTGCACCGTCATGAAGTCGCCATCCCACCTGCGATTCTGGAATACGCTAAGCATTACCCCGTGTTCGCGCGCGAGCCGTATCAGTTCTTCTCCTTCGCGAACGGTCACCACAAATGGCTTCTCGACGACAGCATGTTTTCCGGCCTGTAGTACCCTTGATGCTAGTTCAAAGTGGGTCTCATGCGGGGTATTGACGACAACAAGTTCGATAGACTTGTCTTCCAGTATTTCATCCAGTGATCGTACTGTTGTTATTGACGGATAGCGCTTCGCGGCACGGTTCGAAGAACGCTCCATAATGTGGGTGAGATTGAAGCCCGCATGCGCCTCGAGCAACGGCGCATGAAAGATCTCTCCGGACATACCATACGATAGTAGCGCAGTGTTAATACGAGGATGATTCATCGCAAATGATTTGTAAAAATAATTGTAAGTAGCCTTGCTTGATGGTTGATATATTTATTTAACTTTTGGAGTAAATAAACCCATCATTAGCTATGGCAAAGAAAGTCAAGAAAGCTGCATCAAAAAAATCTAAGAAACGCCCCGCCAGGGCAGCAAAGAAGACGGCTAAGAAGGCCGCGAAGAAGAAGGCGGCTAAGAAGGCCGTAAAGAAAGCCGCTCCCAAGAAAGCCAAGAAGGCAGCTAAGAAGGCAGCTAAGAAGGTAGCGAAGAAAGCAACAAAGAAAGTAGCGAGGAAGAAGAAAGCAGCGAAGAAGGTCGCACCTGCTCCCAGCCCTGCGCCTGCTCCGGCTCCTGCGCCCGCGCCTGAAACCGCAAGCACATCCCCATCGCTATTTGAAGACAGCGATCAGGATAATTCAGGTTCTGGCATGTAAGAGCAAAAAAAGCGGTGAAGGTTTCATCGCTTTTTTTCTTCAAGGGCACCGGAGATTCGTGGCCGGACCCAGAGGATAGGTGAATCGTTTTTGATTTACTCGAACAAGACGCTGCCGTATTTCCGGTGTTCCTTCAACACCTTTGAGATGCCCCGGGTCACCGCATACATCGCATCCTTGTCGATGTGCACTTTAAGCTTGATGCGTGATTCGAGCCGTTTCTTCAGGCCACGAAGCATAGCGCCACCTCCCGTGACATAAAGTCCCGTTTCGTAGATGTCGGCAGCAAGTTCAGGAGGGCAGGTCTCCAGTGTTTGAACGATGCTATGCTCAAGAGACGTGATGGACTTTTCCAGTATTTCACAGACTTCACGGTGATCGATCTTCCGGATCATAGGGATACCTGTGATCAGGTCTTTGCCCCGCACCAGCATCGGAGCAGGTTCGTCATCGGGATCGGGTACGACGGACCCTACCTGTATTTTCACCTGTTCCGCCGTCTTCATGCCGATAGCCATATTGTAATGCCGGCGGAAATGATCCTGAATAGCGGTGTCAAACGCGTCACCGGCTACTTTCAGCGATTGGAACGCGGCAACGCCCGACAGGGATATGACAACGATTTCGGTAATGCCTCCACCTATATCGAGGACGAGTTTGCCCTCCGGACTTTGGATGTCAAGGCCCAACCCTAAGGCTGCAGCCACTGGCTCATAGATGAGGTAGTGCCTGCGCGCCGTGAACTGGTCCATAGCGTCGCGGAGCGCGCGACGTTCCACTTCTGTCGTGTGGTACGGCACACCGGTAACGATGGTATCAAATCCTCCGAACCAGGAAACCGAACAGCAGCGGTGTACGAGTTCATGGATGAGGCGGGAAGCCGAGTAATAGTCGGCAATGACGCCACCCCGCAGAGGCTTGACTGGCTTCAGGTCGTCATGCGTCTTTTCAAACATTTCGTAAGCCTTGGAGCCTACGGCTTTGACGGAGTTGTTACTCGCGTTGAATACGATGCAGGAGGGCTGGCAAAGCAGCACGTTCTCCTCATCGCCTACCATCGTGGTTGTGTTCCCCAAGTCCACCGCGAGGCTCTTGCTCCGGCGGAATCCAAAATTTATCATATCCCTTCTAATGGCAACAGGCCTATCAAATATCTATAGTAAAACTTACCCGAGTACAGAAAAAGTACGGCATTTATTACACGAATCTTTTTCTTACCGATATACACGTTAAACAACCCTTTACGCGGCCCAAAGATTCCTTGTCGAGGCGCGACGTCGTCCGACTTTCTCCCAAAGGTACGGACAATATCGAAGCCACCACTTGCCACGCCAGCCGGGAACCCATTATTTCGCGGGGTCGATTTTTTTCTGATTTCATGGCGGCTTATATTTAAAACCTTTTAAAATCCCTTGAATATGTCGAAAACTGCTGAATTGAAACTTAACGGTCAAACCTATGAGCTCCCGGTGATAGAGGGAACCGAGAAGGAAATCGCCATTGACATAGGCGAACTCCGAGAGAAGTCAGGCGCGATTACCCTGGACCTTGGATATAAGAACACGGGGGCTACCAAGAGTGCGATTACCTTTCTGGACGGAGACCAAGGGATACTTCGATACCGGGGGTACGCCATCGAGGAGCTCGCGGAAAAATCGACTTTTGAGGAAGTTTCCTACCTGCTCATATTCGGCAAGCTGCCGACCCGCCAGGAGCTGGAAGAATTCAGCTACGACATCCGCACCCATACCCTGGTGCACGAAGACATTAAGAAAATCCTGGACGGCTTCCCGTCAACCGCGCACCCCATGGGCGTCCTCGCGTCCCTGTTCTGTGCGCAGACCGCCTTCTATCCGGAATCGCTGGACCCTAACCGATCCGACGAACTGGTATACCTGAGCATCATACGGTCGCTCGCCAAGATGCCGACATTCGCCGCCTGGTCGTACAAGAACGCGCTGGGCCATCCGGTAAATTATCCGGACAACGAACTGGACTATTGCTCACGCTTCCTTAAAATGATGTTCGCCCTGCCGGGCCAGCGCTATGAAGTGGATCCCGTGGTGGCACAAGCGCTCAACCAGCTGCTGATCCTTCACGCAGACCATGAACAAAACTGCTCCACCTCCACCGTCCGCATCGTCGGCTCGTCACGGGCCAGCATATACGCATCCATTTCCGCCGGCATCAACGCCCTTTGGGGACCGCTCCACGGCGGCGCCAACCAGGAGGTAATCGTGATGCTCGAGAACATAAGAAAGGACGGCGGCAACATCGAGAAGTGGATTAACAAGGCAAAGGATAAGAACGACCCCTTCCGCCTGATGGGATTCGGACACCGCGTATACAAGAACTTCGACCCCAGGGCGAAGATCATCAAGAGGGCAGCCGACGGCGTACTGGCCAAGCTCGGTGTCAAGGACCCTGTCCTCGACATTGCCAAGAAGCTGGAAGAAGTTGCGCTGCAGGATGACTACTTCGTGGAGCGCAAACTCTATCCTAATGTCGACTTCTACAGCGGCATCATATACCGCGCACTCGGCCTGCCGGTCGACATGTTCACCGTGATGTTTGCTATGGGCCGACTTCCCGGATGGATCGCACAATGGAAAGAAATGCGCGACAACAAGGAACCTATCGGACGTCCGCGCCAGATATACGTGGGTGAACGCCTGAGACCATACGTACCCATAGACCAACGCGGATAGTCAACCGTACATACCCGACCCGGATGAGCCTGAACGAAGAATTTGAAAAGGCGGTAGAAGATTCAAGGAAGCTGACTGCCCGCCCCGACAACGAAACCTTGTTGGAACTTTACGCTTTATACAAACAGGCCGTGGAGGGTGACGTAACTGGCGAAAGGCCGGGCGGGTTTGACTTCAAGGCTATCGCAAAATACGACGCGTGGGCCTCAAAGAAATCTATGCCCCGCGAAGACGCCATGCGCTCTTACATCGCACTTGTGCAACGTCTGAGTCAACAAGCAGGTTGACACCATGCTTTTTTACGAGCCGGGGATAAAGGAAGGCGTTCGGCATCTCGATCCCGACGAATCAAGACACTGCGTCAAGGTTCTGCGGCACAAGCGCGGTGACACAATCCGCATCACGGATGGCCGCGGCTTCTTTTACGACGCGGTTATCACCGTAGCTGACACAAACCGGTGCGCGTTCGACATAAACAATGAACAACCGGCTCCCGATCCCGGATTCACTACTCATATCGTCATCGCCCCGACGAAACAGAATGAGCGTATCGACTGGTTCGTGGAAAAGGCCGTGGAGATAGGCGTCAACGCCATCACATTTGTCGAATGTGAACACAGCGAGCGGACCGTTGTAAAGCTCGATCGGCTAAACCGGTTGGCTGTAAGTGCCATGAAACAATCCCTTCGGGCTCACCTCCCCACGATCCGGGGGATGATCCCCTTCTCAAGCGCCGTTCACGACGCCAAAGACGAACAGCGATTTATCGCCAGGGCGGGTGCGCCTCAACATTTGCTGCAAGCAGCCGTGCCGAGAGGAACCTATTGCGTGCTGATCGGTCCTGAAGGCGACTTCTCAATACAGGAAGTAAGGATGGCGGAGACTGCAGGGTTCATGCCTGTGAATCTCGGTCCGGCGCGACTACGGACAGAAACAGCGGGGCTGACAGCAGTTCATAGCCTTAGCCTCGTCAACTTGTAATTGTCAGTATACATTTGTTGCTTTACCTAACCTGACTCGCTAGAATGGCGCTCAACTATATCTGGGTTTCTTTTTTTCTTATCGCCTTCATCGTCGCCCTCGTCAAGCTGATCTTCTTTAACGACACAGCCATATTCCCCGCCTTGCTTGCGTCGACGTTTGATAATGCCAGAACCGGTTTTGAAATATCGTTATACCTCACCGGTGTAATGTCGCTTTGGCTGGGCCTTATGAAGATTGGTGAGAAGGGTGGCATGGTAGCCATCCTGGCGAAACTGGTAGGCCCCTTCTTTTCGAGGCTATTCCCCGAAGTACCCCGCGATCATCCA